>CAZUJY010000024.1:0-18045 GCA_964620565.1 uncultured Ruminococcus sp. | reverse complement strand
TAACGGAAGGAGCGCGAAGGCGTCCTACGACGTTAAGATAGGCGATAAGATCACGGTAGCCTTTGGCAACAGATCCGTAACCGTAAGAGTATTGGAAATTAAGGATACTACTAAGAAAAGCGAAGCTTCCGGTATGTATGAAATCATATCCGAAACAGAAGCATAAAGACAAATTGCGCCGCATATTTTCTATCAGGAGAATATGCGGCGCTTTTTATATACAAAGCGCCGCCGAAAGGCAGGTTATATTATGGGAGAGATAAGGCATACAGACCTTCATATAAAGGACAGATCAACTCTTATCCTTAACGGAGCTGTAAACGTAAAAAGCTTCGATCAGGACTTTCTGACCGTTGAGCTGTCGGACGGGCAGATCAACGTTGAGGGGCAGGGACTTAAGATAGTTGCACTTGTAAAGGAGAGCGGTGAGATGGAGATTGAGGGTAATATCAGCGGCATCTTTTACAGTAAGGAGAAAAAACGTGAAAAGGGCTTTAAAAAACTGTTCGGATGATAGGCTTTAATATAGGTGAAATATTCAATTCGGTTATATACGCCTTTGCCTTCGGGGTGATATTCTCGGTGGCTTTTTCGCTATGCCGACTTGTGCGAGGAATGCTTGCTTCTATCCTCGACGTTACATCGGAATTTATTAAGTTTTCGAAGATTTTCCCCTTACCGAATTTCAAGAAATTCATAAATCCAAAGAAAAATGGGGCGGTGTTCAGCTTTCTTTCGATCATATTTTTTACACTGGGCTTTATATTGATCTCATACCTTTCACTCGACGGCACGATCAGGATATATATGCTGATTGTATCTTTTGCCTCATTTTATCTGTCGAATTTTACATTTTGCGAAATATTAAGTAAGATACTCCTTTGCATTTTAAATCTGTTTTTGAAGTTTCTCTGCTTGATTTTCAGAATAATTGCTTCACCAATCAAGATGATTCTTAAGAGGAGAAACGGAAAGCAAAAGCAAATACAATAAAATAAATATTTATAACATACTTGACAAAAGTAGTATAAAATGTTAAAATATTTGATGGATTACTAGGAAAGGAGCATTTTGTATGTCTAACACAGATCTTGGAAGCTATTATTTCCATCAGGGAACCAACTTCCGTGCATACGAATATCTTGGTTGTTCATTAGAAATGAAGGACGGTAAATATGAGTACACCTTCAGAACCTGGGCGCCTGCCGCTAAGTCGGTAGGATTGATCTCCGATTTCTCAGGGTGGCACAGAGCCGTTCCTTTTTCACGTTTAACCGATAACGGTATCTGGGAGCTTAAGTATCTTTCCAACACCTCTCTTGAGCTTCAGCCCTATAAGTTCCGTATCAAGTCCAGAAGGGGAACTCACGATAAGGGCGACCCCTATGCAAGATTCTCCCGCGGTGGAGCGGACGGAGCTTCGCTTATCTTCACCTCAACTGACTTTAAGTGGGGGGACAAGCGCTGGCTCGAGCACAGAAAGAAAACGATTACCTCCGACGGTAAATATTATATTACCGCGCCTATCAACATTTACGAAATGCACTTCGGCAGCTTTATGCGTCACGAGGAGGATAACAGATATTACTCCTACAGCGAGCTTGCCGATATTCTTCCTTCCTATCTGAAAAAGATGGGATATACACACGTGGAATTCTTACCTCTGCAGGAGCATCCCTTTGACGGCTCCTGGGGTTATCAGGTATGCTCCTTCTATGCGCCTACCTCCCGATTCGGAACCCCCGACGAGTTCAGACACCTTATCAACTGTCTGCACAAGGCGGGCATCGGCGTAATTATGGACTGGGTGCCTGCTCATTTTCCCAAGGATGAATGGGGACTTTACGAGTTTGACGGCACGCCTCTCTACGAGTATCAGGGCAAGGACAGAATGGAGTCCCGCTCTTGGGGTACACGCTTCTTTGACCTCGGCAGACAGGAGATACAGTCCTTCCTTATTTCCAATGCGCTCTACTTCTTCAGGGAGTTCCACATAGACGGCCTGCGTGTCGACGCCGTTGCCTCTATGATCTACCTTGATTACGACAGAGATCCCGGCGAGTGGCATCCTAACTATCTCGGCACAAACGAGAATCTTGAGGCTACCGCCTTCCTTCGCAAGCTTAATTCGGCGATATTCGAGGAATTCCCCGATGCGCTTATGATCGCTGAGGAGTCCGGCTCATTCGGCGGCATTACCAAGCCCGTCAATATGGGCGGTCTCGGCTTCAATATGAAGTGGAATATGGGTTGGGCTAACGACTTCTATGCTTACGTTAAAACCGATCCTATTTATAGAAAATATCATCACAAGGCGCTTAATTTCCCGCTTATGTACGCATTTACGGAGAAATACTGCATGCCTATCTCCCACGATGAGGTAGTACACGGCAAGGGCTCCTTTGTAAATAAGATGTTTGGTTCTCTTGAGGACAAGTTTAGTCAGGCCAGAACCTCGCTTATGCTGATGATGACCTATCCCGGTAAGAAGATGCTCTTTATGGGCACCGAATACGCTCAGTTCAGAGAGTGGGATTACGATAACTCTCTTGAGTGGTTTATGCTTGATTATCCCAATCACAAGGGCTTCAGGGAATACGTTGCGTCGCTTAACACATTCTATCTCGGCCACAGTGAGCTATGGGATATTGATTTTGACGAGGACGGCTTCAAGTGGCTTCTTCCCGACGAGGCGGATAAGAACTCCGTAGCCTTCAGAAGATTTGACAAAAAAGGGAACTACCTTATCGTAGCACTTAACTTCTCGGGATCCTATCAGCATCTTACCATTCCTACCGAAAAGGGTGTAAGACTTGAGGCGATCTTCGACACGGGAACACTTAGCGACGAGCTTAAGAATATAAAGATCACAAAGCAGGGGGATAATTACTCCGCAGAGCTGATCCTTCCTCCTTTCTCGGGCGCGATTTATAAAAAGTATTCGAGCAAGAAAAAAATAAAAATATAATATATTTAAGGAGAAAAAAGATGTACTGTAAAAAAGAATGTATAGCAATGCTCCTTGCGGGAGGTCAGGGCTCCCGTCTTTACGATCTCACAAGACAGATCGCAAAGCCCGCAGTTTCCTTCGGAGGTAAGTATAAGATCATTGACTTCCCTCTCTCTAACTGCATCAATTCGGGTATCGATACCGTTGGTGTGCTTACCCAGTATCAGCCCTTCGCTCTTAACGAATACGTAAGCAACGGTCAGCCTTGGGATCTTGACAGAATAAGAGGCGGTCTGTACGTGCTTCCTCCCTATCAGGGAAACAAGCACTCCGATTGGTATAAGGGCACAGCAAACGCTATCTACCAGAATATCAATTTCATCAAGCAGTATGACCCCGATTACGTGCTTATCCTCTCCGGTGACCATATCTACCGTATGGACTACAACAAGATGCTTCAGCAACATAAGGCAACCGGCGCGGCTTGTACCGTAGCTACCATCACCGTTCCTATGGATGAGGCAAGCCGCTTCGGTATCTGTAACACCAATCCCGACGGCTCTATCTACGAGTTTGAGGAAAAGCCTAAGGTTCCCAAGAACAATCAAGCTTCTATGGGTATCTACATCTTCTCGACCAAGACTCTTATCGAGTATCTTGAGAATGATGAGGAGGATGAAAATTCCTCTAACGACTTCGGTAAAAACATTATTCCCAACCTTCTTAACAACGGTGAGAAGCTTTATTCCTATCGCTTCGAGGGGTATTGGAAGGATGTTGGAACCATATCTTCTCTCTGGGAAGCAAATATGGACCTTATCGGCGACGATCCCATTATCAGCCTTGCTGATCAGGACTTCCGCATTTATTCCAAGAATACCGCTCGCTCTCCTCAGTATGTTGGCAAGGGTGCGGCAGTTGATAACTCTCTTATCTCCGAGGGCTGCAGAATCTACGGTACCGTTATTAATTCCGTTATCTCCGGCGGCGTTATCGTTGAGGAGGGGGCTATCGTTAAGGATTCGGTTTTAATGGAGGACGTTATCGTTAAGAAGAACGCTCGTGTTTACACCGCAATCGTTGACTCTGACACCGTTGTTGAAGCCGGCGCTACCGTTGGTAAAGAGAATGCCGGTAAGGACGAGATCGCCCTTATCGCAAGCGGCAGCGTAATCTCTAAGGCATAATTTGAAAGGAGTTAAGAAAAAATGGCTAAAAGTGCAGCAGGAATAATTTTTTCCAGTTTGAATAATAATACACTTTCCAGATTGACCAGTGACAGAACTGTTGCGGCAATTCCTTTCGCATGCCGTTACAGACTTATCGACTTTGCGCTTTCCAATATGGTAAACGCAGACATTTCCAACATATATATCGTTGCTAACTACAAGTACCGTTCGCTTCTTGAGCATCTTGGCAGCGGTAAGGACTGGGATCTTGCACGTCGCGAGGGCGGCATTACCTTTATCTCTCCCTTCCAGACCGCCCATCGGGCTGATAGCAAAATGTTCTCGACTCATATGGAGGCTCTTAAGAGCATGAAGGAGTACATCGGCGAGATCAAGGAGGAGTACGTTGTACTTATGGATTCTGATACAGCTCTTACCATTGATATCAGCGACGTTATCAGATCTCACGAAAGCACCGGAGCTGACGTTACTATCGTAAGCAGCCGTGTTGCTCCTGATTACAGCGCAAAGACTCCCAGAATGATGATCTCCTCGGTTGCCGGCAAGGTAACTCAGATCGCTATGGGCTCCACCTATGACGAGCGACATCCCGAGCTCGCTCTCGGCATTTACGTTATGAAGTCTGCTCATCTTCGTAACATTATCGACGAGGCTGAGGCTTATGACCTTGGCAGCTTTACTATGTATCTTCTCAAGAGCTGCAAGTCCTCCAGCTACATGACCTATCAGTATAACGGCTTTGCCGCTTCGGTTTCCAGCTTCCTTGATTACTATAAGTATTCTATGGAGCTTGTTAACAACGAGAGCGCAAGAGAATCTCTCCTTTGGAAGAAGGAGGCTCCTATTTTTACAAGAGTTCATAATTCCGCTCCCACCAAGCATTCCTCCAGCGCAAAGGTTGAGAATTCGCTTATCGCTGACGAGTGTAACATCGAGGGTACCGTTATCAACTCTGTAATCTTCAGAGACGTAACGATAGAGAAGGGCGCTGTTGTAAAGAACTGCGTGCTATTCCACGGCACTCACGTTTGCAAGAATGCCGAGCTTAACTGCATCGTAGCAGATAAGGACGTTCTCGTTACCGACGGCGTAAAGCTCTCCGGCAACGACAATATGCCTTTCTACATCCAGAAGGGTCGCAAGATCTGATAAATCCTAGGCAAGAGAGAATAAAAGGAAGCTTATATATGAAAGTTTTATACGTAACCAGCGAAGCGGGTCCTTTTGCTGCCAGCGGTGGACTCGGTGACGTTATGGGCGCGCTTCCTGCCGCGGTTTCCTCCGAGGGTCATGAGTGCGAGGTAATTATGCCTCTCTATGACACTATGAAGGAGGAATACCGCTGCAAGATGCAGCTTGTCCTTGATATGAGCTTTACGCATTCCTGGCGTCACACAGGCGCTTCAGTGTTCAAGCTTGATCATAACGGCGTTACCTACTACTTCGTTGAAAATCACTATTATTTTAACCGTGGCAGACTTTACGGCGAGTTTGACGATGCGGAGAGATTTGCATTCTTCTCCCGCGCCGTTGTGGAATTTATGCTCCACTCGGGCAGAATTCCCGACATTCTTCACGCAAACGACTGGCAGACAGCGCCGGCTATCATTTATCTCAAGACAGAGTATGCTCACATAGAGGCTCTTAAGAACGTAAAGACCGTTTACACCATTCACAATATTGAGTATCAGGGTAAGTTTGGCTCTCACACTCTTGGTGACGTTTTCGGTCTTAACGAAAGATACCGTGGTATTGTTGATTTTGACGGCTGCATCAATCTTATGAAGGGTGCGCTTGTTACCTCCGACTTTATCACGACCGTTAGCCCTAACTATGCAAACGAGCTTGAGCACGATTTCTTTGCCTTTGGTCTCTCGGGTATTATCAGAGAGTCCAGATATAAGATGCGTGGCGTTATCAACGGCATTGACTACGGATATTTCTCTCCCGAGCGTGGCGGAGATATTTATGCAAGCTATAACAACCGTACCTATAAGTCGGGTAAGGCTAAGAATAAGGCAGCTCTTCAGGCAGAGGTCGGTCTCCCCGTAGAGCCCGACGTTCCGCTTCTTGTGATGATCACAAGATTTGCATCCCAGAAGGGAATCGATCTTGTTCTTCATATTCTGGACGAGATTCTTTCGGAGAACGTACAGATGATCGTGCTTGGAACGGGCGAGAAGGAGTATGAGGACGCATTCAGAGCAGCCGAGTCCCGTCATCCCAACTTCAAGGCGCTTATTAAGTTTGACCGTGTTATCTCCAAGAAGATGTACGCAGGCGCAGACATCTTCCTTATGCCCTCCAAGAGCGAGCCCTGCGGTCTTGCGCAGATGATCTGCTGCTCCTACGGCACTATTCCCGTTGTAAGAAGCGTTGGCGGTCTTTACGACTCCATCAGAACCTACGGCGAGGAGGGAGCTAACGGCTTCCGCTTCAACAACTATAATGCGCACGAGCTTCTCTTCACGGTAAAGGATGCGCTGAAGCTTTATGGCAACAAGAAGGAGTGGAATGCTCTTACAGCTACCGCAAAGAAGTCAAATTTCACTTGGGAGAATTCTGCCAAGGAATATATTTCGATTTATAACAATTTAGTATAATACATTAGCAAGGAAAAATACCAATGAACAGTGAAACAATAGCTAATACTATTAGCGGTGAAAAAGAAAAGATATCTAAGCAGGAGCTTAAGGAGAGAATTGAAGCCAAGCTTATCACAAGAGGCATCTTTAATGCTCAAAAGGCTACTCCCGAGCAGCTTTATCAGGCATCCTTCTTAGCTATCAAGGACATTATGCTTGAGTACAGAGAGAACTTCAAGAAGAGAATTAAGGCTGCTCACGGCAAGAAGGTTTGTTACCTTTGCATGGAGTTCCTCGTAGGCCGTGCGCTTAAGAATGACTCTATGAACCTTGGCGTATACGACGAGCTTTGCGAGGTGCTTGAGGAATTTGGCTCCTCCTTCGATAAGGTTTACGCTTGTGAGGTCGATCCCGGTCTCGGCAACGGTGGCCTGGGCAGACTTGCAGCCTGCTTTATGGACTCTCTTACCGCACAGGACTATGCTGCAAACGGCTACTCATTACTTTATGAGAACGGCCTCTTCCGTCAGAAGATAGTTGACGGCGAGCAGGTAGAGCTTTCTGACGAATGGCTTGCAAGCGGCGGCGTTCGTCTTGTTCCCAGAACTCACAGAACCCTTTCCGTTAAGTTTGGCGGTAAGATCGAGGAGAAGTGGGAAAACGGCAAGTACACCGTTAATAACTACGAATACGACGAGGTTAACGCAGTTCCTTACGATATTCTTATTCCAGGAACCAATACCAATGCGGTAAACGTTATCCGTCTCTGGAGAGCTAAGCCTGTGTCCAAGCCTATGTCTAACTACGCTTCTCAGGGCAGCTACGTAAAAAACTTCTCTCCCGACTTCAACGCTGAGTCGATCACAAAGCAGCTTTATCCCCCGGATAATTATGACGGCGGTAAGCTTCTCAGACTTACCCAGCAGTATTTCCTCGTTTCCGCATCTCTTCAGAATATCGTAAACGATTATCTTGCAGAGCACGGCACACTTGCAGGCTTCGAGGACAATATCTGCATCCATATCAACGATACTCACCCCGCACTTTGCATCCCCGAGCTTATGAGAATCCTCATGGACCAGTACGGCTACAGCTGGGATGACGCATGGAGCGTTGTTGTTAAGTGCGTATCCTACACCAACCACACCGTTCTTCCCGAGGCTCTTGAGTGCTGGAGACTTGATCTCTTCGGCATGAAGCTTCCCAGAATCCTTATGATCGTTAACGAGATCAACCGCAGATTTACTGCTGACCTCTGGAATCTCTATCCCGGTGACTGGGACAGAATCTCCCGTATGGCTATCGTTGCTTACAACCAGGTAAGAATGGCTAACCTTTCTATCGTTGGCTCTCACACCGTAAACGGCGTTTCCAAGCTTCACTCTGATATTCTTAAGAAGACCATTTTCCATGACTTCTATAAGATGACTCCCTGGAAGTTTACCAACGTTACAAACGGCGTAGTTCACAGAAGATGGCTTAACTATGCCAACCCAGCACTTACAAGCCTTCTCACCGAGCTTATCGGCGACGGCTTTAAGGATGACGGACGTGAGCTTATCGGTCTTGCAAACTACAAGGACGACAAGGCTGTTCTTGAGAGAATTGCCGACATCAAGCATCACAACAAGGAGACCTTCGCTTACTATGCTTATAACAAGACCGGTAAGCGTATTGATACCGATTCCATCTTCGACGTACAGATCAAGAGAATGCACGAGTACAAGCGTCAGCTTCTTAACGTGCTGAAGATCATGTCTCTCTATACAGAGATCCTTGATAATCCCAATGCGGATATTCCTCCCCAGACCTTCATCTTCGGCTGTAAGGCGGCTCCCAGCTACGTTATGGCAAAGAAGCTTATCAAGCTTATCTGGTTCCTTTCCGAGGAGATCGACAGAAATCCTCTTACCCGTGATAAGATCAAGATCGTATTTATGGAGGAGTACAACGTTTCTCTTGCAGAGGTTCTTATTCCTTCTGCCGATATTTCCGAGCAGATCTCTCTTGCAGGTAAGGAAGCAAGCGGTACAGGCTGTATGAAGCTTATGATGAACGGCGCTGTTACCATGGGTACTATGGACGGCGCTAACGTTGAGATCTTCGAGGCTTGCGGCAAGGATAACATTTATATCTTCGGTCTTAACGCAAGCGAGGTAGACGAGCTTTGGAAGAGCGGCTACAGTGCGAGAAAGTACTATCACAGCTCCGAGCATCTTCGCCGTGTTGTTGACAGATTCTATTCTCCCATCGCCGGCCAGGACTTCTCCCATATCGCAGACTACCTTATCAATGCCGTTAACGGCGTTGCTGACCCCTTCATGTGTCTTGCTGACTTCGAGTCCTACACTCACACCTACCGCAGAGCAATGAAGGATTATGGTAATAAGGAAAAGTGGTCCAGAATGTCTCTTATGAACACCGCAACCAGTGGTGTGTTCGCATCCGATAATTCTATCAGAAACTATGCGGATAACATCTGGCACGCAACTCCTATCAATAAGATCAAATAATTATTCATTTCGAGGTTTTTGTGAAACCACATCACTTTACGGTGGTTGAGATGCAGAATAACCGTGCTGAGTATGAGTATATTCATGACGGCAAGGGCGGCATCTCAACCGCCTTCAAGCTTACAGAGAAGGCAGAGATTAAGCTGAATATTCCAAGAGCGCTCGGTGCTGTTGAGGCTTATTTTGACGTGTTTGATGAAACCGCTTCAAACAAGCTTTTTGAGATAAGGGCCGAGTGGTGCGGAATTGACAGGGAATACGACTGCTATATTTTTGAAATGAATACCGAGAAGTTAGGCGCGGGCTTATATTTTTTAAGACCGAGCCTTGAGGTATTTGCAGGCCGACTTTACGGTCACAAATGGGCGGGCGGAATTTATTTTGATAAGAATTCCGAGCCTTATAATATGATGCAGATAACTGTCTGCGATTTTAGATACGAAGAGCCTCGGAAGATTCGTGGCGGTGTGATCTATCACATTTTCGTCGACCGATTCAGACGCGGGGGCAGGGTGAACGTTCCTGACGGTGCCAGAGTGATCGGCGGTCAGTGGAAAACTATACCCGAATATCCCGAATATCCCGGCGCTCCTCTCTACAACAATACGTTTTACGGCGGAACTCTTTGGGGTATTATCGAGAAGCTTGATCATATCAAATCTCTCGGCGCCACCGCCATTTATTTAAGCCCTATTTTTAAGGCATATTCGAACCATAAATACGACACCGCAGACTATATGTCTATTGACCCCATCTTCGGCGGTGAGGCTGCCTATGAGGCGCTTATAAAGGCCTGCCGTGATAAGGATATAGAGATCATTCTTGACGGTGTATTTAATCATACGGGCTCGGATAGTATATATTTTAATAAGTATGGAAGATATAAGGAAACCGGTGCGTATCAGTCACGCAAGTCCGAATTTTACGATTGGTACGATTTCAAGGAATTTCCGAATAAATATACAAGCTGGTGGGGAATTGAAATTCTGCCAAGAATTAACCCCGATAAACCTAGCTGTGGCAACTATTTTGTAGGCGAAAACGGAGTGATTGCAAAGTACCGTGACAGCGGTATTTACGGCTTCCGTCTTGACGTTGCCGACGAGCTTTCTGATGATTTTATTTCAAAGATCAAGCACAGGCTCACGGTTGACGGAAAGGAGCGCATACTTTACGGTGAGGTATGGGAGGATGCCTCCAACAAGGAATCCTACGGCAGACGAAGAAGGTATTATCAAGGCAGCGAGCTTGACGGAGTAATGAATTATCCCTTAAGACGGGGGATTATTGATTACCTTTTAGGCAACGGTCACGAAAGCCTTGCTTATGCAATGACAGACGTTACCTATAATGCGCCCGAGCGGGTTATACATAATCAGATGAACCTGCTTGGAACTCACGATACCGAGCGAATTCTCACCGTTCTTGGCGGAGTTGACGTTCATGGTAAGAGTAATTACGAGCTTGCAAGGCTGCGTATGGATCCTGCCCATAAGCGTATTGCTGTTAGAAGATTGAAATCGGCTTATACCGTCCTTGCGACAATGCCGGGTATTCCCACTGTATTTTACGGTGACGAGGCAGGTCTTGAGGGCTATCGTGATCCCTTTAACAGAATGCCTTATCCTTGGGACAGAGAGGATCACAGTATTCTCGATCATTATAAAGCTCTCGGACGCATCAGGCGTGAAAACAAGGTTTATGAGTCGGGCGAATACAGGCTTCTGCATATTGACAGCGATCTTCTCGTTTTCGAGCGCCTTCTTGGTGATGAAGCCTTTGTTACTGTGCTTAATAACACCGATGAGGAGATCAGAATTTCCTTCGGTAGCACTACCACCGAGCTGATTTCCGAGGAAAAGGCCGAGATGTTTGTTCTGCCGCAGAATAAAGCCGCAATTTATAAGGCAAACAAAGATTCCCACATTGAGATAAACTAAAGGAAAAATCTATGACTATTACACTTATAGGCATGCCTGCCGTGGGTAAATCCTGCATGGGCAGAACTATCGCCAAGCGCTTCGGTATGAAGCTTGTTGATGGCGATAAGGTAATTGAAAAGACCGACGGCCGCCGCCTTCAGCAGATAATGGATGAGGAGGGCCTCGAGGGCTTTAAGCGCATCGAGGAGGAAACGCTGCTTTCAATAGATGAGGACAATATGGTATTCACTCCCGGTGGAAGCGCCGTTTATTATCCCTCGGTTATGGAACGCTTTAAGGAAAAGGGAATAGTGGTTTATCTTTATGCCAGCGCTGATGTGATCAGCAATCGAATGGTTGATTTCTCAAAGCGTGGAGTTGTACTTAAGGAAGGTATGACTATGCAGGATCTTTACAACGAGCGTGCGCCTCTGTTTGAAAAATATGCCGATATTACGGTCAACTGTGACGGTACTGCTTTTGGCAAATACAAAATTGAGGGTGTTAGAAAAATCAAGGAATATCTAGATAATTTAGAGCAGAAATAAAAACAAAGGGTTCTTCCTGACTTTATAGGTCTTGAAGCACCCTTTCTTTTATTCTTTTGAAATTTTCTTGATCGCCCGATAAACCCCGTCCAGCTGCTTTTCGCTGTTAAGATAGGAAAAGGATACTCTGACAATTCCTCTGTCAAGTGTTCCTATTTTTTTATGAATTGCCGGCGCACAGTGAAGCCCACCACGAACACAGATGCCATATTCGTCAAGTCGTCTTGCAACGTAGGAGGAGGGTAGATTGCCGATATTAAAGGGAAGTATTCCGTTTCCCGATTTATAAAGGGTAACTTGTTCTATACTCTCTAAACGCTCGGTCAAGCCTTCTGCCAGATCATATAGCCTTGTCTGAATGCTTTCTATACCTACGTCACGTACAAATCTGACCCCTCTTCCAAGCGAAACGATAGCAGGAGTTGACAGAGTTCCCGCCTCGTAAGCCTCGGGTAGAAGCTCAGGCATAAAAAGACTTGCGCTGTCGGCGCCGCTACCTCCCTCAATAAAGCTTTCTCTGCGTCTATTCTCTTTAAAATAAGCAAATCCGCAGCCCTGTATACCGAAAAGCGCCTTATGACCCGGAGCGCAAAGCACGTCGCATGGAGCCTTTGATATATCAATATCTACGTGACCTATGGCTTGAGATGCGTCGATGATCAGAAATAATCCAAGTTCGTTTGCTACCTTAGATATAACAGGCAGGGAAATACCGTCGCCGGTTACGTTTGATGCTATGGAGCAAACGATACCTTTCGTATCCTTCCTCACCGAGCCTCTGATATTTGCCTCTACGTCACCGTCGCTACTGAAAGAGCTATAGCATATGCCAAGGGTTTGCTTCAGTCTTTCAAGAGGCCTAATAACCGAATTATGCTCATAATCGGAGGTCAGAATATGGCATTTCTCTGTGACGTGAGTCTTTATAGCGAGATTCAAGGCATAGGTTGCGTTATAGGTAAAAACAACCTGCTCGGGATACGGAGCATTAATAAGCGCTGCGATCTGCTCCCGTGCCTCATAGATCGCTTCGCTTGATCTTAATGAAAGAGAATGGGAGCTTCTGCCCGGATTTCCGCAGTATTTTTTGAGGCAGAAATTCAATTCCTCTATTACACAGTCAGGCTTTGGAAATGACGTTGCGGAGTTATCGAGGTAAATCATCTGTCGTCCTTTTGCACAAAATATGCAATGCCGTTATTCTTCATTATTACCACTGCGGAGTAAAAATCCCTCTCATCAATTAAAAGTCCGTGAGAGCATCCGCTATTTTGGGCTGTATTATCAACCTTAACGAGCTTTGACTGAATTCCATCTCTCAAAAGAAGCTTCCGTAACTTCAAGGCGTGAGTGACGGCACCCACCGTAACAGTTATGCTATTCAAGTCGCAACTCCTTGTATTAATAAATTTTCGGGGCGTAACACAGTCCGCCCCCTGCTTTTATTTTATGAAATATTTAGAAAAAAGTTAATAAATGTATAAAAAATGCTGGACTTTTGTACTCTTCTGTGCTATACTAATATATTATAAATAATTTTAATTTCAAGGAGGGGGAAATGCTTAAAATACAAAATTTAGAATCGCCCCATCCCTTTGCCGCTAACTGTTATCTCATATCCTCCTGCGGCGAATATGCAATAATTGATCCCACCGCTCCCTACGATAGCTCGCTTATCGATGGGGAAGTGAAATATATTCTTTTAACTCACGCACACTTCGACCACATCCTGGAGGTCGACAGCTGGGTTAATAATACCGACGCCGTTGTTATTATTTCGGCTGACGAGGCGGATGCGCTCTCCGATCCTATGCGTAACTGCTACAAGCTGTTTGATGGCACCGACCGTGGTTATTTTGGCGAAAGAAGAGGTATAAATGAGGGGGAATCGATCCCTCTCGGTGATCAGTCTATCGAGATGATCGCTACACCCGGGCATACTATCGGCAGCGCCTGCTATCGCATAGGTAATGATATTTTCGTTGGCGATACCGTATTTGCGGGCGGCGGCTTTGGCAGATACGATCTACCGACGGGCAATATCGTAATGCTTCGTAATTCTATTCGTAAAATTCTCGCTCTTCCTGACGAGTGTATACTTTATCCCGGTCATGGCGAGAGCACAACGGCAAAGGAATATAAGAGCTATTATTCTAGATAAAAGAAGGACAATAAAATGGAAGAACTCAGAAGTAATTTTATACATGATATAATCGACGAGGATCTTGCCGCTAATCCCGAGCTTAAGATCCACACCAGATTCCCTCCCGAGCCTAACGGATATCTTCATATCGGCTCTGCAAAGGCTATCTGGATCAACGCTATGACTGCTAAGAAGTATGGCGGTCAGTTTAATCTCCGTTATGATGACACCAACCCCTCCAAGGAGGATAACGAGTACGTTGAGTCTATTTACGAGGATCTTAACTGGCTTGGTTGCGCTCCCACAGGCGGTATATTCTACGGCTCCGACTATTTTGATAAGTGCTATGAGTACGCAGTAGAGCTTATTAAGGCGGGCAAGGCCTACGTTTGCGATCTTAATGCAGAAGAGATGCGTGAGTACCGTGGAACTCTTACCGCTCCAGGTAAGGAGAGCCCCTACCGTAACAGAAGCGTTGAGGAGAACCTTGATCTCTTTGAGCGTATGAAGAACGGCGAATTCCCCGACGGCGCAAAGACCCTTCGTGCCAAGATCGATATGGCATCCTCTAATATGAATATGCGTGATCCCGCTATCTACCGTATCGTGCATATTTCTCATCACAGACAGGGCAATAAGTGGTGCATTTATCCTCTCTACGACTATGCTCATCCTATTCAGGATGCGCTTGAGGGAATCACACATTCGCTTTGCTCCATTGAGTTTGAAAACCACAGACCCCTTTATGAGTGGGTTATAGATAATATCGGCTTTGAGCAGAAGCCCAAGCAGCGTGAGTTTGCACGTCTTAACGTAACCCATACGGTTATGAGTAAGCGTTATCTCCGTAAGCTTGTTGAGGAAAAGCTTGTTGACGGTTGGGACGATCCCAGAATGCCTACTCTTTGCGGTCTTCGTCGCAGAGGCTATACTCCCTCGGCAATCTTTGACTTCGTAGCACGTGCAGGCGTTGCAAAGGCTTACAGCGTTGTTGATTACGAGCTTCTTGAGCATTGCATCCGTGAGGAGCTTAATTCTACCGCACAGCGCAGAATTGCCGTTATGAAGCCTATAAAGGTGGTTGTAACAAACTATCCCGAGGATAAGATTGAATACTTTGACCTTCCCAACAATCCTCAGAACCCCGATGCGGGCACCAGGAAGGTTGCCTTTACCCGTGAGCTTTATATTGACGCTGATGACTTTGCAGAGGTTCCTCCGCCTAAGTTCTTCAGAATGAAGCCCGACGGTGAGGTTCGTCTTATGGGCGCATATATCGTTAAGTGTAACGAGATCGTAAAGGATGAGCAGGGCAATATTACCGAAATCAGATGTACTGCCGATCTTGAGACAGGAAACGGTATGCCTATCGACGGAAGAAAGGTAAAGGGAACTATACATTGGCTTTCTGAAAAGTTTGCTGAGGATACTACAATTATGCTTTACGACTTCCTCTTCGATATTGAGAACACTGCTGATATTCCCGAGGATAAGACCTACGACGACTATCTTAATAAGGCATCGGTTACACGTATTGAAAATGCTAAGATCGAGCCCGCACTTGCAGAAGCCGAGGCAGGCGAGAGATTCCAGTTCGTAAGAACAGGTTATTTCGTAAAGGATACTAAGCATGAGAATACCTTTAACCGTATCGTTGGTCTTAAGGATTCCTTCCCCAAGGCGCAGAAATAATGAAAATAAACGAGTTAATGGACAGGGTGTTATTCGCCCTGTCCGTTCCTAAATGCGTATGCTGTCACAAGAGGCTTGATTACGGTGATAAAGCACTCTGCCCGAAATGTTCTGCCAAATTTGAAGAATTTAAGTCTCGCAACTGTTCAAGGTGCGCAAGGCTTTTACATAAATGCGACTGCTCGAACGAGTTTCTTGAGGGACATTTTGTAAGGCGTGTTATCAAGTGCTTCCGCTATCTTGACAGAGATGAAGCGACGCCCGGCAACTCGCTGATCTACAGCCTTAAAAGGGATAACCGTTCTGACGTTCTTGAACGCTGTACCGATGAGCTTGCCGAAGCAATTCGCAGCTCGGTGGACAATCCTGAGGAATTTGTCTTCACCAACGTTCCAAGGCGTAGATCTGCAATAATAGAGCACGGCATCGACCATTCACAGCTTCTTGCCAGATCCTTGGCAAAGCGCCTTGGCGGTAAGTATATTTCGCTTATGCGTTCTAATGCAAGAAAGCCACAGAAGTCGCTTGAGCGCACCGACAGAATGAGAAACGCAAGGTTTTATCTGATAAGAAAGCCCGATCTTAAGGGAAAATCGGTTATAATAGTTGACGATATAATCACCAGCGGCGCATCCATTAGCGTTGCCGCATCGCTTGTACGTTCTCTCGGGGCAAAAAATATCATTGCAGCTTCGCTTGCCATTGCTTACAGAGATTCATAAAAAGGCACCCGACAGGGTGCCTTTTCTTTACATATTTTTATTGATAAATTCCTTAATTTTTCTTTGATACATCTCGGTTTGCTTATACATTCCGTTGCCGTGATTACAGCCGGGAAGAATGATTATTTCGGTAGGAGCAGGATTAAGATCCTTTAATTCATTAAGAAAGCCATCAATATTTTCAAGCTCGCCGGCAGAGAGGAGCAGGGGATATTTTCCATTCTTTATGTGATCGAGTGCATTTAAGCTTCTCGCATCGCATCCTGTTTCCTTCTTGAAGTCAGCCATAGCATATAATGCGATCTTTTCACAATTGGTCTTAAAGACCTCTTTTGACACGTTTTTATAGAAGGATTCTATTCCGGGTGATGGAGCATCTGAAATGATTGCCTTAACGCCAGGGATTTCATTAGCGGAGGCAAGGATGGTAATAAGTCCACCCATGCTTAATCCATGAAAAAGAATACTGCCGGAAGGGGTCATTTCGTTGATTTTTGCAGCCCAGCCAATAATGTCAAAGCTCTCCATAGCTCCAAAGGTAATACGCTTTCCCTCGCTTATTCCGTGAGCACGCTGATAGGGAATAAGAACGTTAAAGCCCAGGGAATGATAGAACAGACCAGGAAATGCCCATTCACGCTCAGCATGGCTGGAATATCCGTGTATACAAATGACGGTTTTATCAGAACCGTTTTCAGCAGGATAATATATTCCCTTAAGTATCAGACCGTCAGAGCTTTTTATTTCGAGAGTCTTGTGTGGTAGCCTCCGTATTTCGGCAAGAGAACGGTGAACACAGCTGATGGTTTCATACCAGGAGTCCTCCGGGCCAACCATTTTATATGCTTCATTAATATCGGGACGGGCGAGAAGCCTTCCGAATACAAGCCTTGCTTTTATCTTTTCAAACATAGCTTACTCCTAAAATAAGATGATATAATTATAAGTCAAAAGAGTATTTTTGTCAATAAAAAGCCGAGATCAAATGACCTCGGCCTTAAATCAGTTCTTTTTAAGCTCTGCAAGGATCTGCTTTAAGAGATCCTCGGTGGTGGGATTTGCTTCTCTCTCAAGTTTTGCCGCTTCCTCTGCCGCAAGCTTCTCAGCCTTCGCTTTATCAGCAGCGGCCTTTTCCTTTTCAGCAAGATAAGCCTCGACAGCAGCCTTGTTACTAAGCTTGATTCCACGGGCACGAAGCTCCTTCTTTTCTTCCTTCGAAAGAGTTTCCTTCTTGATATGCTCGTCAAGCTTGTTCTGCATATCACGAAGCTTGTTGATAAGCTTAACGATAGAGAAGAGAACAAGAGCTACGATAAAGAAGTTGATCACAGCATTGATGAATGCGCCCCAGTCGATATAAATGGAGTTGGCAAGATCAAGCACTCCCTCTGCATCATAGGCGGGCTTAAGCATTGTAAATACCTCGCTCAGCGAATTCGCGCCGAAGATAAGGGCAAGAAGCCAGTTAATGATAGGCTTAAGTATAAAGTTGCTCATACCGTTTACAACAGCGGTAAAGGAGCTACCAACGATAACGCCGACAGCCATATCGACTACGTTGCCACGCATTATAAACTTTTTAAATTCTTCAAAAAATTTTTTCATAGATCCTCCATAAAGATTGTTTTTACGACAATAATTATATCATATCGGTCGAATGTTGTCAAGAAAAATATAGACTGCGCCATAAAATAGAAAAAAACATCCATATAGGCATCGGTGAAATCTTGACACGAGCCTCCTCGGAGCGTGGGTGCAAGGCAAAGAAGCCAACCGCCCA
>CAZUJY010000023.1:0-18352 GCA_964620565.1 uncultured Ruminococcus sp. | reverse complement strand
GACTATCCCCAAAAAGAGGCTGCCTCAAATTTGCATTTGAGACAGCCCCTTTTTTTGCCGTTATTTTACTTGACAAAATATTTTAATACAGTTATAATATTAAAAGAAAAGATATACGGTATGCGAAGCGATGCTTCCGACAGACCAAAAAAACAGAACTTTATTAGCGGAGGTATTCCGAATGAATATTATTATCGTAGGATGCGGAAAGGTAGGCTCTACGCTGGCGGCTCAGCTCAATGCGGAGGGCAATAACGTTACCATCGTTGACCAGGATCCCGTAAAGGTCAAGGCGCTGGCAAACAAGCTTGACATTATGGGTGTTATCGGCAACGGCGGCTCCCGTTCCACACAGAAGGATGCAGGAGTGGACAACACCGATCTGCTCGTTGCGGTTACGGGCAACGACGAGCTTAATCTGCTCTCCTGCCTGATGGCGAGAAAGGCGGCAAACTGCCGTACCATAGCCAGACTTAAGAATCCCGAATATAATATTGACGCCCCCTATCTCAAGAACGAGCTTGGTCTTGCTATGGTTATCAATCCCGAGCTGGCGGCGGCTAAAGAGATCTCCAGGATCCTCAACTTCCCCTCTGCAATCAAGATCGAGACCTTTGCCAAGGGACGTGTGGAGCTGCTCACCTTTAAGCTGCCCGAGGACAGCCGACTTGTAGGTATGGCTATTAAGGACGTGGGAAGCAAGCTTCGTACCTCGGTCACCTTCTGCACCGTAGAGCGTGACGACGAGGTTTATATTGCAAACGGTAACTTTATCTTCGGCGAGGGTGATATTATCTCCATTATCGCCTCTCCCCAGAGCGCAAAGGCCTTCTTCAAAAAGATAGGCTACAGCCTTCAGCCCATTAAGAATGCGCTTATAGTCGGCGGCGGCCCTATCACCTACTACCTCTGCGATCTGCTTGAGGGCTCGGGTATCTCTTGCACCGTTGTTGAGAAGGATATTGCCCGCTGCACCGAGCTTGCAAACGAATTTGACAAGGTGACTGTCATCAACGCCGATCCCACCGACGAGGACACTCTTAAGGAGGAGGGCATCGGTCACGCAGACGCCTTCGTTGCCCTGACGGGTCTTGACGAGGAGAATATACTGCTCTCGCTCTTTGCAAAGAAGTCGGGCAGCCGTAAGCTTATCACCAAGATCAACCGTATTGATTTCGACGATATTACAAGTCAGCTTGACCTTGACTCTATCGTTTATCCCAAGAATATTACCGCAGATACTATCGTAAGCTACGTAAGAGCTATGAACAAGACCACAGGCTCTAATATTGAGACGGTATACAGTCTGTTCAAGGGCAGGGTTGAGGCGGCGGAGTTTACCGTAAGCGAGGGCTCGCCCATTATCGGCAAGCCTCTTATGGAGCTGTCCTTAAAGCCCGGCGTGCTTATCGCAGCCATTCAGCGCGGCAGAACTCAGATCGCTCCCCGCGGTCAGGACGTTATCGAGGCGGGCGACTCGGTGGTTATCGTAACCAAGGGCATCGCTCTCAACAGCATCACAGATATACTTAACAAATAAGGAGTCCGGCTATGAATTATCGAATGATAAAATACACGCTGGGCTGGCTTCTGATGTTTGAGGCGGGATTCTTCCTGGTGCCTATGATCACGGCAGTAATTTACAGCGAGTGGCATACTCTCGTTGCCTTTGCCATATCGGCTATTATCTGCCTTGCCATCGGCGTCCTCTGTATATTCAAGAAGCCCGAAAAGACCGGCATTTTCGCCCGTGAGGGCTTTGTTATAGTGTCGCTCAGCTGGATCCTGCTCTCTGTCTTCGGAGCGATTCCCTTTATGCTCTCGGGTGCGACCACCAACTATTTCGATGCGCTCTTTGAGACCGCATCAGGCTTTACCACCACAGGCTCATCCATCTTCCGTGAGGTCGAGAGCCTGCCCCACGCCGTACTGATCTGGCGTAGCTTTATGCACTGGGTCGGCGGTATGGGAGTGCTGGTATTCATTATGGTATTCCTCCCTCTCGGCGGCGGACAGAACATGCACATTATGCGCGCGGAATCCACAGGCGCGGACGTATCCAAGCTGGTGCCAAAGGTAAAGCACACCGCAGTTATTCTCTACTCTATTTACCTCGGAATGACGGTTATACTCTTCATAATCCTGCTGATTGCGGGTATGAAGCCCTTCGATGCGGTGAACACCGCCTTCGCAACCGCGGGTACTGGTGGCTTTGGCTTCAAGAACGACAGCTTTGCCTCCTTCTCCGCCATTCAGCAGATAGTAGTAACCGTAGGTATGCTGATGTTCTCCATCAACTTCAACGCCTACTACCTTATCTTAAGGCTTAAGTTCCGTGACGCCTTCAACGCAGAGGTAAGAGCCTTTCTTATTATCGTTGCGGCGGCTATCGGAATTATCACCCTCAACATCTACCAGAGCTATGGAAGTGTGACCGAGGCTCTCCGTCACGCAGCCTTCTCCGTAGCGTCGCTTATCTCCACCACGGGCTTTGGAACCGAGGACTTTAATCTCTGGCCCTCCCTCTCCAAGATACTCTTGGTGCTTATTATGTTTATCGGCGGATGCGCAGGCAGTACAGCCGGCGGTATGAAGGTGTCGAGATGGCTTATCTCCATCAAGGGCTTTGTCCGTGAGATGTTCACCCTTATCCATCCGAGGCAGGTGAAGAAGGTTACCCTTGACGGCAGGCCGGTTGACAAGGAGGTCGTAAGATCGGTAAGCTCATATATTGTATGCTTCGTTCTGCTCTTTATCGTATCTCTTCTGGTAATTGCGCTTGACGGACGTGATCTTGTAACCACCTTTACCGCAGTTGCGACCACCATTAACAACGTAGGTCCCGGTCTCGGTGAGATCGGTCCCACAGGTAACTTTGCCGACTTCTCAAATCTCTCGAAGCTTATGATGACCTTCAATATGATCGCAGGCCGTCTTGAGCTATTCCCCATGCTTATCCTGCTTAGTCCCTCCACCTGGAGAAAGAACAGCTGATTAAATGAAAAAACGAATTTCTTATATCCTACTCATAGTCGCCACGGTTATATGGGGACTTGCCTTCGTGGCTCAAAAGGCTGCGACGGTGATTCCCCCATTCGCCGTTGGCGCTATCAGAAGCCTTCTGGCCACATTATTTCTGATATGCCTGATACCCCTGACGGACAGACTGACGAAAAACGGCAGGAGGCTCTTTAATTCTAAAAAATTACCCGACTTCACCCGCTCCGAGCTAATTGGCGGAGCCATTCTCGGCGTGATAATCACGGTTGCCACCGCCTTTCAGCAATACGGCATCGGCGGCGGAACCGATGCTGGCAAGGCGGCGTTTATCACCGCTCTCTACGTGGTAGTGGTGCCCATTATGTCTACTATTTTTGGCAAAAGGCCGCATATCGAGGCTGTGATCAGCATACCCATTGCCATAGTGGGCTTTTTCCTGCTGTGCATCGGGCCCGACGTAAGCTTTGAGGCGTCGGATCTTTTAGTGCTTGTGTGCGCACTTATCTTCGCCGCGCATATTATCGTTGTGGATAGATTCTCCTCAAAATGCGACGGCGTGCGTATGTCCTGCATACAGTTTCTTGTGGCATTCCTGCTGAACGGGATCCTGTCGCTTATATTTGATCCCCCCGTAAGCCTTGCCGAGATCGGCAGCGTTATACTTCCCCTTCTCTTTCTGGGTATTCTCTCAAGCGGTGTTGCCTACACCATGCAGATCCTTGGACAGAAGGAGATAGATCCCACCGTCTCGTCGCTTATTCTGTCGCTTGAATCTATGTTCGGGGTTATCGGCGGCATAATCGTTATGGGCGAAAAAATGAGCCCTCGTGAGTATATCGGCTGCGGTGTGGTATTTCTTGCCATAATTCTGGCGCAGCTTGACTTAAAAGCAATTTTCAACCGATCAAAGAGGAAAAAGGATGAATGATCTTACAGAAAAGCAGATAGACCGAGAGGAAATATTCAAGGGCGTGGCGCTGTACGTTGTGCGTGACAGTATAGAGCTGCCCGACGGAAGCCGCAGCGTGCGTGAGATAAGCCTGCACAACGGAGCGGCGGCGGTAATTCCCATTCTGCCCGACGGACGTGTTATTATGGAGAGGCAGTATCGCTACGCTCACGGCAGAGTGATGCTGGAGATCCCCGCGGGAAAGCTTAACACCAAGGATGAGCCGCCCCTTGAGGGCGCTATGCGTGAGCTGTGGGAGGAAACGGGCGTCAAGGCAGGCAGATACACCTATCTTGGCAGTATGGCAACCTCTCCCGCCCTGCTTGACGAGGTGGTGCATATCTATATGGCAGAGGAGCTGACCCTTGGCGAAAGTCATCTTGACGAGGGGGAGTTCCTTGAGGTCGAGTATCACACCCTTGATGAGCTTTACGAAATGGTGATGAGTGGCGAGATAACCGACGCAAAGACCCAGATAGCTATTCTCAAGGCAAAAGAAATACTCAATAACAGATAAACAAAAAAGAGCCTCTTCGGAGCTTTCCGTATCGGCTCTTTTTCTCTTTTTGGCGACGTTTTACAGCTCTATGAGGGTCTGATCTCCGTATATGGGAATACTCATTATCCGACCGCCCTCCGAAAGCGAGTCGGAGAGCCTGAGTCTCCCGACGGCACGGCAGGAGGAGGTGGTCAGGTAATACGAGGGCTTTTCCATATCGATCACAGCGGTATAGCGGGTGTGAGGCATTGCTCCTCCCTCGGTCAGCACAGCGCCCCGTGGCACCGACACTGAAGCCATAATATCAAACGCGGCGTTCACCCCTTCTATGCCGTCGCCGTCGGGAAGAGATGCGTATTTCTTTAGGAATGCCGCCCTGACAAAGCGGGAGGATGAGGAATAGTCGCCGGGAAGCCCCATAGCTCCCATACCACGTGAATAGAGGGGCGAGGCATCTTCCTCGGGATTTTTCGGCGAGAGAGCCGAGAAGTCGGCAAGGCGGGTCAGATGATAGGGCAGCTCGGGTGAGTTGGTCAGCAGACCGAGGGGGTTATCGTAGACGAAAAGTCCGCCCTCCACCGACTCTATCACTACCGACTGACGTGGGTCTGCCACTATCCAATGGAGAGGCGTTGTGCCAAGCGTGCCTTCGTTGTCTATGAGAGTGATATTCTTCATCATTCCCTTCACCTCCTCCACCGACCTTGAGAAGCCGAGGATAAGCGTGATAAGGTGGGATGCCTGCACTCTCGCCTTGGCATCGCTGTCGTCACGGTAGACGGCATAGCGTGGGAAATTAAGCGCCGCCGCAGTAAGTCCCCATTCGTTCACACCGTCAAAATAGAGGGGAAAGCCCTCCTGCACCACCCCGATACCCATGATCGCATAGCGGTTCTCCACCTCGCCGAGCCTTGCTCTGCCACGGGGAGTGACGGTCAGCTCCTCGCCAAAGGAGCGCTCATAATCGTAGGTTCTGCCAAAGAGCCTGTCGGAAAATCTGATTGCAGTACACATTTCAATATCCTTTTTCGCTTATTTTGAGCGGAGAGGAAAATTTTTATTCGTCGAAGGCTAAATTATTAGCGAATACCCTTGTTATTTTTAAAAAATTATGGTAAAATACTAAAGACGAAAATGAAAGGACTACATACCTTGGAAAAGAAGCAAAATAAACTCGCTATGGTAGTTGGCGGAGTCTTTCGCAGGCTGTCCATTACAGTCAATCTGACCGTCTACTCCATCTACCTAATTTATCTTATATATACCATTATCGCCGGCATCGGTGTTACTGCGCTGAACGTGGCTCTTGCGGTGCTGACCGCCGCCTTTATTTGCGTGTATCTTGTGCTGAGGCTGTCTGCCACAAGGCGTCCCGGTGAAATTAAACGTATCAAGCGCTACTACAAGAGATTCAAGATGATAGCGAGAGCGGTAAGCGCCATCACCGCAGTATATGCTCTGCTGGTGGCTGTGGAGGCGGTATCTCCCTTCGCGCTGATAGTCGCTATGCTTGGCGCTGTGTTTATGATAATCAGACTTATCGTAGAGCTTGTATCCTACTTTATCCAGAAGAAGATAATGAAGCTGACCGACGGCATCCGTAAAAGGTTTACAAGAAAGCCCGATGACGAGGAGATCGAGGGTGATGAGCCTATTGATGACGAGAAGCCCGACAAGGCAAGGTACGGCCGCAGAAAGAGAAAGAAGGGCGAGGTTCCCAAGATTGTCGAGGAGCTTGAAGAAAAGATCGTGCCTATTGACGACTGCCTTTTAAGCGATATAGAGATAATTTGATCGCTTTTTGTCAAGTCAGATTTACATATTTGAAGCTCCCGTAGCATTTTCTTGCTACGGGAGCTTATTTTTATTAGTCCTTTGTTGAGTCCGGGTAGGTATATTCTATTACCGTCTCGCCGTCAATGATAACAATCTCCTTACAGTAGGACCAGGCGATGGGGTCTGATTCGTCTGGAGCCCAGCTAATCTTTTTTCTTACCATTCCGCAATCCTTGCAAACAACGTAATCTGATACGTAGTATACAATTCCGTTTTCGTCGGCGTAGCTCTCCGTGGTATCAACCCAATCTCCGTTCTCGTCGTAATAGCCTATTGAAAGATCAACCCAATCACAGCTTTCGTCGGTGATCAGCTCGCCTCTTATATATCCGTTATGCCCGCAGATGCATTTATATTTATTGTAGCATCCGACATCACCGCACATACCGTACTCACTAAGGTCGATCGACTCTACAAGCACCGCCGTGATGTGATTGGTCTGCTCCCAGGTGCTGAAGTGTCCGCAATCGGGGCAGGTTGCCAAAACCGAAACACCATCTACGCAGCTCTCACCCCTAAGAACGTATTCGTATTTATAATCGTGAAGTTCTATTATTTGTTCAACTTGATATCCGGAATCGTATAATACCGCACCGTTTTTCTCTATTACCTTCTTTATGTAGAACTTGCTCTCGCAGTTTTCCCGATTTGTATAATACGATTCCTCGGTAATGACCAATCCGCAGGTAGTGCAGGTTCTCTTGATTATGATATGCTCGCATCCGTCATCGTCAATGAAGAATTCCGTAGGTGCGTCATCAAACAAGCATCCTTCGTCAATATTAAAGTAGAACGAAGTATCCATACCGCAGGGGCAAACTGATACGGTTATATATATATTCGAGCAAATACCATTCGTAGACATGCCGTATTCAAAAATATCGTACTCATCGTGTATGTGTCCCTCTGACATATATCTATTACTGTCTCCGCATCTTTTACAAAGAATAGTGACATAATTTGTTCCGTCGGTACAGTACTCACCGTACAGCTCGTAGCTATACTCATAATCATGCTTGACCTCGCCGCCTCTGGTATAGCTTCCATCAACTACCGTCTCATCGTTTATAACGATTTTAGTATCTATAACGTAGTCAAAGCAGCATCCCTCATTAACTATCTCTCGACTGTCCAGATGAATAGTGCTATCGCATACCGAGCAATGCATATCTTCAACGGTATGAAGCTCGCCGTTTTCATCGGTGTAGCTATCGCCAATTTTTTCCCATTGACAGTTGATCTCAACCGCCTCGTTAAGTCCGGCGTACACCATCTCTCCGCAGGGACAGCTTGCAATCTCAAATACAGAACCCTCTCCGCACATACCAAGCTTGCTCAAATCTATGCTTTTATCAACCCACATAGCATCAGCTGCGTCGTGATCAAAAAAGGTGTCGGTTCCCTCCTTTCCGCAGTTGCGACAAAGCGCGTGAACAAATACACCGTCCTTACAGCTTTCGCCGAGCAGGGTGAACGTATGCTCCCAATCGTGATCCACGTCTCCCCAAACGTAATTGCCCTCTAATATCACTTCACCGTCAGCGCTTATAAATTGATAAGCTCTTATAGCAGTCATTTCGCAGCCCTCATAATAATAAACCTCTCCGGTGTGCATTATAAGACCGCAGACCGAGCATCGACTCTCCTCGCCCCAATATTTATTGCCGTTCTCATCGGTTCCCTGATCGGAATTTATCACCTCAAAATTGCAGCTAAGAATAACGTTATCGGGTATCATGTTGTTATTCATACAGAAAAAGCATTCCTGATAGGTAACAGCTCCGCTACAAAAGCCGTAATCCGAAAAAACTAAATCACGATTGATTCCACCCAGCAAATGCGGACAGCTGTCAGGGTCTATAAGACCGCATCCGCAAAGAAGAAAAATCGAAATAGCTAACAGCAGTGTCAAAATAACTATGCGAATTGATGCTTTGGTATTCATAAAAAAGTCCTCCAATTTTTTGATACATTGGTCTGAAAATATTACAGCAGCGGTGCGAAAAGTCTGATAGCGTTCTTGGTTATCCACTCTCCCGTGGTGAGCCTTGACTTGCTCTCGTCGATGCGCACCGACTCCTCGACAGTATTTAAAAATTCGTCCTTTGCCACAAGAACGGTGGGGGATGCGTACATCCAAACCGCATTCTCAAAATGATGAGCGAGGCTTCGGTAATCAAAGTTTATAGTGCCGATGACCGCATACTTATCGTCGCAGACAAAGGTCTTCTCGTGGATGAAGCCGGGAAGATATTCATAGATCTTCACTCCCGCCCTCATAAGATAGGGATAGGAGCTCTTGGTCATGATCTTCACCCGCTTTTTGTCGGGAATACCCGGGGTGATTATCCTTACGTCAACCCCACGGAGCGCCGCATTGCAGAGCGACTCGGTAAGATCGTAGTCGATAATAAGATAGGGTGTGGTGATATATACGTAATTTCTCGCCTGGTTGATAAGGTTAAGATATGCGTTCTTTCCCGCAGGGCGCTCGTAAATGGGGGCAGGACCCGAGCCGAAGGGCAGATAATAGCCGCCGTCGTTGTAGGTGGCAGGCTCAACCGCATCAAAATACTCGGTATAGTCGCCAACCTTACCTACCGTAAAGTCCCAGCCGGATAAAAAGTTCTTCATAAGTCCGCCAACAGCCTCGCCACGAAGCATAATGCCGCCGTCCTTCCAATAGCCGAAGCGCTTTTTCCTATTCACGTACTCGTCGGCGATATTCACGCCGCCCGTATATCCCACCTTGCCGTCGATAATACAGATCTTGCGGTGGTCACGGTTGTTATGGACGGAGGACATCTCAACGCTCACTCGGTTAAAGCGATATGCCTTTATTCCCTCCTTACGCAGAGTTATCTCATAGTACTGAGGCAGAGTTCTCATACAGCCGAAATCGTCAAAGAGAAGTCTGACCTCAACGCCCGCCTTAGCACGCTCTACGAGTATCTCGTGTATCTCGTCCCACAGCTCGCCGAAGGAGATGATGAAGTATTCGAGGAAGATAAACTTCTTCGCCCGACGAAGCTCGGCGGTAAGCGACTTAAAGAACTCCTCGCCCGTGGGGAAAAATACGGATGAGGAGTTGGTATAAACCTCTGCCAGAACGTCGTCGTTCATAATAGCCCTCGCCTTACCTGCCGCAAGAGGACTGCGGCGGCGCATCATATCGAACACCGACTGACTGCTGCTGTGAGCCTTGATTTTTTCAAATATGCTGGCAAGCAGCCTCTCCTCACGCTTGGTAAGTCTTCTGCGATAGAATATCAGATAGAGCATAGTGCCAAGCAGAGGCAGCATAAGAACTACTATTATCCAGGTGACCTTATACTCGGGATTGGCGTCACGGTTGATGATTGAGATCACCACGATAGCGTCAACTATAAGCGCGATGCCGAAGAAGACGTAGGAAACGGTAGACGCCGCCGCAATGACAAAGGCCATAATAAGCACCTCCGCCGCTATGGTCAGGGCGCAGATGGCGTATCTTGAAAACAAAAGACGTGATATTCTCTTCTTAACGTTTTTCAAAATCATCTTCTCCTTTCCCGAAATTTAAGGCAATAGGCTTATCAGCGGTTCTCCTCGCCGTCCACGTAGTCCTCAAAGCGGCCTACGCCCACAAGGTCGTCAACAGGCAGAGAGAAGATGATCGCTCCGCCCTCGGTCTTAAGGCCTGCCGCATCACGCACAGCCTCCATAATTCTGGTCTTATATTCAAGGGTGGTAAGGAAGAACACGCTGTCGGTCTCGTGGCTTATGGAGGTGCCGATAGACTGCTCTGCCCTGTCGTTGTTAATGCTCTTCGTATGGAATACGGTAGCACCGGTGGCGCCTGCGGCTCTTGCCGCCTCGATTGCCAGGTCGGTGTATTTGGTGTTAAGGACGGCGATTACAAGCTCGTGCATTATCTCTTTCTCCTTTTTCTTCTTGGAAATGGGCGCTCTGCGAGCGGTGGGTCGGTCGGGCTTGTCAACACCCGAAAGAATAGCGTCATTCAGTATGCTTGATACTCCCGAGAGGGGAACGGTAAAGGCAATTCCACGTCCCACAAGGTAGAGCTTCAGTCCGTGGCCGATGGCGTTAAGGATATTATGCTCGGCTACCGCAGGGATCAAGGACATGGTGATACGCTTATCCACCTCGCCAAGACCGAAGTAATTCATATAGCTGGACCTTGCCGTTCCGTGACCCATACCCGAGAAGTGTACGGCGGTGGCGCAATCGTTGACGATCTCGGTAAGGCGGCCCTCGTCTTCCTTATTTATAATGCTGACAAGCAGCTTTACACGGTTATTCTCTGCTATTGGCTTTCTTGCCATCCGTCTTTACCTCCTCTGCCATATACTTTGCATAAATGTTACTTCTGCGAACGTCACGGTCGTACTCGTAGTCGATAAAGCTCTCGCTTGCCGAAACGAACATACGAACTCTGCTCTCGGTCTTCATCTTGTAAACAAGACCGCTTATCTGAATTGTGATGATAGGCGCCATCGCCACAAAGGCAACGCAGCCAAATGCGTCGGTCATTACGTTACCGCCAAGAGTGCTGCAGGCTCCCATACAGAGAGGAAGAACGAAGGCAGACATCATCGTACCGCTGGCAACTCCGCCCGAGTCGAAGGAAATACCCACGAAGATCTTGGGAACGAAGAAGCTTAAGGTGAGGGCTATGATATAGCCGGGGATTAAGAACCAGAGAATATGAACTCCGGTGATAATACGAAGCGCGGCAAGTCCAAGAGCCGCCGATACACCTATGGAGAGGCCAAGACCTGTGGTCTTGCCCGAAATTGCGCCTGCGGACATAGTCTCAACCAGCTTGTTAAGAACGTAAACCGAGGGCTCTGCCTTAACGATAAAGTAGCCGAGAAGCATACTGATCGGAACAAGCAGCCAGCCTCCGCCAATGGAAGCCAGGCTTGAGCCTATGGTAGTACCGGTGGGAACAAATCCGACGTTGGCGCCGGTTAAGAATATAGCCAGTCCGACGAGAACGTAGGCAATACCGATTGCCATCTTAATAAGCTGACCCTTGTTAAACGCCTTTGTCATAAGCTGGAACAAAACGGCGAAAACAATAATGGGAGCGAGAGCGATAAGCACGTCGAGAATATGCTCGCCAAAGCCGTGAAGGAATCTCATAACGCCGTCTCTCGTATCGGGAACGGGCTCGTTTACGGTGGGAATATAGGTTCCCTCAACCTTCATAACGATACCCAGCACCAGAACCGAGATGATAGGACCGATAGAGCAAAGTCCTGTGATACCGAAGGAGTCGCCACGGTCGTCGCCCGAGCGCTTTGACATAGAAACACCTGCGCCGATAGACATAATGAAGGGTACGGTCATAGGACCTGTGGTTACTCCGCCCGAGTCAAAGGCGAGCGAAAGGAAGCTGTCGTCCACGAACATCGCAAGCACGAAGGCTATGGAGTAGAAGCCTATCATTATGGCTGTCAGATTCCAGTTGAACACGATACGCATAACCGCAATGGCGAGGAAAATTCCAACGCCCACCGAAACGGTGAGAATGAGTATCATATTCTCCATACCGCTGACCTGCTCGGCAAGGAGCTGAAGGTCGGGCTCGGATATGGTAACGAGAATTCCTATAATAAAGCTTATAAAGGCTATAAGCCATATTTTTTTACTGCTGCCCACGGTGGAGCCTATCTTGGAGCCCAGCGGCTGCATAGACATCTCCGCACCCGAGGTGAAAAGGCTCATACCGAACACAAGGCAGACTACTCCTATAAGGAACAGGAACATATCTCCCGTGGATATGGGCACTATGGTTATACTTAACCCTAAAACGATCAGGGCAATCGGCAATACCGATTTCAGTGACTCGATAAGTTTGTCTTTAAACAAAAGCAATTTATTTTCCCCTTAAAATTTTTTCTTACATAATAGTTTAGCAGATTGCAGTTCCTTCTGCAATACCTTATTACAAAAATTTATAACAAATTTAAGACTTGTTCATATAGTTGTCAATCTTCTCGCGGATAAGCTTAAGATTATCCATTATCTCGGCGTAGAACTCACGCGCGCTCACACGGAGTCCGCCCGAGCCGAGAATGACAAGCTGCTCCTGGTAGTCGGAGGTAACCACCCTGACGCTATGGCTGTCGGCGATCTCGTAGGTGGTGCGCTCGATATACGAGTCGGCGGTCTGTCTTTCCTTGGTGTAGACCACCGTCACGGGGCCAAGCTCCTCCACGCTTCCCTCTCCGCCACGCCTTTTATAGCCGTCAAAGGCGATGATTACACGGCATTTTCTGAAGGCAGCATAGTCGCACATAAGCCTTGTGACAATATCTCTCGCTCTGGCAAGGTCGCTCTCGGCGGCTCGGCGAAGCTCGTCTATGGCGAAAATGAAGTTATATCCGTCGATTATGATATACTCCTCGCCCTTGGGCTTCAGCTTTTTCGGGCGCTCCTTCTTCTCGGGAGCGGTCGCCGAATTCTCACGTCGCTCGGCTACCGCACGCTTTTTTATCTTTCCGTAGGTGGCCTCAAAGATGCGCATAAGCTCCTTGTCCTCCTCCACGGTACCACGGTAATCAAGCCTTTTCGCCACTCTGACCGCCACCGTCTGCTCGGCTGCCTCACGGCTGACGCCTGTGGGAGTTATATGCATAAGTCCGTCCGCCTCATCCCATGGAACAGCATAGCCCGAGCCACCCTTGCAGAATACACTGCCACAGGGGTTGCGGTCATCAAGCTCGGCTATATACCCACGTCTTGCGATCACCTCGTCGGTGTTGTGACAGGGCATATAGGGGCCGACGGTGAGAGCTATTCTTCCCTCTCCGCGGGTGTAGGCACGAAGCTCGCTTGCATAGGAGCGCATGGTGGCTACAGGGCAATTTCCCTCAAGGATAGCCCACTCCTCGTTTATCTCGGGTGACAGAGCCGTGCCGTGCATAGAGGTTATATCGTTCATCAGTCTGCCAAGATTATCTCCGGGCAGCTCGATGTGAAAATCAAAGGTCGGTTCAAGCAGCACCGAGCGAGCCTTCATAAGCCCCTGCCTTACGGCGCGGTAGGTTGCCTGACGGAAATCTCCGCCCTCGGTGTGCTTTAAGTGCGCCTTGCCTGCGGTGAGGGTTATGCGCACGTCGGTAAGAGGCGAGCCCGTAAGCACTCCTCTGTGTACTCTCTCCTCAAGATGAGTGATGATAAGCCTCTGCCAATTAAGGCTTAAGGTGTCGGTGGGACACTCGGTGGCGGTGATGATGCCGCTGCCCTCGGGAAGAGGCTCGATGCGGAGATGCACCTCCGCATAATGACGGAGAGGCTCAAAATGGCCTGCGCCAAGCACCTCCTCCGCAATAGTTTCTTTATATAATATCTCGCCCTCATCAAACTCCACCGAAAGACCGAAGCGATCGGCGATCACACGGCGGAGCACCTCTATCTGTATCTCGCCCATAAGCCTTACACGTATCTCGTGGTTTGAGGGCTCATAGGTCATGGCAAGACTGGGATCCTCCTCGGCAAGAGCCATAAGTCGCATATAGGACTCATAGGGGTTTGCCCCCTTGGGAAGTATCATACGGTAATCGAGAACCGGCGAGAGGGTCTGGGTGTCGCTCACCTCAAAGCCAAGACCCATACCTACCTTCGTGGCGGTGGGGCCAAGGAGAGCGCATACCGTACCCGCAGGGGCGACTGACAGGCTTCTGTACTTGTCGCCCGAATAGAGCCTTATCTCCTCTACCTTCTCACGAATTATCTCACCGCTCTTGTCGGTGATCTCAATAATATCCTTCGGCTTCAGCGAGCCGCCTGTAATCTTTACGTAGGAGAGTCTTTTGCCCTGCGCATCACGGCTTATCTTATAGACCCTTGCGCCGAAAAGGCTGTCGGAATAGCTGCGCTCAAGGGTGTATTTGTCAATTCCGCACAGCAGCTCGGCAACACCCTTCATTTTAAGCGCCGAGCCGAAGTAGCAGGGGAATATCCTACGCTTTGATATAGCGTGACAGATGCCCTCGGTCTCAACTCTGTCGGTGGAGAAGAACTCCTCCATAAGCCGCTCGTCCTGGGATGCGCATGCCTCGAAAAAGTCGGGTGTAGTGTCCTCGGTAAAGTCCACGCAACTCTTTGAAAGAGTGCATTTCAGCTCCTCAAGTATCTGATGACGGCGCCTCTCCGAGATGTCAAGCTTGTTTACGAAAATAAAGGTGGGAATACCCCTCGCAGCCAGCAGATGCCAGAGGGTCTTGGTGTGAGCCGTAACGCCGTCGGGCGCGCTGACTAAAAGAATGGCGTAGTCCTGCACCGAAAGGGCTCGCTCCGCCTCGCAGGAGAAGTCGATATGCCCGGGGGTATCGATAAGAGTGATAGAGGTCTCCGAAAGCTCAAGGATAGCCTGCTTTGAGAAGATGGTAATTCCCCTCTCCCTCTCAAGCGAGTGGGTGTCAAGAAAGGCGTCACGCCTGTCCACCCGTCCGAGCTTTAAAATATTACCCGAGGAAAAGAGCAGGCCCTCGGAAAGAGTTGTCTTTCCTGCGTCAACGTGAGCAAGTATTCCTACCGCCAAACGCTTCATTTTCGCCTCTCCTTTCCTCAAAAATTGCTAATTTGTTAAGTTTTATTTACAATTTGCACCGAAATTTTACAGTTTTCTCGTCCCTTGATACCTCAGGCAAAACCTTTTTTGTCATACGGATAGACGCCTCGTTATGAATATCCACCGATGCGCCAAGTGTCAAAAGCCCCATACCCTTTGCCAAAGCGCGAAGACAGCGCAAAGCACGGGTGGCGTGGCCTTTTCTGCGGAATTCGGGCAGAAGCCTTACCGCGCAGTCACAGCCCCCAAGCATATCAAAATAATAAAGCACCGCCTCGCCGATAAATACCCCCTTATGCCTTACCGCAAGGCATAGGGCTGCGCTGCGGCAGAACTCCTCCTCCGCGCTCTCACGGAAATAGGAGCTATCGGGTTCGGGCTCATCCCGGCTGTAATCATAGCCCCAGAGGGCGTTAGTATCCTTATCGGCGCAGAGCCTTGTGTAGTCTGCATCATCCTCGGGTGTGATGGGAGTTAAGGTAATACCCGATGCGCCGACTACGGTGGGTATCTCATCAAGGAGAGACAGCTCGTTCATTATCCTGACGGTATAATAGCGGCATCTTCTGTCCTCGGCGTCAATGTTAAGATGACGGAATTTTCTTGCAAGCGAGCCGAGAGATCTTGATGGCACGGAAGAAAATACAAGAGGTATCTCCTCCTTTACGGCATAAGCCCTGATCTCCATTACAGCATCAGCAGGCTTTGCGCCGCCCGACAGCGAAAGCGGATACATAAATTTGTATTCGCCGTCAAAAATGCGCACCAAAAGACAGCCGAGGGCTTTGCTTACGGCATACTCGGTGTCGCTCTCATTCGAGAGCAGCATATCAAGGTTGTCCGAGGCAAGATCTGCGTCCGCTAAGGGATCGTCAAGCCTTATTTCTTTTAGCAGGTCCCGCTTTACCTGCTCTGTAAGTACCTTAAAGGAGATCATTCCTCTGCCTCCTCGTCACTCTCTGCCATCAGATAGCTGTGACGGTAGTCAAGCACAAGTCGGCAGGTGAAATAGTCGCCCTCACGCTTATAATCAAAGCGATTGGCAATAAGCGAGGCAAGTCGCTGGCAGGTCTTAAGACCGATGCCGTTGCTCTCCGCGCCCTCGGTGTCGGGGCGAACCTTGTTCTCGCACTCAAAGATTATCTTTCCGCCCTTCACTTCGAGGGTCAGAAGTATTGCGTGCTCGGGATCTGCGTATTTACGGAGATTCGAGAAGATATTATCCACAATACGCATAAGATTCTGCGCATCGGTGACGATAATACAGCCCTCGTCAATCCTCTCACCCGTTGCCATAACGTGAATATCATAGCCCATCTCACGCATAAGAAGAACGTGCTCGGAGATCATCTGATCAAAGAGGGTGTGTGCGTCGTATTCCTCAAGATTTATCATACCCTTGGTGTCGCCAAAGGCAAGCGAATATTTGAACATATCGTCGGAGAGCTGCTTCAGACGAAGAGCCGTGCTTTCGGTGGCGGAAATATAGCCTGCCATAACCTCGTCCTCGCACTCCCTCTCCTTCATCATCTCAATATAGCCCATAAGGACGGTAAGAGGTGTTCTGATGTCGTGGGAAATAGAGGTGATAAGCTCGGTGTTGGCCTGCCTTGCCTCCTGCTCGCTGGTGATATGCTCCAGCATTCTTTTTCTCATTCGCTCTACGTTTGTAGAGAGCTTTGAGATCTCGTCGGCGCCCTCGCTGACTATCTCGTAGCTCATATCCATCTCCGAAACGATGGTAACGTCCGACTCAAATCGCTTTATTCTCTCAATAATTACCCTCAGATAGTTAACTATGCTGAGAAGAAACGCCACCGCGCCGAGTATCAGGCTGACGGTGTTGAAGGTTGCGTAATAAAAATCCTCGGTGCACTCGTTAATAGCGACAGTAACTCTGCCGTCGGTAAGCTCTAAGTAGTAATAGCCGTTTCTCTTGGCGGCCTTTATCAGATTGTCACGGTCGATAGAGTCATCGATACGCTGACCCGAGAACTCGATAGCTCTGGCTTCATCGCCGGGAGTGGGCGCCTCGGGCAGCGAAGCCATAGGCGCAGCAGGGGGGTTGGTGTAGACGAGGAGATAAACGTACGGATTCTCTCTTATCCAATCACCGATAGAGTCGATATCCTCGTTGCCGAGCCGGTTGCTTGTCACAAAGCTCTGCAGGTCGGTAAGATATTCCTCGCGTCGCTCAAGCTTTTTCTCACCTGTCTCGTAGGTCTCGTGAATGATCACCGCCGAGGGAATAACCAGCACAAGATAGGTTATCACCGCAAGAATAGCGCCTGCGATTATGCTACGGAACAGACCAAAGTAGAGCGAGCGTGACTTATGCCGACCGTCGTGTTCCTTATAATCAGTCAATTTGGTATCCCTTTCCCCATACGGTGCGTATGATCTTGGGCGATGCGGGATCGTCCTCAAGCTTTCTTCTCAGGTTAAGAATATGAACGGTTATGGTGTTACCCGAGGACGCAAGAGCGATCTCCTCCCATACCTCCTCGTAAAGCTCTCTGGGGCTTACGGGGTTGCCGCGGTTCTTGGCAAGATAGATAAGCATATCTATCTCCTTGTCGCTCAGCTCAATAGCTGCGCCGTTCTTCGTAACCTCACGGCGATCGGGCATAAGCAGAACTCCGCCCCAAAGACGGATAACCGAGCCGCCGTGACCTCTTACGCTGTAATTATTATATCGACGGGTAAGCGCCTCAACCTTCATAAGCAGCTCTCTCGAGGAGAAGGGCTTTACAAGATAGTCGTCGCCGCCGCCCGAATATGCCGCCGCCTTATCGCTCTCAAGCGAGCGCGCGGTAAGGAACAGCACGGGTATCGTGGAGAACTCACGGATCTTCTTCGTCGCCTCGACACCGCTCATCACAGGCATCATAATATCCATTATGCAAAGGTCAATGCCGGGATCCTCCATAAGCAGATCAACAGCGCGTGCGCCGTCGGCTGCCTCGGTGATCTCATAGCCTGCATTTTCAAGCAGAAGCCTCAGGACCTTTCTGATCTCTATCTCGTCGTCAACAATAAGTATTCTCACCGTTTTTTCTCCTTTTCTTACCCGCAGGATTTTCCACACAAAAGAGGCACATCATCCCACTATAACTATACAGAATAATTATAACATAAAATATTAATAAAATCAACAGGCGAAAATATTAAGTATTATTTTATTTTTCATGAAGCTCCGCCAAATACCAAAGCAATTAGGGAGCAGACAAAATCAAAGCCTCCCCAAGATAGCCTTCCCTGTTGGGGTAGTGAAGCCCTTTGGGGCTGAACGGCTTCGAGGTATTGAATGACAGTCCGGTGGACTGTCAGACCCGAGGAGTGCCCGAGCCGCAGCGAGAGGTGGCATACGAAAGCTTGCTTGAGTATGACGGATGAGGTGCAACTCTGCACTCTGAACTTTGCACTCGGACGAGCAATGCTCACCCCTGCGGTAGCCTCGCCTTGTAGGAGAGGTGGCGGCGTA
>CAZUJY010000022.1:2779-18679 GCA_964620565.1 uncultured Ruminococcus sp. | reverse complement strand
GGCAAAGCTCAAGCCAGCCGGAATTCTTACAGGAGGGACAGCCATCGCCGCCGCAGATAAGACAGCTGATGTCAAGCTCAAAGCCGGGCTCCACGAAGGGGAAGAAGCCGGGACGGAGTCTTACCTTTACGTCACGGTGAAATACCTCGGAGAGCATGGTCTTCATAAAGTAGATCAGGTTGGAGATAGAGATGTTCTCGTCGATCATCATACCCTCAAGCTGGAAGAAGGTGTTCTCGTGGCAGGCGTCGGTGGACTCGTTACGGAAGCAACGGCCGGGGAAGATGGCGCGGAGGGGTGCGCCGTACTTCTTCATAATGTAATTCTGCGCCGCAGAGGTATGGGTCTTAAGCAGCTGACCGTTATCGAGATAGTAGGTGTCCTGCATATCTCTTGCGGGATGGTGCTTGGGAATATTAAGAGCCTCAAAGCACTTGTAATCGTCAACGATCTCATCGTAGTTCTCGATGTTAAAGCCCATGGAGATAAACACCTCCTCAACCTCACGGGTAGCAAGGGTGATGGGGTGGTAGGAGCCAAGCTCCTCGGGGAAGCGGAGAGTGGGGTTGTACTTCTTTGCCGAGCGAACCTTGGCAGCGATAGCAGCCGCGCGAAGCTCCTCGGTAGCTCTCTCGATCTCGCCCTCTACGTAAACCTTAAGTCCGTTGATAAGCTGACCTGCCGCCTTCTTATCCTCTGCAAAGCGGAGCTGCTGCATAAGGCCTGCAACGTGACCCTTTTTGCCAAGATATTCAACACGAAGGCTCTCAAGCGCATCGGCAGAGTTAGCCGAGGCAAGAGCGTCAGCAAAGCTTTTCTTAAGCTCTTCAATTTTAACTTGCATTTTTTTATTTCCTTTCGGTAATAACCGTAAAATATTTCTAACTTTATAATTATATAATAAAACTCCAAAAATGTCAATGATTTTTGAAAAGAAAAAGAGGCCGCCCCGAAGGACTGCCTCTTTTGATATATTTTTGCTTTGACAGCATGTAAAGATCAGTTAACCTCTACGTCAATTACTGTGCTTCCGTAGTTTGTGATCTTCGCAACGTATTCGCTGGAGAAATTAGTGGTGATCTCAACACCCTCGCTCTCTGCAACGAAATCGAAGTCGGAGTTCATTCTTACGCCCGTAAGAGCGCCGTCCTGCACGAAGAACTCTGCATACATCTCCTTAACGGTTACGTCCTCGTCATAGACATACACACCCTCCTGTCTGAAGGTTCTGTTAAGCTCCTTCCAAAGATATGTATCAAGGAAGTATTCCTCGCGGTTGTCCTCCGCAACCTCAAAGCCGTAATTGGTCTTGGTGAAAAGTGTATGATCAAAGTGAAGCTGGTCGAAGAAGGGAGTATATTCGTCAATCTCGTATATAGTGTAAAGGCCGTTATAGAAGGCGAGAGTATAGCCGGGCTTATAGGTCCACTCTCCGTCTTCAATCTTTTCATAAAGCTTAATATTGCCGCTTCCGGTATCCTCAAGATACCAGGCGGTGACCGAGTCGGGCTCCTTTATAAAGCCGCCGCCGGATATTGTCTGCTCAAAATAAAGCTTGTTATCCTGAAGCTTGATGATCCATTTGATCTTGCTCTCGGATAAGCTAAAGCCGAAAATACCCGTCTTGTTCGTTCTCTCGATCTCAAGGGTACAGTTCTGATACTTTTCACTGCTGAAGATTGACTCATAGTAGCTTGCGTTTACCTGCTCGCCGTTCTCGGGCATAGGCGCAAAGTATCTCCATTCGTTGCCGAACTTGATAACGTAAACGGTGATCCTTGCTTTTTCGCCGCCCTCGCTGTAGCTCATAGCCTGAGCTCCGCCGTTAAGGGATGCGGCGGTGGGAAGCTCGTATTCAACCTCAAGCTTTTCAACTCTGTCGCTGCCCTCAAGGAACTGCTCGGGAATATTGTGCTCGGAGGCGGAGACCTCACCGAGATTAACTGCGGTGTCGATATAAACGTAGCTGCCGAGGATCTCGTCCTGTGCGTAGCTAATTGCCGCTTCCTCAGCAGAGCTGTATGCGTATTCGGAAACTGCGCCCTCAAAGGTCTCGGATGTGCCGCCTATCTCATTAATAAATCCGCCTCGGGTAACGTCCTTGTTGCCCTTAAGAACAAAGAACAGCACCAAGCCAACAATAACAAGCGCCGCAGCGCCCAGGATGATCCAGAGAGTCTTGCCCTTCTTTTTCTTCGGAGCGGGAGCCGCTTCGGGTGCGGGAGCTGCCTCGGGTGCGGGAGCCGCTTCGGGTGCGGGAGCTGCCTCGGCTTCGTGAATGGGTTCTTCGGGGAGCTGTTCATTCAAGTTTTTGTTTTCTTCCATGGTCTTTCTCCTTTTGCTTTTATATTTTTGTGTTAAAGACTATTTTTCATTACCCAAACTGCCTTATAGGCTTTATTGCTCTGCCGTTTTCGTATTCCCTCACCTCGCCGAGAGCGAAGAAGCCGCTGTCATCGGAGAGGCGAACAAGGGCGCCTGTGGGCAGATCGAGATTTATCTTTTTAAGATAAATTTCAAGGCCGGAGTGAGCGAGCCTTGAGAAGAAGGCGGGCAGCCTTACCTCATCATAATTGCGGAAGATATGTTCCACCGGGAAAACGCAGGCCTCACGCTCCGCCTCGGTCATATCTTCAAGCTCCGAGAGAGTGTGCGCGTCCGCAAGGGTAAAGCCCGAGGCTGAGGCGCGGCAAAGCGTCTTCATACAGCCGCCGCAGCCAAGCTTCGCTCCAATATCGGCGCAAAGGGTGCGGATATAGGTACCCTTGGAGCAGTGAACGTCAAGGGTGTATTCGCTCTCGCTTATTCTCTCGGCGGTCAGCGAATGGATAGTCACCTCTCTGGGCTCACGTTCAACCGTTTTGCCCTCTCTCGCCAGGTCGCAAAGCTTCCGTCCGCCGATCTTCAGCGCCGAATACATAGGCGGTGTCTGCATATAAGGGCCAATGAAGGAGTCTATTGACGCCAGAACCTCGCTCTCGCTCGGTATTTCCTCGCTTACCGACAGAACCTCGCCGGTCACGTCCTCGGTGTCGGTGGTCTGACCCAAGAGCAGTGTTGCAATATAGTGCTTATCCGAGCTGAGCATAAACTCGCTTGCCTTTACTCCACGCTCAACAAGCACGGGCAGAACTCCCGTCGCCATCGGATCGAGAGTTCCCGTATGCCCCGCCTTCTTGACGCCGAGCAGTCTTTTTACACGGTTGACCACGCCCTGTGAGGTGGGGCCAAGCTCTTTGTTTATTATAATTACGCCGTTTTTCATCATAAGTCCTAAAAAATAACTTTCTTACTTTGCCAAAGGCAAAGCTTCACTTCGGCATAGCTGAAACTTCACTTGGTACGGAGTGTCAAACTTCACTCGACAAAGTCGAACTTCACTCACTTGACAAGATCAAATTTGCAATAGGTGAAGTTTTCGTAGTGGCGGATTATATATCCGCCAAACTCAAGTGAAGTTATGCTAACGCATAGTGAAGTTTACGCTCTGCGTAAGTTGAAATAAGCTTGTCTGCTTATTTCAGATCAAATACGCTTCTGATCTCAAGCACGTCCTTTAAGTGATAGCTTGTCTCTATGCCGCCTAAAACGGTGAAGTTAAGCTTCACGGGCGCCTCGCTCGTCAGATCGATATAGTTATTGTCAAGCACAACGTCAACGCCGTCGAAGGAGATATCCATATCCTTGACGAACACGTCGGAGGATACGGTCAGACTGAATCTGCGGTCCTGACCCGTGATGACCGTCTTAAGCTTGGGCTTTTTGAAGTTAAAGTGCTTCTCGGGAACGAAAAGAAGTGTGTCCTTCGAGAGCACCGAGGAGCCCTCCTTTATGTAGAACTCAAGATAACAATCCCTCTCGTGACCGCCTATGTACTCAGAAAGGTCGGCGGTGTGAAGCTCTGCCGAGGTCATAGCGGAGATCTCACAGGGTATGGAATCCTTGAAAACAGTGTAGTTTGAGGCATCTGCAATGCGGTATTCAAGACTGCCGATACAGTCGGTACGGCGCTGGCTGGATACCGAGAAGCAAACACGTCCGCCCTCTGCGTCGGCATAAAGAGCGATAGGCGAAAAGTGACGGCTGCTGTAATACTGCAGGGGCTTCCATCTGCCACGGTGATCGATAGCCGAGGAGGAGATAGCCATCTCGGTATCACGAAGTCGGTAGAACACAGGTCTGCCGCTCTTACCCAAGGAAAGTCGGTTATCCTTTATGGCAAGGCCAACCTTATGGGCGGAGGCAAGAGCCGATGCGTAGGCAAACGCCGAGAGATCCGAGGGATAGGGATAGCGGTCTGCAACCGAGAGGAGCATATCACGGATAGCGCCCTCCTCCGCAAGAGCCTCGATGGAATAGGAGAACAGACTTCTCTCGCCCTCGGGAACTACCGCGCGGATGGTCTTCATGGAGGGGAGCGAGGGCAGGCCGAGATACTCGGGTGCCTTGTCAAGAATATTTATTTTAAGATCGGGGAGCTTTTCTTTAAGGCGCTCTGTGTCGCCCTTCGGGTCAGCCGAGCCGATAAGGTCGATAAGACAGAGAGACGCGTGATGGCCTCTGCTGTGAAGAAGCTCGGCGGTGGATGCGTCAATAGAATTATGCTCCTCGATTACCGCAATACCGTGAACGTCGCAAAGCTCATAGAACTTCTCGGAGGGAGAGGGTGCGCCGAGAGGAATAATAAGAGTATTGTAGCCCGCCATGGATGCGGAGGTAACGCAGGCGCTCACTCTGTCGTCGGAGCCGGTGATATCGGGGTCGGCCTCGGGAATGAATACGGCGCCCATAGGTAAAAGCGATATGCCGTTTACCACCAGGGCCCCTCCCTCGCCCGCCTCTACGGCGCAAAGACCGAGACGGAGGGTTGCGCTGTCCTCAATGTCGCTCTCGCCGTAAAGGTTGACCGTCAGCGTATAGAGATTCTGTACGCCGTGACCCTTTGGCCACCAATAAAGAGGATCGTTTATTATAATGCTTCCCTGCCCTCTGGTAAGGCCGGCATAGTAGATCTGTCCCGTGGAGGAAACGAGGGTCGCAACCGCGCGCACGCCCGAAGGGTCGCCGATAAGATCAAGGTTGATGCCAAGACTGACAGAGCCCTCCGAGTGTGTCTGGGAGAGGAATACACGGTCGATTATGGCGCCCGAGAAGCGAATGATCTCGGCAGAGGCGGAAAGGCCTGCGTAGGTGATGTCGCCGTTTGCCCGATCGAAGCGGACAGAGATGGTGTTGTCGCCACGCTCAAGCCTTCCCGAAAGGTCGATATTATAGATAGGCGCTCTGCCGTCGGTGTGGCAGATCAGATTTTCGCCGATATAAATATCGGCGGGCATAGAAACACCCTTAATTCTCAGGTAGAAATTCCTCATGGCAAGAGCCACGTCGTCTACGTAGATATTCGCCTCAAAGCTTGCTCTCTCGGGGCAGGTCCACTCGTCAGTCTGGCCGCTAAGCACCGATTTTACCGAGCAGGGAACGGCGCAGGAATAGCGTCCGTCCTCGGTCACAAGCTCAAAATTCTTTATTTCTCGTCTTACCATTTTGTTTTTCTCCTTTTTCTTGTTGCCGGGGCAACATATCGCTTCGGCACAGCCGAAATATCACTCTCGCAAAGCGAGAATATCACCGTCTTCCGATTCTCCTCACCTTTCTCGGCAGAGAACCTTGTCCCGAAATTGCATCAAGAACCGAAATTATCTCCCTGCCCGACTCGGCGCTAAAGATAAAATGCTCCGACTCAATACGGTAAGAGCAAAGCTCGCCCGGGCGGTCGCCCATATAGGTAGGAACCGAATTGAATATTATATTTCTGTGTGTGAACTCACGCATCATAGGGAATTTCTCGCCCTTGCGGTCGGTGAGCGAGCATTTGTTACAGCTGTCACAGCCGAAATTCTCCGAGATAAAGCACCTCTCGGTGATCATCAGGGGAATCCTGCCGTAGGTGATAAGGCTGCCGCCAATATCCCTCGCCTTCGGAAGCGTAAGCTCGGGCGAGAGGATCAGCCGATCCACACCCATTTTTTCATACGCAAGGCGGCTCTCGCTGTTGGTAACGTTCAATCTGAAGTCGCCAAAAACCTCAAAACCAAGCCGCTTCGCAAGGTCGATTTGACCGATATTGCTAACTAAAGCGTACATTATGCCGCCATTTCTTGCATTTTCAAGCGTCCTTTCAACCTCGGGCATCTCAGAATCGAAGATGACAGGGGGCAGATAAACTCCGCCCGCCTTCCCTAATGCCTCGACATCAGCCGTATGCGGCAGAAAGGCTATGTTTATTTCCTGCTTAAAGCGTCCGTGACGGTATGCCTCAAGGAACGAGTCCACCGAGAAGAACTGGGCTGTGGTCAGAGGCTCCTGCCTGCTTTTGCGATCAGCCGAAGCGGGCTCATAGCTTATAGTCGGCAGATCACGGTTACAGCTCTCGAATTTATCGGCGGCATCACGGCGCAGAGCATTGAGAGCCGAGAGCGGCAGATTTATATTTTCATCAAGATAAATTTCAATATCATCGGGGTTAAGGGAAAGACCTGTGTTGCCCATCTTGGCAAGGCGCTGCGCCACGCCATCTCTCGTAAGAGGCGAATTCTCCGCAAGGGCAGGCGTCTGTCCGCAGACGGTGACGGATCGGTTGCCGTCAAAAATTGTCATCTCACAAGGCTCGCCAAGACGGAGAGTGACAGAGGCACGGACGGGCAGCTTTTTCGGAAGATAGGTGTTACTGCCGATAGCGCGGCTGTCCTGCTTATCCCTCTCGGAGCGGATGCCCGTCATTCCACGGTCGGTCCTGCCTACGAAGTAGCCGTCGGTAAAGCCGCCACGGGAGAAGGCGCGGCGAAGCAGCTCTCGCTCCTCGCCGTTTGCGGCTCTGTCCTCGTCGAGCAGACGGCGGTAAACGCTCGTCACCGCATAGACGTACTCGGGCGATTTCATTCGTCCCTCGATCTTAAGCGATGCAACCCCGGACCTTATAAGCTCCGGAATATGGTCGGCAAGCGACAGATCCTTTAAGGATAGGGGATATTTTCCGTTATTAAATGGCAGACGGCAGGGCTGGGCGCATTCGCCACGGTTACCGCTTCGGCCGCCAACCATTGATGAGAAGAGGCACTGTCCCGAATGGCAGACACAAAGGGCGCCGTGAAGGAACACCTCTATCTCAAGAGGCGAGCTGTCCACCACCGATCTTATCTCGGAAAGCGAAAGCTCTCTTGCCACCACCGCCCTTGAAATTCCCATATCCGAGACAGCCTTAACACCATAGGTGTTATGCACCGACATCTGCGTAGATGCGTGCAGCTCAAGATCGGGAACAAGTCGGCGTATCGCCCTTATGACACCCATATCGCAGACGATCAGCGCATCCACGCCGATACGGTAAAGCTGAGCGGCGTATTCCACCGCCTCCGAAAGCTCCTTATCCTCGATGAGCGTATTAAGAGTGACGTACAGACGAACGCCGTGAAGGTGGCAATAGCGCACCGCCTGCGCAAGCTCGTCTATTTCAAAATTTTTCGCAAAGGCACGAGCGCCAAAGCGTTTGCCGCCCACATAAATTGCGTCGGCGCCTGCCGCCACAGCGGCATAAAGACATTCCATATCGCCCGCAGGAGCAAGCAATTCGGGAAGCTTTGTTTTTCTATACAATTTTCTTACTCCTTTCGGGATTTTTTAAATTCGGAATTCGAAATTCGAAATTCGAAATTGTTTGACTTCTAACTTTTAGCCTAAACACCCCTGACAAAGAGATTGTTAGGTTAGAGCGTCGTTTACGTTCCGAAGGCGTAGTTACCTACGTCGAGCCTGAACGGAAACGGCGGTATAAACAAAAATATCGAAGTCAGGTTATCTCTTCCAGTATTTGCGGTCGAGGCTACGATACATTATAGCTTCGGCGATATGATCCGCATTTATCTCATCCATACCGTCAAGATCGGCGATAGTTCTGGCAACCCTCAGAACTCTGTCGTGGCCACGAGCTGACAAGCCAAGACTCTCAAAGGCCTGCTTCATAAGGTCGCTGCCCTCCTCGGTGGGAGTGCAGTATTTGCGGAGAAGATCGGTGGACATTCTGGCATTGAGGACACCCGGCTTGTCACCGCCACGGCGAAGTCGGTCGTCGGTAAATCTGCGCGCCGCATTAACACGCTCACGAATGACTGCGCTGGGCTCGCCGGGAGCTGTCTTGCCCGAGATCTCGTTAAAGCTTACGGCGGGCAGCTCGATTTCTATATCAATTCGGTCAAGCAGGGGGCCTGACACACGGTCAAGGTATTTGCTGATGGCGCCGGGTGCGCATCTGCACTGCTTCGTGGGGTCGCCGAAGTAGCCGCACTTACAGGGGTTCATAGCGCAAACCAGCATAAAGGATGAGGGATATGTCACCTTTGCCGCCGCGCGTGTAACGGTTACGACACCGTCCTCAAGGGGCTGACGGAGAGCCTCGGTAACGATCTTCGGGAACTCGGGAAGCTCGTCGAGGAAGAGAACGCCGTTATGGGCAAGGGAGATCTCGCCCGGCCTTGGGTTTGCGCCGCCGCCGATCATACCCACAGGGCTTACGGTGTGGTGAGGCGAGCGGAAGGGTCGCTCGGTCACAAGATTAGAGCGAAGAAGCCCTGTCACCGAATGTACCTTTGTGGTTTCAACAGCCTCGTCGAAGGACATATCGGGCAGAATGGTGGCAAGCCTCTTGGCAAGCATAGATTTACCCGCGCCGGGAGGGCCTATCATAAGCACGTTATGGCCGCCCGCAGCGGCGATCTCCAGGGCACGCTTTGCCTTAAGCTGACCGCGTACGTCGGAGAAATCCACACCGCCCGCATGACTTGTCAGATCGAATGCGGAGGCGTCAAAGCGTATGGGAGTTATGGGCTCGATGCCCTTAAGATGACTTACAAGCTGACGGAGATTCTTCACAGGATAAACGGCAATGCCGTCAACCACTGCCGCCTCGCCCGAATTTTCCTCGGGAACGTAGATCTCACGAATACCCGCATCTCTGGCGCAGACGGTCATAGGCAGAATTCCGCCAACCGCGCGGAGATCGCCCGAGAGCGAAAGCTCACCGAGAAAGCACTTGTCCGCAAGATCAAGCGAGCGAGGAATGGTTCCGTCGCTCTGAAGCAGGGCAAGGGTTATGGCAAGATCGAAGGCAGAGCCCTCCTTCTTTATATTGGCGGGAGCGAGATTTATCATCAGCTCAAGGGGTGGGAATTTAAAGCCCGAGTTCTCACAGGCAGAGCGCACTCTACCCTTCGCCTCCTTGACCGCCGCATCGGGCAGACCCACAAGATCGAACTTCGGAACTCTGTCCCACGCCGAGCATTCAACGGTCACTATAAAGCCCTCAATACCGAGGACCCCTGCAGAAAATATCTTGGAAAGCATAAATTACCTCGCAGATTCAGAATTATTTGCCGCTGACCTTAACGCCCTTCATACGAAGGAAATTGAGAAGTCCCGACGTGTCACCCACGGTGAAGGAGTCCTTTTTCAGAATAAAGACCAGCTTTGCCCGTGTTACGACAAAAATATAATCCTTTGTGGTAAAGGCGCGCTTGATGCTTGAAAGAGGAACGTTCTGTGAGGACTCAAGCGCATAGTTCGTAATCCCATCGGCGTTTACGGTGACGGTACATTCGATCTCACTGCGTGAAAGCTCGGTATTGCGCTTTTCCATAGTCTTGATGTTAGCAAAATAAGAGAAAAGCAGGATTCCCTCAAAGATAAGTATAAACAGCATTGAGGGAAGGATGTTTTCGATACTGTTTATAAAGAGAGTTCCCTCAAGGTTGATAAGGTTAATGATAATTCCCGCTATGCCCGAGAGGAAATTGACGCCCGCCAGAATATGTATTACAAGAAAGAGCGGCTGCTTATAGTACCAATAAAGGTAAAGCTGTTTTGAGGATTCGCTTACTTGAGTGTACTTGTTTTCAAAATTGGTTTCCATAACTTCCTCCAAGAGCATATATTTTTCCAAATACATTATACTACAAATAAATATATAAAATCAATAGTTTTTTCTAAATCTTTGGTGTTTTTTGACAAAGAAAGCCTCAGTTTATTCACAAATCGGACAAACTTTCTTAAACAAAACGCCTTTTGTTGTTCAAAATTATTGCAATTATCAACAATTCGTGATAAAATTTAACCCGACGAGATATTATATATCAAACAATAAAGGACGACATTATGAAAACAAACATAATCGAAAAAAGCTACGCCGAGGTTATGGCTATGCCCAAAAGACAGCAGTATAAGCCTATTAAGCCTAACCTTTTCTGGCGTACACTCCTGAAGCTTGTTTCCCTGCCCTCGCTTCTGCGCACCGACTTCAAGTGCGAGAGGATAGGTATGGAAAAGCTTAAGAAAAAGGAGCCTGCCCTGTTTCTTATGAATCACTCGGGATTTATCGACATGGAGATCATCGTTTCCATTCTCTACCCCCGCGTATTCAATATCGTTACCACCTCGGATGCCTTCGTTGGTATGGATTGGCTGCTCCGACAGATCGGCTGCGTTCCCACCAACAAGTATACCTCCGACCCAAATCTCGTCAGAAATATGATGAGAATTACCCGAAAGATGAACAGCTCCGTAGTCCTCTACCCCGAGGCATGCTATTCCTTCGACGGCACCGCCACCACCATCGGCGACTCCACAGGCAAGCTTATCAAGCTGCTTAAGGTTCCCGTTGTAATGGTGCTTACCCACGGCGCATTCCATCATACCCCTCTTTATAACAACCTTATCGTAAGAAAGAACAAGATCTCCGCCACTATGACCTACCTGCTCTCTCCCGAGGATATCGAGAGAATGAGCGCAGAGGAGATCGACGCTGTAATACAAGAGCAGTTCTCCTTCGACAACTTCAAGTGGCAGAAGGATAATAAGATATTTGAGGCTCACCCCAGAAGAGCCGAGCAGCTTAACCGTGTGCTTTATAAGTGTCCTCACTGTAAGGCGGAGGGCAAGACCGTCGGCGAGGGCACTACCCTTACCTGCCGCGCCTGCGGCAAGGTATACAATATGGATGAGTACGGCCAGCTTCACGCAGAGGAGGGCGTCACCGAGTTTTCCCATATTCCCGACTGGTACAGATGGGAGAGGGAGTGCGTGAGAGAGGAGATCGAGCGCGGCGAATATCTCCTTGACTGCGCCGTTGATATAGTTATGGCGAGAGATATAGATAAGATGTATCACGTGGGCGAGGGTCACCTTGTTCACAGCATCGATGGCTTTGTGCTTGACGGCTGCGACGGTCAGCTTCACTATGAGCATAAGCCCCTCTGCTCCCACACCGTAAACGCCGACTTCTTCTGGTATGAGAGAGGCGATATTGTGGGCATTGGTAATGCGGATTACCTCTACTACCTCTTCCCCAAGGTTGAGGGCGACATCGTTGCCAAGACCCGTCTTGCCGCCGAGGAGATCTACAAGCTCCGCAAGGGAGATAAATCGGCGGAGTGCGGATGCAAGTGAGTGCAAAGTGCAAAAAAGCCTCTCCTTGTAGGAGAGGTGGCAGCAAAGCTGACGGAGAGGCTTACAGAATTCGAAATTCGGCAACGAAGAGTTAGCCTCTCCTTGTAGGAGAGGTGGCAGCGAAGCTGACGGAGAGGTTCTATGGAACAAAAGGATTTACTGAACAACGCAAGAAATCTGCGCCGCAATATGACACCTCAAGAAAAACATTTGTGGTATGATTTTTTGCGCCATTATCCCATAAAAATATATAAGCAACGAATTATTGATTGCTATATAGTCGATTTTTACTGTCACCGAGCGAGGCTTGTAATAGAGCTTGACGGCTCACAGCACTATACACCCGACGGAAAAGCATACGACAAAGCGAGAAGTCGGGTATTAAACGAACATGGCCTTTATGTGTTGCGATTTTTGAACAGCGACGTGGATCAGAATTTCGAAGGCGTGTGTTATGTAATTGAAAAAACCATCAATGAAAGGATTGCCCTCTCACCCGACAAGTCGAGAGCTCTCCCAAAGGGCGAGCCTTTAACCCTCTCACCCGACAAGTCGGGAGCTCTCCCAAAGGGCGAGCCTTTAACCCTCTCACCCGACAAGTCGGGAGCTCTCCCAGAGGGCGAGCCTTAATAGAAAACAGCTAATTTGCAATGTTTTGTTTGCATTTTAGCTGTTTTTTGTTATTTATTCCGTCTTTGCCTTCAGGTAGTCGAGGAGGATTTCCTTGCCGACTCTCGAGGGCTCGGTGCGGAATTTGCAGATCACACGGTCGCCCGTGGGGGCGAGACGGATGCCGCGGTGCTTCGGGAACACCTCCGACCAGACGGCAAGATCGGGCTTACCGACGTGGAAGATAAGGCTGTCCTCACGGCACTCCACCTTGCCAAAGCCCAGCTCCTCGCAGATCGCCTTCATAAGCGCTACCTCAAGCAGCCTTTCCACCTGTCTCGGCGGCTCGCCGTAGCGGTCGATAAGCTCATCGAGAATGTCTGCCTCATCATCCTGACAGGTGATGAGGGAGATCTTTTTATACATCTCCATTCTACCCGACTGGGCGGGGATATAGCTGTCGGGAATATGGGCGGAGATCCTCATATCTATCTGCGCCTCGGGACGCTTTTCGGCGGATTCGCCACGCTCCTCGAGGACTGCCTCGTTCAGCAGCTTTACGTAGAGATCATAGCCCACCGAGTCGATATATCCGTGCTGCTGCGCGCCGAGCAGATTGCCCGCTCCTCTGATCTCCAGGTCGCAGAGGGCGATCTTAAAGCCTGCGCCAAACTCGGCGTATTCCTTGATAGCCGAAAGCCTTTTCTCGGCGATCTCCGACAGCGCCTTGCCCGGTCGGTAGGTAAAGTAGGCGTATGCCTGCCTCTCGGAGCGACCAACTCTGCCTCGGATCTGATGCAGCTGGGAGAGGCCAAAGCGGTCGGCGTTCTCGATTATCAGCGTGTTTGCGGCGGGCAGGTCGATGCCCGTCTCCACGATGGTCGTGCAGACAAGAATGTCAATATCCCCCGCCACCAGCATTCGCCAGATGTCCTCCAGCTCATCCTTCTCCATCTGTCCGTGGGCAACCGCCACACGTGCGGTGGGCATATCGTGAGAGAGTCTGTCAGCCACAAGGCCGATGGACTCGATTTTATTATAAAGGTAGAGCACCTGGCCGCCTCTTGCAAGCTCACGTCGGATGGCGTCGTAGATTATGCCGTCGTCATGCTCCAGAACGTAGGTCTGCACAGGCCTTCTGTCCTCGGGCGCCTCGTCCAGAATGGAAATATCGCTGATGCCGTTCATTGCCATATTCAGCGTTCTGGGAATAGGCGTTGCGGTGAGGGTCAGAACGTCCACGTTTCTTGCCAGCTCCTTCAGCTTTTCCTTCTGCGATACGCCGAAGCGCTGCTCCTCATCTATGATGAGAAGGCCCAGGTCACGGAACTCTATATTCTTCGAGAGCAGCTTGTGAGTGCCGATAAGAATATCGGTTTCGCCTCGCTTTACCCTGCGGACGATCTCCGCCTGCTCCTTGGGCTTTTTAAATCTCGTCAGCATATCCACCGTCACGGGAAGTCCGCGCATACGTGAGAGTGCGGTCTGGTAATGCTGCATCGCCAGAATGGTGGTGGGAACTAAAAACGCCACCTGCTTGCCGCCCATAATAGCCTTGAAGGCGGCACGGAGAGCCACCTCGGTCTTGCCGAAGCCAACGTCACCGCAGAGCAGCCTGTTCATAGGCACAGGCTTCATCATATCCGCCTTTATCTCGGCGATGGCAACAGCCTGGGACTCGGTCTCCTCATACTCGAAGGAGTCGGCAAACTGAAGCTCTAAGTCGCAGTCCTCGGGGAAAGCAAAGCCCGGCTTTCGCTGACGCTCGGCATAGAGCTGAATCAGACCCCTTGCAATATCCTTTGCCGCCGCCTTGGCACGTGATTTTGTGCGCTGCCAGTCACCGCCGCCCATTTTCGACAGCTTTACCCTGCCGTCCTTGTCCTTTTCGCCGATATATTTGCCTATCATCTCCAGGCGGTCGCAGGGAACGAAAAGCTTGTCGGTGCCTGCGTATCTTATGGTGATATAGTCCTTCGTCACACCGAAGGTGGTCACCGTTTCAATGCCCTCGAAAAGACCGATACCGTAGTTTGCGTGAACCACGTAATCGCCCTCGGAGAGATCGGCATAGCTCATCAGCCGCTTGCCGCCGCCACCCGTCTTTCGCAGTATTCTCTGACGTCGGCGGTGAGCCATAACTGCCCTGCCACCCTCCTCCGCCATTGAAAGCAGAGCGATGCGTGAGTTTATCAGATCAAAGCCCTCAAATCTGCCCTCGGTGACAAAAATTCTGCCGCCCTCGGCACGTGAGAGGTCAAAATCCCCATCGGGAAGCATTGCCGCCGCAATATCAGCCTCGGCAAGAGCCGAGATAAGCGAGGCAGACCCCACCGCATTATCGGTGAGGAGAATTATACGGTACATCGATCGGCGAAGTCCCGACATATCCTCAAGCAGCATATTGAAATTACCGCCGTAGCTTACGCATCTGCGGGCGCGGAAGCCAAAAAGACCCGACAGCTTCATAGCTCCAACTCCGCCCGAGAAGCTGTTTATGTGAACGGCGAGGGAATCCCCCGAGGAAATTTTCTTCTTGTATTCCTCCTCGGTAAGAGTGAATTTTGAGTATTTTTCCTCAAGCAAACCCTCTTTTTGTAAAGTCTGCTTGTCATTTTCTATAAAATCGAGGTATTTTTTCAGCTCCTCAAGGCAGTTATTGGTGCCGAGAGTGAGAGTGATAAATCTGCCGCCTTTGGCAAGATAGCTGAAAAGATTTGCCTCCCTTTCATAGATAAGCGGCAGGAATTTGTCACGGAAATCTATGCCACCATTCCCCTCTACCACCGCTCTCTCACGGAGAAGCCTTGCCCTTGCGTTCTCGTCGGTCGCCTTGTCTAAAAGGCGGTTTATGGATGCCAAAATTCTGCCCCTTGCGGCAGGGCTGACCATAACCTCGGCGGCAGGCAGAAGCATCACCGACTCACAGGCAGAGCTTGTGCGCTGAGTCAGAGGGTCGAAGCAGGAAAGCCTGTCAATCTCGTCGCCGAAGAACTCGATTCGCACGGGCAGCTCACTCTCGCCGCCGAAGAAGTCGAGGATACCGCCACGGCGGGAGAACTGTCCACGGCTCTCAACCACCTCCACATGCGCAAAGCCCATATCCGCAAGCCTCTCGGACAGCTCCTCGGGTGAGAGGCTGTCGCCTACCCTCAGGTTCACGGACAGGCGGGCAAGCTGATCCTCGGGGATCGTCAGACTGCAGGCGGCAGAGGGGGTGGAAACGACGGCATCAAGGCCGCCCGACAGGGCGAGAGAAAGCACCGAAAGCCTCTCACGGTCAACGTCGTGGGAGGCTCTTATATTATGGAAAACCGGGTCACGCCTTTTATATCCCAGGGCGTTTAGACCTGCCGAGCGGAGCATTTCGGTAACTCTCGCCCTCTCGCCCTCGCTCTCAACGAGGACAAGCACGGGTGCGTGGGAAATATCCGCAGCCTCCCTCACAGCCTCGGCAACGAAAGCCGACTCGGCGCCGCCTGTCAGACCGTTTACCGCAACAGGCAGGCAGTCCTCGGAGGCGTAGGCTCCCTTAAGGCAGGAGAGAAAGGCGGAGAACTCTCCGTCTGTTCTGATTAATTTAGTAATCTTTTGCATCTCGTCATAACCTCATACACCGTTATCAAGAATCCCAAAAGGCTCCCTCCCGAGGGAGCTGTCGAGCCAACTGCGAGACTGAGGGAGTTTTTGACTCCTTCCACCGCAAGCGGTCCCCCTCCCTCGGAGATGGAGGCTGGGCGTCGGTTCTGATTAATTTAGTAATCTTTTGCATCTCGTCATAACCTCATACACCGTTAT
>CAZUJY010000022.1:0-2679 GCA_964620565.1 uncultured Ruminococcus sp. | reverse complement strand
CCCTCGGAGATGGAGGCTGGGCGTCGGTTCTGATTAATTTAGTAATCTTTTGCATGTTAACACCTCATCCGTCAGCTTCGCTGACACCTTCTCGTTGCGACTCGGTCACCTTCGGGGAAAAGCAACGCACTGTGTTGTTTTCTAACACCCTCAGGCCGCTCCGCTACCTCAAGGGGAAGGCTGTGTGATTTTTTGCATATAGACACCTTTAGCCTCACTTTGTCAGTGAGGCGGGTTGTAAAAAATATTACGTTGTAAATAATGTCGGTATCAGTCAAATATATCCCATTATTTCGAGTATTTTGCCATAGCTCCGTCAATATCCGATTTTACGATCATCTCTGCCGCAGAGGCAATATCGTCAAACCGTCCCTTCAGCGCCTTAAGGTCGCACTCGGGCATTTTGCCAAGCACCCAGTCGGCAAGGTCGTATTCGGGATTGGGCTTCTTGCCAATGCCGATCTTGATGCGAGGGAAGCTGTCGCCGGGCAGATGAGCAATAATACTCTTAAGTCCGTTGTGACCGCCTGCCGATCCCTTGCGCCTGATACGGATAACGCCCGCATCAAAGCTTATCTCATCGTGAAGCACAAGCACCCTCTCGGGCGGAATTTTATAAAATGCCGCCGCCTCGCCCACCGCTACGCCCGAATTGTTCATAAGGGTCGTGGGCTTCATCAGCAGAACTCTCACACCGCCAATATTCGCCTCGCCGGTGGTGGCGTGGAACTTCAGACGGTCGATTTTTGCGCCGTATTTCTCGGCGATATGGTCGATAGCGAGAAAGCCTGCGTTATGCCTTGTCAGCTCGTACTGCTTGCCGATATTTCCAAGTCCGACGATAATAAAGCTGACGGGCTGACTCTCGGGCTTCTGCTCTATCCTCTTGAACAGGTCGAAAATATTACTCATCGTCAATCTCTCTTAAGCAAATAAGCTCCTTGGCAAAGGGAAGCTTCTCGATCTCGGCGCAAAGGACCTTCCACTCGTCAAGCTTGTGATAGCGTCTTGCGCGGTAGATGTTGATAAGCACCTCGTAGTTTAAGGTCACGGTGCGCAGCTGATTGTAGGATGTGGGCAGAAGCTGGATCATATTGTGCCAGTGAGCCTTGTCCTTGGTCTCGATGAAGGCGAGTCGCTCGCTCTCCATAAAGGAGATAACCGAGTCAAGCACCGAGAGAGCGCCCTCGCTCAGCTTCTCGCAGGAGAAGTCGGATCTCTCAAACTGCTTCGCCTGGATCTTATGCATCGTGGAGCAGGAATTGGCAACGGTGCCGACCTTATAGGTGTCGAACTCCTTCCACCAATAGAGAGGAGCCGAGATGTCGAGCGAAACGATCACCTGTCTTAAAAACTTTCTGTGATCGCTGCCCGCCTTTGCGAGCCTTGAAGCAAGCGAAAGGTCGTTGTCACCCAGGACGAAATTGCCCTCCTCGTCATAATATGAATCCATTCTCGCCCAGCTGTTCATAGGGTTGCGGGCGCCACGAATGGCGTTATCAAAATTCATTACCGCAATGTTGGAAATCTTTATCATTATAAAGTCCTCGCCAAAATATTTTAACTCTTACATTATACCACAGGCTGTGCTGTGATGTCAAGTAACTCGGGGCAAATAAAGAATTGAGGAGGGGATTTTTATTTGCAAAAAGGCTTTAGCCTTTCCCTGTAAGAAAGAATGATGGTTGGTTGTTGTAGATATACTCTTTATTATTGTCTTTATTATATATTTATTATTGGGTGTCATTTTGATACCGGGTAGGTGTCTTTTTGATACCGGGTAGGTGTCTTTTTGAGCTCATTTTGAGCCCATAGCGGCTTTAAATAGGTGTCATTTTGACACCCCCCTCTGCGAAGCTCTCTGAAAGAATGTATGTTAGTTGTTGTTGTAGTTATTTCTTTATTATTATCTTTATTATTGGGGTCGTTTTCCGACCGGGTGGGGGTCGTTTTTCGACCGGGTAGTGGTCGCTTTTCGACCGGGTCGCCATTTGTTGCTTGTGGTCGCTTTCCGACCCCTGCGGCTCTCCGTCTTTCACAAAAAGCCTTGCCGCCTTATGTATATATGCTATAAATTTTGTAAATTTTTAAAAAGCTATTTATTTTTTTAAAAAACTATGTTATAATGGTGTAATCAATAAAATGCGGAAGTGTGCCGTTTTGACATACGGAGCTGAAAAAATGCGCTCCTGTGCCCTGCGGTCTACATACAAGAAAGGTTAAAATTATGAGCAAAAAAGATAAAAACAACTCCTGCCCCTGCCCCGACAGGCTGGGTAAGGTGGGCGGTCAGGCCGTCCTGGAGGGAGTAATGATGAAGGCGGGCAACCGTATGGTTACCACCTGCCGAAAGGCTGACGGCAGCCTTGTGGTAAACGACGATAATTTTATCTCTGCAAGAGATAAAAACAAGATATTTAACCTTCCCCTGGTGCGTGGTGTGGTGAGCTTTATCGAGTCTATGAAGATGAGCTTCAAGACCCTTGGCGCATCTGCCGACGCACTCGGCCTCGAGGACGAGGAGGAGCCCTCCAAATTCGAAAAATGGCTCTCCGAGAAGCTTCACCTCAAGCTTACCGACGTGGTTATGGTGGTGTCGCTGCTGCTGGGTCTTGCTCTGTCGGCGGTGCTTTTCATCCTGCTGCCTATCGGCGTGACCTGGGGTATTAACTGGCTGTT
>CAZUJY010000021.1:0-18905 GCA_964620565.1 uncultured Ruminococcus sp. | reverse complement strand
TGGAAACCTTCAGGAATTTATCAAGGCGCATGAATTAGCCGTTAACCTGATCCTTAAGAACCTTGGAAGCAGAGAAAGAGGGCTTCTTGCAAGCATCGATCTTGATAATCTCACCGGTCTTGGGGTTGCGGCCTTCTCTAGCTGCTACATCCTTAACCTCAAAGGTACCGAAGCCGATAAGCTGAACCTTGTCACCATTCTTAAGCGCGTTTGCGATAGCACCGAGAGTAGCGTTTACAGCAGCCTCTGCCTGCTTCTTGGAGAGATTGGTTTCAGCTACTACTACGTTTACGAGATCTGTCTTGTTCATTGGTTTATACATCCTTTCAGATTATTTTTTTGAAGACGTTTTATTATATCAAGTATTTTTGGAAAAAGTCAAGTATTATCAAGGTTTTTTTATACTTAATAAAATTACATTTCGTCTTATTTTATAATTTTATCTTGTAATTTTTGTATATTTTGCCATTTTCCCTATTTTATTCGGTGATAATAGACCAAGAAATGCCAATAATCCAAGATAAACCAATGCGGCGAAGAGAATTGCGCCGAGTAAAAGCACATTTTTATCGATGACCTGATAGAGCCTGTCGTAAATAACTCTTGAGAGCAGCACGCTTACAAGAGCACAAAGGTATGGGCAAAGGGAGCTTGTAAAGATGGGAAGGTGAGATTTAAATGCCCTGCCATATATAATTAATGAAACCAGAAGCGCCGTAGCATAGGAAACGACAGTTCCGATGGGTGCGCCGAGAATTCCCATATCTGTCCTTGTAATTATTATGTAGCTTACAGCGATTTTCAGTATGCTGCCAAAGATCATTGAAATAAGAGGTGACTTTACCCTGCCGCCTGCTTCAAGCGAGGTGTTAACGGTTAAAAGAAGGGATGAAAACAGGATTGCAGGAGCTAGAAGACACAAAAGCGCGCCGCCAAGCTCTGTTTCGGATTTCGGGAACAGAAGGTCAAGTATCTCCTTTGAAAAGACCGCCATTCCGATCATCATTGGCGCAGATAGGATCGCCGTAAGCTCAAGGGATGACCGCTCTGTCTCGACTCTCGTATTAATGTCCCCCTTGACAAAGCTGTTAGTCAGAGCGGGAAGATGAGCAACCGAGATCGGTGAGATGATGGAAATCGCAAGATTAAACATAGGAACCGCAAGAGTGGTATAATTGCCGTAGAGCGCGCTCGCCTGAGCTTCGGATAGTCCGATTTCGCCAAGGCTTCGCATTATCAAGCCCAGGTCAATAATGTTGGTTATACTCATTATTGCAGCACTAAAAGTTATAGGAACCGATATGGAAAAAATGCGTTTTATAATCCCCTTGTTATCCGTCAATCTAATATTCTGCCCTGTTTTATCATTCCGTATTCTGATTTTGGAGCAAACGAAAAGATATATAAGACCGAATGCCGAGCCCAGTGTCACACCTAAAATCGTCAATGCGGAAATCACCTCAAGAGGCAGCCTCAGCCTTCCTCCAAGCACTGCAAATGCAAGTCCGAGCAGCAGCTTTCCAAGCCCCTCGATAACCTGCGAAATCGCAATGTCGGGTAGTAACATATTAGCGCTGAGATAACCTCTGATTACTCCTGCAAGCGATACGAATATTATTGATGGAGCGATGGCTATCATTGTATATGCCGATCTGCTGTTGCCTATCAAGGATGCAATTGGCGAAGAAAAGATTATAAAGACGGCGCAAATTACAGCCCCAAGCGACAGAAACAGTACCGATGCCACACGCAGAATATTTCTTTCCTCTATCGCCCTGCCCTTTGCCTTCGCTTCAGAAACGAGTATCATAACCGCCTTTGGAACGCCTGCGGTACAGAGCAGATAAAAGAAGGAATACACGGTATATGCGCTATTAAAATAGCCCATTCCCTCATCCCCAAGCTGTGAGGCAAGAGGTATTTTATAGATAAGTCCGAGTAGTTTTACGATAATTGTAGAGACCGTAAGCGATATAGTTCCACCAAGCAGAGATGACATCAGCTCTCCACGCTTTTCCCCGTTTTTTATAGCCTGCATTTTCCCCTCCGAAAAAAGAAAGATTCACTAAAATATATTAGCGAATCTCTCTAAATATAATATTATTGAAGAAAATGCCTGTATCATATAGGAAAAATCATTCCTCTACGCCGAAGAAACGGAAGATCTCCGCCTTATTCTTCTCACGTCTGCCATAGCCGTTCTCATCCGACTCCTCAGCCTCACGAAGATATTCGTAGGGGTACTTGGGACGGAACAGACGCATGATCTGTGCCTCGGAATTGAATCCGCCCTCAAACTTCACAAGCTTGGTTACCGCACCTGCGCCAACGGCGAAAATGGTCTGGAATTCCTCCATCATATAGACGTTGTAAAGTCCCTCGTGGCCCTCTATGGAAAAACCGACGTTCTCAAGATTTCCAACGGTATTCTTTTGTCTATACATATAATAGGGCTTGTAGCCTGCGAATTTCGTCTTAAGCTGTGAATAGGACACGCTCTTTGCCGCATCACCGCCGTCAAGCGAATAAACGCTGGAGTTGTTTCTCAATGCATCAGAGGCCTTCTTTACACAGAAGGTATGTACGGTAATATTTGTAGGCTCAAGATCGATAATTCTGTCCACCGTCTCGGAGAAGTTCTTAAAATCGTCACCCGGCAGACCTGCAATAAGGTCAACGTTGATATCACGGAAGCCGATCTCCCTCGCAAGCGCATAGGCACGGAAGAAATCATCAACGGTGTGATGACGGCCGATGTCACGGAGAATATCGTCGTTTAAGGTCTGTGGATTAACGCTGACACGTGTAACGCCAAGCTCCTTTGCCACCTCAAGCTTTTCCCTTGTAATAGTATCGGGTCTGCCTGCCTCAAGCGTGAATTCAAGGAGTGAGGAGGTATCAACGTGCTCGTTTATCTTGCCTAACAGACGGCGCAGCTGCTCTGCGCTGAGGGTCGTAGGCGTACCGCCGCCAATATAAATGGTCGTCAGACGAAGACCAAGCCTTTTGATAGTGTCAAAGGTGTCCTCAAGGTCAATGAGCATAGCCTCAAGATAATCGTCAATCATAGAAAGCAGTCTTTTTGTCGTATAAGACACAAAGCTGCAGTATGCGCATCTTGAAGGACAGAAAGGAATGGAAATATAAAGCGAGCAGGTGTCCTTCGCCGTTTTCTTCATGATCTTCCACTCGGCGGATGCAACCGAAACGGCAAGAGCTGCCTTCTGCGGATTTAAGAAATACTCGTCACGAAGCGCCTTTTTAGCCTTGAGAACGCCCTTTCCCGTACGGAGAATGGAGTTAGCAACCTTAGCAGGACGAACGCCTGTAAGAATACCCCAGGGGGGCGTGTGACCAAGCAGCTCCTTACCTGCCGCAAAGATAGCCTTACCAACCGCAATAGCCTCATGGGTGGCAAAATTGATCTCCTCGGACAGCGGAACGCTCTCGGTAGACTCGCAGAGCTTGTCATTAAGCTTTATAGATGCAAAGGCGGTAGCAACTCCGCCTGTCTCATCACGGTAAACCTCAACGGCTACCTCAGGCACTCCCTCACCGGGAATCTCGTTTTCACCGAAGGTGGCACCGGGAAAGAACACCATACAAAGCGTCTGCACGTAATATTTATTTATATCACCGTTAATTTTTAAAATCATAAGTCTTTAGTCCTTAAGTGAATATCGGTAAGGTAAATTATTTCCTCAACGCCAGAGAGTCCATAAGAATAGTTACGGGACCGTCGGTAGACATCTCGGTACGCATATCCGCACCGAATACGCCTCTCTCGCACCTACCTATTCTCTCCTCAAGCTCAGAAATAAAGAACTCGTAAAGCTCGTTTGCCAAAGCGGGAGGTGCGGAGTTAAGGTAATCGGGACGGTTGCCGTGAGCGTAATTTGCGTGAAGCGTGAAGTTGGAAACCACCATAGCACGACCCGAAACGTCCTTTATAGACAGATTCATCTTTCCGTTCTCATCGGAGAATATACGGAGCTTTGAGATTTTTTCTGCAAGCAGTGTGGCATCTCTCTTATCGTCGCCAACCTTAACTCCGAGAAGAAGATAAAGTCCCTTACCTATCTCACCCGACAGAACACCGTCGGCATATACGGTAGCGCTGTTAACACGCTGAATCACACAAATCATAAAACAACCTCAAAATACAGCAAAATCAAATTCTGCCCTGAATTAATTCATAAATCCTCGTCTTACGGCAATTATGGTAGGAATAGAACGTAAGCGAGATACAATAGCGTCATAATGTGATACGTTACGGCATCCAACGACGATATTGATAAGCATATTACCTTCCTTATCAGGCTGAGTGTTGATCTGAAGAATAGATACCTTCATATCTGCAAGAGCCATTGAAATACCCGCAAGTACACCTATTTCGTCCTCGGCGAGAATCTGTATCATTGCCTCGTAAAGAGGGCTGGAGGTAGATTCAACCTGTTCCCACTCGGCACGTACCCAACGGGCAAGATTATCCTCATTGCCACGGGAAGCGATGACGTTGGGACAGTCTGCCTTATGGACCGAAACGCCAAAGCCACGGGTTACAAAGCCCACTATTCGGTCGCCGGGAAGCGGATTGCAGCACTTAGCGAACTTAACCGCATAGCCGGAGTCACCGTCAATAATTACACCACCCGTCTTACGAGTTCGTTTGCTAACGTTGGTAATCTTCACCTTTGCGAGCTCGTCCTCGGCGGTAAGAGGGCCCTCGTCCTCCGCGCGAAGCTTATCTATCTCCTCCCTGATCTTTGGGAGGAATCTGGTAAGCGAAATACCGCCAAAGCCGATGGTGTTATAGAAATCATCTGCATTATTAATGCCCACTCTCTTTGCGATAGTGGTAACGATCTCGGTCATCTCGGCATCGGTGATCTGCTTATAAATTCTCTTGAACTCACGCTCGACCTCTGACTTACCTACAACGATGTTCTCGGGACGCTTTTCCTTCTTGAACCACTGTCTGATCTTGCTCCTCGCCTGACCGGTCTTAACGATCTTAAGCCAATCTCGACTGGGTCCCTTAGAGGAATTGGAGGTGATTATTTCAATGATATCGCCGTTGCCGGGGATCTTATCAATCGGAACGATAACGCCGTTGATCTTGGCTCCTGTCATCTTATTTCCAACAGCAGAGTGAATCGCATAGGCAAAGTCAATGACGGTAGAGCCGAGAGGCAGTGAAATTACGTCGCCCTTAGGCGTGAATACAAAGGTCTCATCGTGGAAAATATCGGTCTTGAAGGAGTGGATAAACTCATCGGGATCACGGGTGTTTTCATCCGATTCAAGCAGCTGTGCGATCCAGCGCAGCTTTTCGTCAATATTAGCGCCCGAGGAGCCACCCGACTTATACTTCCAGTGAGCAGCAATACCGTACTGCGCCTCCTCGTGCATCTGCTTTGTACGTATCTGCACCTCAAAGGGAATACCGCTGTTACCGATAACCGTTGTATGAAGCGAACGGTAAAGGTTGGGCTTAGGTGTGGAGATGTAATCCTTAAAGCGACCGGGAATCGACTTAAACATCTCGTGAACAAGGCCGAGAGCGGTATAGCACTCAAGCTCGGTATCAACGATAACACGAACTGCATAGAAGTCGTAGATCTCGTCAAATGCCTTGTTCTGCGAGTACATCTTACGGTAAAGCGAATAAACCGACTTTACTCTGCCCTCAAGGGTGAAGGAGATGTTGTTCTCCGAAAGCTTCTCGGTAAGCAGCGCCTTTGCCTCGTCGATGAAGTCACCGCTGCGTCCGAACTTCTTCTCTATCTCCTCGTGCACCTCCTGATAACCTACGGTATCAAGGTAATAAAGACTTATATTTTCAAGCTCCTGCTTGATGCGCTGAATACCGAGGCGGTGAGCCAGAGGAGCATATATATACATCGTTTCAAGCGCAATGGCACGCTGACGGTCCTCCTTCTTTGCAGAAAGAGTACGCATATTATGAAGTCTGTCGCAAAGCTTGATAAAGATAACTCTGATGTCCTTATTCATAGCGAGAAGCATCTTACGGATGTTCTCGATGTGAGCCTCCTCCTTATCGGCGACCTGGACCTGAATGATCTTTGTCAGACCGTCAACAAGCATGGAAACGTCCTTACCGAACATCTTGCTGAGTATATCGAGATTTGTCTTGTCGGCGCAATCCTCAACCGTATCGTGAAGAAGCGCCGCACATATAGAGTCGGTGTCAAGACCGAGCTCCGCAACAATTCTTGCCACCGCAACGGGATGGCTGATATAAGGCTCTCCGCTAAGACGCATCTGTCCCTCGTGGAGCGCATCTGCATAATTATAGGCCTCGGTTATCTTTGCAAGGTCGTAAAAATTCTCATTCTTCCCGAGATATTCGAGAAGTGAAATCATTTCTTCGTACATAAAAATACCTGATATTTGCTACAAAATTATCTGCTCATCTGTGAGCGAAGTCGGCGAAGAAGAGTTGATTTGTAAAGATTCGCCTTTGTAGTGTGATAATGTAATTTGAATTTATAGGTCTCATCGGCAACGTCCTCGATAAAGACGATGTTAAGCTCCTTAAAGACCATTATGATAAACTTGAGCTTGGCGTAATTGATAGAAACCTGCTCGTCGGAGTTCTTGATACGTGAGAGAATATCTCTGTGCTTCAGAACGTCAAAGCCCGAGCGAACAGAGTTCTGTATAAGTCTGTAAACGGCGGCAAAATCCTCTCTCGAGGGAAGTATGTCCTCATCTGGAGTAAAGGATGCACCGCATCTGATCTCCTCAAATCTCTCAAGCTCGGAAAGCTGCTTTTCCTTCTGTGTAACAGAGGGCTTAAGGTCACGGACGATAAGCTGAGCGGATTCCCTGCCTCCCCACTCGTTAATATCAAGGTTAAACATAACGTCCACCTTGTCGCCGACGTAAACGCCAAGCGAATCGGGAGAATTGGAGAAGTACATAGCAGAAAGGGTGTATCTGCCGTTACCCAGCGAAAGTCTTGTATGCTTGCCGTCGCTGATGCCGTTAATATCGTTAACGGTCACGCCACGGAGAACGAATACGGGGATAGGATTGGAAACACCATAGGGCTCGAGAAGCTGAATTCCCTTGGCAAGAGCTACGTTAACGTCGCCAAAGTCAAGCTCACAGTCGGCCTCTACGGTCTGTATCATATCCTTTTCGGTAAGATTGGCAAGAGCATACTCGTTGATAAGACGGCGGAAGTTATCAAGCTCGGATCTGGTTACGGAAAGACCTGCCGCAAGCTCGTGACCGCCAAACTTAACGAGATGCTCCTGGCAATAGCAGAGAGCGTCAACAAGGTTCATTCCCTTAATGCTTCTGCCCGATCCCTTACCCACGTGCTCCATTCTGGGAGTGTCGGGCTCGTTGCCCTCAAAGGACACAAGGATAGCGGGACGGGTGTATTTCTCGGTTATACGTGAAGCCACGATACCGATAACGCCGTGATGCCAGGTATCGGCGTCAAGCACGATAACGGGATTCTTCTCAATATCGTACTGCTCTATCTTCTCATAGGCCTCCTGCATGATCGTATTTTCCTCAGCCTGACGCTCCTTATTGGTAGCGCAAAGCTCCTCGGCGATCTCCTTTGCGCGTCCGGGATCGGTGGACAGGAACAGCTCAACGGCAAGAGATGCCTCCTTAATTCTGCCCGCAGCGTTGATCCTGGGAGCAATGGTATAGCCTATGTATCCCGAGGTGATCTTGGTCTTCTTCTTTCTCTGGTTCTGACGCTGAGCATCATTCTTGCCGGAGGCAGCCTCAATAAGAGCCGCAAGACCTATCCTTTTGGTGTTCTCGATCATCGCAAGACCGTATCTTACGATAATACGGTTCTCATCCTTGATGGGCATAACGTCGGCAATGGTACCGATGGCCACAAGGTCGGCATAGAGCGAGAAAATACGCTTCGCAGCTTCAATTCTGCTTCTGCCTAAGATTTTCTCCTCATAAGCGCAAATAAGCTTAAATACCACGCCAACACCTGCAAGCTCCTTGAAGGGATATTCGCAGTCGGGACGGTGGGGATTTATCACCGCAAGAGCCTCGGGCAGATCTGATCTGCACTCGTGGTGGTCGGTGATAATGAAGTTAATACCGATGCTCTTGGCGTACTCAACCTCCTCAACGGCGGTTGTACCGGTATCAACGGTGACGATAAGGCTGGTGCCGTTTTCCTTGATGGCATCAATAGCCTGGGTGGAAACACCGTAGCCCTCGCCTGCTCTGTTGGGAATGTAGTAATCAACCCTTGCACCAACAGACTTAAGATAGAGATAGAGCGTACAGACCGACGTAACGCCGTCAACGTCATAATCTCCGTATACGGTGATCTTCTCACCCTTTCTGATAGCGGCGGCTATGCCGTCGATTCCTCGGTCAATATCCTTCATCTTGAAGGGATCGAGGAGCATTTCGCTTTCCATATACACGAAAGCCTTCGCAGATGCACAGTCTGTGTATCCACGGTTGTAAAGAAGCTTGGCGACAACAGGATTTATACCCAGACCGGAGGCAATTTCCGCCGTGGCTGAGTTGTATTCCGCACTGTCGATTGATTTTATTAGCCAGTTCTTCTCCTTTTTTTCTTTGATTTTCAGCATTATTATAAAACCAAGTGGGATTTCTCCCGCCTTTCATTTAATATGCGCGCGTAAGCTCGGATAGCCACAACCGCAGAGGCGACCGTCAGTCGTCCGAATAAACAGTGGCTTCCCTCCGAGGGAGGAGGCAGTCTGAGTTTCACCTGCCGATTAATGGCGACTGCTGGTCGCCAAATACAGAGTTCAAAGTTCAGAGTTATACTGCTAAACTTAAATTAAACTCGGAATTATTTTGTGTAAAAGGTCTTCATAAGCGCAAGAGCGCTCTTTACGCCGTCAAGCGCGGCGCTTGTGATTCCGCCTGCGTAGCCTGCGCCCTCGCCTGCGGGATATATATTTTCATAGCCTGTCGCCAGGCGTGTCAGCGGATCTCTTAAAATGCGCAGAGGAGCGCTGGTTCTCGTTTCCGCACCCGTAAGCACGGCATCAGGGGTAGCAAAGCCGCTGATCTTTCTATCAAAGTCTGTAAGAGCCGATCTGATCCCCTTCGTAACGAAATCGGGAAGGTATTCATCGGGACTTGCAAGCTTAACGTTACTGCCCGACATATAGCTGGGCTGAATACGGCTCGGAGCAGTCTTGCATTCGCCTCGGAGAAAATCACCGACAGTGATAATCGGTGCGGCATATCCGCCACCGCCCGCCTTGAATGCCGAGCGCTCGATCTTTCGCTGGAATTCAATAGCCGACAAGGGATCGCCGCCGTAATCCTCACGGAATACGGTAGTAACCACAGCGCTGTTGGAATTACGCTCGGCACGGCTGTTATAGCTCATACCGTTAACCACCACACCGCCCTCCTCGCTGGCGGCGGCAACAACGACTCCGCCGGGGCACATACAGAAGGTGTAGGTTCCACGGTTCTTGGTATCGTAGGAGAGGTTATACTCTGCGTGACCGAGGCCGAACTTCCCTGCCGCATCACCGTAAAGCGAATAGTCAATATTCTCGGCAAGATGCTCTATTCTCATACCGACCGAGAAGGATTTGCCCTCAACCGACATATCCGATCTGATAATACTCTCATAGGTATCTCTTGCGCTGTGACCGATAGCAAGTATCAGAGCGCCGCAGGGGATCCCGCCCTTATCGGTAAGAACTCCACGCACGCAACCAAGGCTTTCTATAGGGGAAAGGTATTTTGTGTTATACATTATTCTGCCGCCAAGCGAACAGATATGCTCTATCATACGGTCTACCACAACCGAAAGAACGTCCGTTCCGATATGGGGCTTTGCAATATATCTTATCTCCTCGGGCGCGCCGAACTCGATAAAGCGCTCGAGAATATAGCTTGTCATAGGATCGTTAACTCTTGTAACGAGCTTGCCGTCGGAGAAGGTTCCCGCACCGCCTGCGCCGAACTGAATGTTTGTTTCGGTATCGAGAATATGGCTCTGTTCAAATTTCGCCTGCGCCCTCTGTCTGTCGGCAACCGAGCCGCCTCGCTCAAGGATGACAGGCTTATAGCCTGCCTCGGCAAGAATCAGCGCCGCAAAGAGTCCGCAGGGGCCCGAGCCAACCACAACGGGAGGCGCAGAAAGAAGCCTTTCACCAATCTGGGCTGCGGGCATTACAGCGGGTGTGTGCAGGCTTAAGCCAAGCCTCTTTTCCATAGCGGCATCAATTTCGGGGAAGCCGCCCGATACGGCAATGGAATAAATATAATATATTTCGGGCTTCCGTCTTGCGTCAATGCTACGGCGAAAGACCCTGTAATCCTCGGCATAGGAAAGGAGGCCTGCTTTCTTCAAAGTCCGCCTTGCAACCGAAAACGCCTCTGACACAGAGGCGTTAACAGGAAGCTTAATGTTATTTATCAGTACGAATTTCTTTTGAAAGTCCATACCTGCTCCATTAACTCAAACCGAAAGAAATGATGGGCAGACTGTCAGTCTGACTGTATTTTACAACGAACCAGAAGATAATAGCCAAAAGAAGACAGCCGATGGCTAAAAGTATCTTTCCGGCCCTTGGTCCCAAATTTATCTTTTTCATAGTTAACCTCAAAAATTATGAACAGTTATTCCTGACTGAACTTATCTCCCACAAGCTCCTTAACAAGATACTTACGGAGAGAATCCTCGGTAAAGTCACGCTTAAGCTCGCTCTCCTTGGCAACCGAAATAACGCCGGTCTCCTCGGATACGACGATAATAACGGCATCACTGGTCTCGCTCATACCGACAGCGGCACGGTGTCTTGTACCAAGATCGTTATCAACAAAGGTGTGTCTTGGCAGAGGAAGAATACAGGATGCAGCCTTTATTCTGTTATTCTCAATAACCACAGCTCCGTCGTGAAGAGGCGCCTTGTTATAAAACAGGTTTCTCAGCAGATAGTCGGACACGTCGGAGTTAATGGCGATACCCGTCTGGGTAATATCGTCAAGCTGGGTGGTTCTGCCAATAACGATAAGCGCACCTGTCTTATCCGCAGACATAACACGAACAGCCTTGCAGATATTGTCGATAGCCTTATACTGCGCCTGCTTGGTATTGGCCTGATCTCTGAAAGTGCGGATGCCCTTGAGAGAGCCGGAGCCGATGGTCTCAAGCAGATCACGAATCTCGGGCTGGAAAATAATTATGATCGCCAAGGCTCCTATCTGGAAAACGCCCGACAGAATATACCTGACACCCGCAAGGTCAAACAGCAGAGAGAGTGCGTAAAGCACAACGCAGATGAATATACCTACGAGAAGAGTGCCTGCCTTTCTGCTTTTGAAAAAGCTGAGTACAAAATAGAAAAGCAAAGCGAGAATTATTATATCAATAGCGTCGGTCCAATGGAAATCGCTGATTATTCCCTTCACGATCTCAACGAAGCCCGAGACGCTCTCATTAAAAGCGATAGAAAGCAATCCGTGCATCTGATGCAGCTCCAATCTTAATAATTTATCATCTTATTATATCACACAGAAAAATAAAAATCAATATATTTAAGGGAATTTCTTTCATTTTTCGGGAAGAAAATATATTTTGAAAAAGCTGTTGACAGGAGCGAACAAATATGCTATAATCTGTATCAAATGATACACTTTTGAGGTGAAAATGAAGGTTTTTACTGTATTAAAGGACAGCTTTCTGTTCAAAAACATCGAGGAAGGCAGACTCAGAGAACTGCTATCCAAAAGTCAGCCCTCCGTCGAGAGCTTCAAGCGTGGCGAGCTTGTCTACTCCTCTCTGACTAACAAACGGCTTGTCGGCTTTGTCCTCTCGGGCAGCTGTGAGGTGCGTCGTGACAGATCGGAATCATCTCCCATTCTGCTTAACACGCTTACGGTTGGTGACTCCTTCGGCATTCTCTCGGTGTTTTCGGACGAGGCGTTCCCTACCGAAATTTATGCGGCAAGGGGTTGTGAGATTATCTTCTTTACCGATCAGCAGATACGCTCCTTTATGGCGGCATCGGTGGAAATTACAGAGAATCTCGTAAGCTTTATGGCGGACAGGATCGCCTTTCTTAACCGAAAGATCGCCACCTTCTCGGGCAGCCGCACAACCGACAGACTTGCGGCGCTGTTGCTCTCCGAGATGGCACGGCTCGGCAGCGCGGAATTCGCTTTTAACTATGTTAAAGCCGCCGAGGAGATCAACGCAGGACGCGCCTCGGTCTACCGTGCGGTAGCCTCTCTTGAGGCAGACGGGCTTATTTCCGTCACAGAAAAAAAGGTATTAATTATCGACCCTAAGGGTCTTGAAAGGATAACAAAATAATGAAAAAATTTCTCGCAATCACCCTACTTGTTTTAGTCGTGCTTATCTCGCTCGGCTACATTCTTCTTTCCGCTATGAGCGGCGACAATACGGGATCTCAAAAGCCCGACGTTCAGATCCGCATCGGATATATGGCAGGCCCTACCGGAATGGGTATGGCAAAGCTTGTCAGCAACAACGGCGGACTCGAAAACGGAAACGAATACTACAGCTTCACAAAGTACACCGACACCACCACCGCAAAGGCCGACCTTGCGGCAGGAAAGATCGATATTATCTGCCTCCCCACCAACGAGGCGGCGCAGTATTACGCTAAAATCGACAAGAACGCAAAGGTTCTTGCTCTTAACTGCCTGAACTCTCTTTATTACGTCGAGCATCTCAGCCTCGACAACTCCCCTATTCTCTCGCTCTCCGACCTTGAGGGCCAGACCATTTACACCTGCAAGAACGGAACACCCCGAATGGTGCTTGAATATCTCCTTGATGCTGCCGAGATCGACGCTACAGTTTCCTACTCTGTTGACGGCAAGGAGATCCTCACTCCCGCCGACCTTTCCGCAATGGTTATAGCAGGTAAGATCCCCAATGCGGTTATGCCCGAGCCCATCGTAACCTCCACCGTTCTCGGTACTATGAACAACAATCTTCTTGAAAGGATCTACGAGGTTAAGCTTGACCTGGCCGACGAGTGGGAGAAGATCTCCGATACTCCTATCGCCATGGGCTGCGTGATCGCAAACGGCGATTTCGTATCCAATCACAAGAGCGCAGTCGACGCATTCCTCACCGAGTACAAGGCATCTGTCGATTATATCAGCAATCCCGAAAATATTGATTCTGCCGCAGAATATGTAGTGGAAACAGGCGTTATGGGCGCTTCCGCTCCTGCAAAAATGGCGCTTGAGAACCTTGGAGATTCCATATGCTACATTGACGGCGAGGATATGAAAAACACGCTTTTAGCCTTCTATTCGGCTCTTGAAATTACCGCTCCCGCAAGCGAATTCTATTATGAAAAATAAGCTCTTAAAGCTGCTTTTTAAGTACCTTATTCCCACAGTTTTCTGGCTGTCACTCTGGCAGATCGCGGCAATGATCATCGACCATCCCTTCCTTCTGCCGGGCATACCGGAAACGCTTTCCGCGCTCGGAAAGCTACTTATCAAGCCAAGCTTTTATAAGGTAATTATTCTCAGCGCAGGCAGAGTGATTTTTGGTCTGTTCTTCGGCATTGTGATAGGCAGCTCCCTTGCGCTTTTGTGCAACAGATTTGAGGTCATAAAGCACATATTCCTGCCTATTATCCGAATCATAAAATCCACTCCGGTAGCATCATTCATCGTTGTTTTATGGGTGCTTATGTCGGGTGATGCTCTGTCAGTTTTCATAGGCTTTTTAATGGTTATGCCGATCATCTACCAGAACGTTACCGACGGACTTTTATCCATCGACAAAGGGCTGCTTGAGGTGGCTGAGGTCTTTGAATTTTCACCCACAAAGCGCTTTAAGCTTCTTACCCTGCCTGCTATTAAAAATTATCTTGCCCCCGCGATTATCACCGCCTCGGGCCTATGCTGGAAGGCAGTAATTGCCGCCGAAATAATCGCCTACACGAAGCAATCCGTCGGCCAGATGATAAACGACGCAAAATACAACGCCGACTCGCCTACCATATTTGCCTGGACGGTCGTGATAATCGTGCTCAGCATCGCACTTGAAAAGATTGCCGAGATTTTGATGAGGAGAGATGAAAAATGAGTCTTACAATTAAAAACCTCCGCAAGAGCTTCGGTGACAAAACGATCTTTTCGGACTTTTCATACAACTTCTCCGACAAAGGAATCTACCTTTTGACCGGCGAGAGCGGTATCGGTAAAACCACCCTGCTTCGCATGATCGCAGGACTTGATAAGGACTTTTGCGGTGAGATCCTTGACGGCGGCATCGGACGTGTTTCCTTCGCCTTTCAGGAGCATCGACTTATACCGCACCTTACCGCTCTTGAAAATATTGTTTTTGCAATTTCCGACAGAAAAGACGAAGCAGTTGTTTCATCGGCTACCTATTTACTGAATTCTCTCGGCCTTAGCAGCGAGGATATTTTGCTCACCCCGAACAGCCTTTCGGGCGGTATGAAGCAGCGTGTTTCTCTCGCCCGCGCGTTTATCAAGGATACGCCGATCCTCCTTCTTGACGAGCCTACAAAGGAGCTTGATCCTGCAAATGCGGAGGTTGTCAGAGGACTGATCCGCAAAGCCGCCGAGAGCCGTCTTGTGATACTTGCATCCCACAGTACCGAGGATGTTTTATCCCTCGGAGATAACGTTATTAACATCTGACTGCATAAAAAGCCGCTCCCACACTGCAAAGCGGCTTTTTTTGTTTAAATACACTTGAAAAATGCAAAAAAATGTGGTATAATAAAATTTGAATTTTAAAATTAATGTGAGGTGCTTAACATGGCTGCCGATATTTCCGAAAGAATAAAAGCCGTATACTCCACTCTCTCCAAGGGTCAGAAGAAGATCGCAAACGCAGTTCTTAACGACTACGACAAGGTTGCATATCTTACCGCTTCAAGACTTGGCGATATGGTTGGAGTATCCGAGTCCACCGTTGTACGATTCGCCGACGAGCTTGGCTTTGAGGGTTATTCTCAGTTCCAGCTTGCCGTTCAGGAGCTCGTTCGAATCAAGCTCACCCCCAATCAGCGTATCGAGATCACAAAGCAGCGCATTGGCCGTGGCGACGTTATCGACAACGCAATGGAGTCGGACATTAACAAAATTAAATACACCCTTGAGCATCTCGACCGACGCTCCTTCTCGGAGGCCGTTGACGCTATTCTATCGGCAAAAAATATATACATAACCGGCGCCAGAAGCTCCGAGCCTCTTGCTAGACTGCTCTCCTACAACCTGTCTCTTATTTTCGACAACGTAAAGCTGGTTGTTCCCACCTCCTCTGCCGAGGTATTTGAGCAGATGTATTCGGTAAGCGAGGATGACGTTGTTATCGCATTCTCCTTCCCCAGATACTCCTCAAAGATGATAAACGGTGTGAGATTTGCGAGAAACAAGGACGCAAAGGTAATCGTTTTCACCGACTCGGAGGTTTCTCCCATTGCCGAGTTTGCTAACTGCGTTCTTATTGCCCAGTCTGATATGGCATCCTTTATGGACTCTCTTGTTGCGCCCCTTAGCATTATAAATGCTATCGTTATTGAAATCACCGCAAGACGTGAGAAGGAGATCACCGAGCGCTTTGACGCGCTTGAAAAGCTCTGGGACGAGTACGAGGTTTATGCAAAACGATAATTCTGTAATTAAAATTGCCGTTATTGGCGGCGGCGCCGCAGGAATGATGGCTGCAGGAACCGCTCTCAGCTACGGCGCAGAGGTAACAGTATTCGAATCCACCGACCGACTTGGCAAAAAACTTGCCATCACAGGTAAAGGCCGCTGTAACGTTACCAACAATTGCGCCCGAGAGGAATTTCTTGAAAACGTGACCAAAAACGGTCGCTTCCTTTATGCCGCCCTTTCCTCCTTCTCCTGCGAGGACACCATGACCTTTTTCGAGTCGCTTGGCGTAAGTCTTAAGACAGAGCGTGGCAGACGTGTTTTCCCGGAGAGCGACAAGGCTATCGATATTGTAAACGCTATGCGTCAGTATTGCTCGGGCGCACGGATCATTCATTATAAGGTAAGCTTGGTTACAAAGACCGACGAGGGCTTTACCGTTACCGCAGGCAAGACACAGCACGCCTTTGATAAGGTGATAATTGCCACCGGCGGAAAATCCTATCCGCTTACAGGCTCCGACGGCTCGGGATACAAGCTTGCAATGAAGCTTGGACATTCTGTTACCGAGCTTATTCCCTCGCTTATCCCTCTTGTAAGCCACTCTCCGCTATGCCGTGAGATGCAGGGGCTTTCACTCAAAAACGTCAAAATCAGCATTAAAGATGAGGCAGAGCGTATTATTTACACAGATTTTGGCGAAATGATGTTCGCTCACTTCGGCGTTACCGGACCTGTGATCCTCTCCGCCTCCGCACATATTCGCAGTTATGATATTACCCGTCTAAAGCTGTGTATCGACCTTAAGCCCGCGCTTGACGAAAAGACTCTTGATGCAAGGCTTCTCTCCGATTTTGCAAAGAAGTCCAACAAGGATCTAATCAACGCCTTGGGCGATCTGCTTCCCTCAAAAATGATCGAGCCCTTTATCGCTCTTTCAGGTATTGACGGACGCAAAAAAGTCAATTCTATTACAAAGGAAGAGCGCAAGGCTCTGCTTAATACGCTTAAATCCTTCGAGATTCCCCTTGACGGCTACCGCCCCATTGAAGAGGCTATCATCACCTCGGGCGGTGTTGAGATCAAGGAGATCACGCCAAAAACCATGGAATCCAAGCTCCACGAGGGTCTTTATTTCTGTGGCGAGGTTATTGACGTTGACGCCTACACCGGCGGATATAACCTGCAGATCGCCTTCTCAACAGGATATTTGGCGGGAAAATCTGCGGCAGAAGGATATTAATCTAATTTCACCAGCAAAATCCCGATAGGAGATTATTATGATAAGAATTGCAATAGACGGCCCCGGCGGCGCAGGCAAATCCAGCGTTGCAAAGGCTGTTTCAAAGGCTCTCGGTATTATCTATGTGGATACCGGCGCGCTCTACCGCAATATCGGTCTTTATATGCTTGAGCATAATATTGACCCATCTGATGCAGAAAGAGTTGCAGCCGCCCTTCCCGAGATCACCCTTGAGCTTAAATTTGAGGACGGCAGACAGGTTATTCTGCTTAACGGAGTGGACAGAGGCGACGACATCCGTACTCCCGAGTGCTCCATGGCGGCTTCTGCAGTCAGCGCTATTCCCGCTGTGCGTGATTTCCTTCTTGAAACACAGCGAAACACCGCAAGAAAAAACAGCGTAATTATGGACGGCCGTGACATCGGCACTGTTATTCTTCCGGATGCCGAGGTTAAGATCTTCCTTACGGCATCTGCCAAGGCAAGAGCCGAGAGAAGATTCAAGGAGCTCAAGAGTAAGGGTCAGGACGTGACCTACAAGCAGGTATACGACGAGATGGTTCAGCGTGATAAAAACGACTCTACCCGTGACGTTGCTCCCTGCGTTAAGGCAAAGGATGCCACACTCCTTGACAACTCCAAGCTCACCGAAGCAGAGACCGTGGCGGCTATTCTTAAGATAGTAAAGAAAAAGACCAAGAACACCTACCCGCTTTACAGCTTCTTAAAGCCCATCGTAGCCCCGATTTTCCGCCTTCTCTTTAATGTTCACGTTATCGGTAAGGAAAACGTTCCTGCGGAGGGCGGCGTGCTTATCTGCACCAATCACATCTCTGCCATTGACGTTATTTCCATAGGCGCCGTATGCCCCCGACAGATCACCTGTATTGCGAAGAAGGAGCTGTTCTCTGTTCCTGTACTAGGCGCAATCGTTCGTGGCCTTGGAGCGGTTAAAATCGACCGTGGCGGCGCTGATGTAGGCGCTATCAAGGCTGCCGTTTCGGCTATTGAAAACGGCAAGACCGTTACAATTTTTCCCCAGGGACACAGATGCCCCGGCGTTGATCCCACGACCACACAGATAAGACACGGCGCAGGACTTATCGCATATCACGCAAAGTGCGATATTCTCCCCGTTTGCATCAATATAAAGGGCGCTAAATACCGTCTGTTCCGCCGCACCGAGATCATATTCGGCAAGCCTATCAAGTACGATACTCTCGGCTTTAGCGAGGGCGGACGTGACGAGTATGCAGCGGCAACCAAGACGGCCTTTGATAAGGTGATCGAGATGGGCGACTTCTCCGCCCTTCCCGCATACGATCCCGCAAAGGATCCTATCAACAAAAAGCATAGCAAAAAGCGTAAAAAGAGGAAGTAAGCCTTGGAGATCATCCTTTCAAAAAACGCAGGCTTCTGCCCCGGTGTCAGACGTGCCGACGAGGCTGTAAAATCGCTTATACGTTGCAAGACGGAGAGCGACCTTATCTTTACCCTGGGACCGCTTATTCACAACGGCGTGTACGTTTCCTCACTTCGCGAGATGGGTGTTTCCGCAATAGATATCAAGGACGTTGAATCCATCATTAAGGCGAACCGGGGAAGGAATATAACCTTTGTTATCCGCACCCACGGAGTATCGCTTCGGGACGAGGCATATCTCCGCTCTGTTGAAGCGGAAAATCCCGACGTTACCATCCTTGATATGACCTGCCCCTCGGTAAAGCGGATCCACCGTATCGCAAGCGAGAACACGGGCGAGGACACCTACTTCATTCTCTTCGGATCGAAAACTCACCCCGAAAGCGTGGCAACAATAAGCTACGCCAAGGGTCTGTCGGCCATAATTTCCTCCGAGGAGGAGCTAAAAAGCCTTGATTTACAAGGCAAAACGCCCATTTTATGCGCCCAAACGACCGCAAATTTATTGCAATTTATACAAATTAAAAATTTTTTAAAAAAACTATATACAAATGCGATTTTTTTTGATACAATATGTAGTGTCACTGAAAATCGTCAGTAT
>CAZUJY010000020.1:0-19159 GCA_964620565.1 uncultured Ruminococcus sp. | reverse complement strand
ACAGCTTCGGGCCGCATTCGAAAAACCAATCTCAATCTTTGTTTACTTTTAATTTGTAATTTAGGTTTCGGCATTACCTTTAATAATGCCTCTGATTGAAAGGAGTTCAATAAAATGAACGAAAACAATGGCTTAAATCGTGCCAAATTATATCAGCTCGCCCTGTTCCCCATGAACAACGGCGCAACAAACGTCTACTTTGTACTTATTCTTTCCTACATAGCTCAGTTCGGCAACGCTGTACTCGGCCTTGCGATGCTTTTCGCATCCTTCATGGTTACAGGTATGCGTGTGTTCGACGCAATCACTGACCCTATCATCGGTGCTTTGATGGATAAGACCAACACTAAGTTCGGTAAATTCCGTCCATTCATGGTGCTTGGTAATGCCGTAATGGCAGTCAGCGTGCTTCTTCTGTACGTTGTTACTCCCCTTGTTCCCGATACTATGATGTGGCTGAGATACACCCTTTTCATCATTCTCTATGCAGTATGGGTTATCGGCTACACCTTCCAGACCTCTGTTACCAGATCTGCTCAGCCCGTTCTTACCAACGATCCTAAGCAGCGTCCCCTTTTCACCGTATTTAATACCATCGGCTCCCTTGCAGGAATGGGTATTATGCAGGTTGTAGGTATGGTAATGGCGTGGGATTCCTTTGCCGGCGACTACAACTACAAGTGGTATACCATCATGACCTTTATCGGTATAGCCATCTCTGCTCTTCTCACCGTTCTTGCCGTTATTGGTATTGCGGAGAAGGATAATGAGAAGTACTTTGGTATCGGCGGCGGTCAGCAGGAAGCTGTTAAGATCTCCGAGTACGTGCAGATCATCAAGGCAAACAAGCCTCTTCAGCGCCTTATGGTTGCAGGTGGCGGATGCAAGCTTGCTCTTGCTATTGCACAGAACATAACCGTTCTTATCATGCTTTACGGTTGTATGATGGGCAACTACGATACCTTTAATATGGTATTTATGGCTCTTGGCTACGTATTCTCCGCACCCTTCTTCCTCCTTACTGTAAGAACCTCGCAGAAACACGGACAGAAGGCCTCTCTTATGAAATATGTTACGGTTGCGCTTATTTGCTATATCGGAGTATTTGTGCTCCTTGCAATGTGGCAGCCTGGCAATCCCGCCTTCAATCTCAGCCTTACGAATGAGAACGGCCTTGCAATCAACCTTTACACTGTTGCTTTCATACTCTTCTTTGGTATTGGCTATGGTGCATACTATTCCACCGCTGATATGCCTATTCCTATGGTTGCCGACTGTGCAGACTACGAGACCTATCGCTCGGGTAAGTTTATTCCCGGTATCATGGGTACACTCTTCAGCCTTGTTGATAAGCTTGTTTCCTCTCTTGCATCTGCGGTTGTTTCCATCGCTCTCCTCTTCATTGGAATTAAGGATCTTCCTACCAAGGAAACCCCCTATGCTGACGGTATGAACTGGGTTGTAATCGCTCTGTTCTGCATCGTTCCCATGATAGCATGGGCGCTTACACTTGTAGCAATGAAGGGATATTCCCTTGACGGTAAGAGGGTTAAGGTTATTCAGGCAGTTAACGCAGCACGTAAGGAGGCCGTTGCAAACGGTATGTCTATGGAGGAGGCTATGTCCACCATCACTGACGAGACCGTTGCTGCTGAGCATAACGTAACCGCATAAAACTTCCATCACGATATTTTAACTTACAATTAGCTATGAAATATGATTATTTAATAGTCGGTGCCGGACTTTTTGGCGCAGTCTTTGCCGAGAGGGCGAAGGCTGCGGGCAAAACCGTTCTGGTTGTCGACAAGCGTGGATCTGTTGGCGGTAATATCTATACCGAGCAGATCGAAGGAATACAGGTTCATAAATACGGCGCCCACATCTTCCACACAAACGATAAGCGTGTTTGGGAGTATGTGACCCGCTTTGCCGAGTTCAACCGCTACACCAACTCTCCCGTAGCGAATTACCACGGCGAGCTTTATTCCTTACCCTTTAATATGTATACCTTCAATCGCATGTGGGGTGTTATCACTCCCGACGAGGCGAAGGCAAAGATCGAGGAGCAGCGTGCTGCGGCAGGTATCACCGATCCGAAAAACCTGGAGGAGCAGGCTATCTCTCTCGTAGGAACAGACATTTACGAGCGACTTGTAAAGGGCTATACCGAGAAACAGTGGGGCAGACCCTGCACAGCACTTCCTTCCTTTATCATTCGCCGTCTTCCCGTGCGCTTCACCTTTGATAACAACTACTTCAACGCTCTCTACCAGGGTATTCCCATTGGCGGATATACCGCTATGATTGAGAGAATGCTTGAGGGCGCTGAGATAAGGCTTAACGTAGACTATCTTGAGAACAAGGCAGAGCTTGACGCTCTGGCAGACAAGGTGGTATACACAGGTCCTATCGACAGCTACTTTAACTATTGCCACGGCTACCTCGGCTACCGAAGCGTAAGATTTGATACCGAGATCCTTGATACCGACAACTATCAGGGCAATGCGGTGGTAAATTACACAGACAGAGAAACTCCCTTTACACGTATCATCGAGCATAAGCATTTTGAGTTTGGCACACAGCCTAAGACGGTTATTTCCAGAGAGTATAGCCAGGAATGGCAGCCGGGCATCGAGCCCTATTATCCCATTAACGATGAGGAAAACGGCATGCTTTATGCAAAATACAAGGAGCTTGCAGATAGAGAGGAAAAAACCATCTTTGGCGGCAGACTTGCACAGTATCGCTACTTCGATATGGATGCGGTTGTTGCGTCCGCACTCGACGTGGCAGAAAGAGAGCTTATCTAAATGAAGCTATTAACAGTAACCGTACCCTGCTACAATTCGGCAGAGTATATGGAAAAGTGCATAGACAGCCTTCTCGTAGGCGGTGAGCGTGTTGAGGTCATCATTATTGATGACGGCTCAAAGGATCAGACCGGCGAGATCGCAGATCGCTATGCGGAAAAGCACCCCGATATTGTAAGAGTTATTCACCAGGAGAACGGTGGACACGGTGAGGGCATCAACCAGGGCCTCATCCACGCAACCGGTACATATTTCAAGGTTGTGGACTCGGATGACGTGATGAGCGAGGATTTTCCTGCGTTTCTTGACAGGCTTGAGGAGTGTGAGAAAAACGGCGGCATAGATCTTGCTGTAACCAACTACTATTACGTTCACACCGACGGTATTGGTGACAGATCCATCAGCTATAAGAGTGTTCTTCCCACAGACCGTATATTCGGCTGGGGAGAGACAAAGCCCTTCAGAATACATCAGCTGCTTACCATTCACTCCTGTACCTTCAGAACCGAGCTTATGCGCCGTGCCGCAGAGCCCCTGCCTAAGCACGTGTTCTATGAGGACAACCTTATGGTATTCAGAACTCTTCCTCACGTTCAGAGGCTGTACTATATGGATGCCGACCTTTATCGCTATTGGATCGGCAGACCCGATCAGTCGGTTCAGGCAAAGACTATGATGAAGCGCTATACACATCACCTTCTTGTTGTGGAGAAGTGCTTTGCGGCCTGCCATTTTGACAGCCTGAGCCATAAGAGACTTAAGAAGTATCTTAAGCACGAGATGTTCATCCTCTTCGGTATTGCAATTCTGTATACCAGAATGAACAAGACGAAGGAGGTTGACAAGGACCTTCGTGAGATGTGGAAAAAGTGCTTTGCTCACGACGAAAAGTGGGGCAAGCATTTCCGATACTGGACACCCCTTACCTTTATTTGCATACCCGGTAAGCTTGGTCAGTACCTATGTCAGTTTGTCAACTGGCTTGCAAACCACGTTGTAAGATTTAATTAAAACAATTTGCCCGAGGGTATGATCCCTCGGGCAGTAAAATTAAACGAATGTGAGATTGTTTATGATCTTTGAGGCAATAGAAAGACTCCTTGACTATGGAATAAAAAGGAATATAATAACCGTAGAGGACACACTTTACGTACGCAACAGGCTTATTGACACTCTCGGCCTTACAGATTGGCAGGATTGCTCGGCAGAGGCGGGGAATATGACGGTAGAGGAGATCCTTTCTCCCATTGTGGAATACGCAGTAGAGAAGGGGGTTATTCCCGACACCACAGCCTCCCGTGACCTCTTTGATACACGAATTATGGGTCAGCTTATGCCTATGCCCAGAGAGGTTATAGCTAAGTTTGAGGAGAGATATGAGATTAGTCCCGAGGATGCTACCTCCTGGTACTATATGTTCAGCCGTGATATAAATTACGTAAGAGCGGGCAGGATCGAGAGGGACATCAAATGGCAGCACGACTGCGAGTACGGAACACTTGATATCAGCATCAACCGTTCAAAGCCCGAGAAGGATCCGAGGGATATTGCTGCGGCAAGAAATGCTACCGCATCCTCCTATCCTAAATGTCAGCTTTGCCTTGAGAACACAGGATTTGCAGGACACCTCAGCCACCCCGCAAGGCAGAATCTTATTCCCGTGCCGATCAGAGTGGCGGGCGAGGATTGGTCGCTTCAGTACTCACCCTACGGCTACTATAACGAGCATTGCATCGCATTTAATAACTCCCACGTTCCTATGAGGATAGACGCAGCCGTATTCGGCAAGCTCTTTGATATTATCGAATATCTGCCTCACTACTTTATCGGCTCCAATGCCGATCTGTCCATCGTCGGCGGATCAATCCTCTCCCACGAGCATTTCCAGGGCGGAAGATACACCTTCGCTATGGAAAGGGCTCCCATAGAGGAGAGCTTTGAGATAAAGGGATATCCCACTGTAAAGGCGGGCATAGTTAAATGGCCCATGTCGGTAATCAGACTTATCTCAGAGGATAAGGGGGCTCTTTCCGAGTGCTGTAATACCGTTCTTACCGCCTGGAGAGGATATACCGATCCCGAGGCTTATATCTTTGCCGAAACCGACGGCACACCTCACAGCACCATCACTCCCATTGCGAGAAAGAGCGGTGATAATTACGTTTGCGATCTCGTTCTTCGCAACAACATCACCACCCCCGACCGTCCTATCGGTCTTTATCATTCCGCTCCCGAGCTTCATCACATAAAAAAGGAGAATATTGGGCTTATAGAGGTTATGGGTCTTGCGATTCTGCCTTCACGTCTGGCGGAGGAGATCACCCTGCTTGAGAGCGCGCTTCTCTCGGGCGCAGATCTTCGCTCTGATACAAGGCTTGCACCTCACGCCGATTGGGCGGAGAAGCTGCTTTCCGATCACCCCGAATTCTCTGTCGAGAATGCGGCAGCTATTATCAAGGACGAGATCGGTAAGGTGTTTAAGCAGGTTCTTCTTGATGCAGGAGTGTTTAAGAGGACACCCGAGGGCAAGGCGGCGTTTATGCGCTTTGTTGCTCAAATATCGGGTTAATTGTAATGTATAGTTGACAAAATAATGCAAAAACAGGCACGGGATCAATTCCTGCGCCTGTTTTTGTTTACTGTCTTGTAAATGTGAGGATGGCTTCATCCTCGGTAAGAGAGTCAACCGTGAAGGTGTATTTCAGCGGCTCATCAAAGTCATCTCTTTGCGCCGTCAGCGAATGACCTTCGGTATAGTGGAAGACTTTATTCCATTCTCTTTTCACAAATTCTATCAGATTATCCGTCGTTCCTCCCTCATAGCTTGAGGCGGTGTTGTTGAACTGCAAATCGTAATAGGTGGTTCTTCCGTAGGTTTCATAGTACAGAGAAGCGTTGACGTGATATACCACAATGCAGTTTTCATCAAAATATCCCCCACCCTCACTGTTAAGACCGGTGTCGGTGTAATAGGTAACTATGTAGTATTCCTGATATGCGCCGAGACGGTCATTCCAGTTGTTAGCCAGAATTATGGTGTCGCCCGTTTCGGTAAAGGACTTGAGCGACAGGGTAATGCTGCTGTCTGTGGTAACAAGCCTTGATTCCGTCACCCAGCCGTAATTGAACTTGGTAAAGGGGTTGTGATCGCCGGGAGTATTATCCATTACGTCCTTTCCGTCTAAAGGACTCAGGTGATTTGGTGAGTAGTTATAGTAGTCCTCAGCGCCGAGAATATGGCCAAATTCGTGGATAAAGGTGAAGGGATTCATCACGCTTGTATCGGTATAAGTGATATTACCCCACATATCTTCTCCCTCGTGCATAAATCCGTATGGCACCCACATATAGTCGTTGACTGTTACGCCGTCATATTTGTAGGGGCCTGCTACCTTATGCTCGTAAATGTTCCAATATCTGTAAGCCCAAAGGAAGTTGTGAGAATCGTTAATGTTAACGGTGTTTACAATAACCACCGCATCAATTGCGCCGTTGCCATCCGAGTCGAACTCAGACAGATCCATAATGGCATCAAGGTATGTAAGCGCCTCACGAATTACCATCTGATCGCCGATAACCACCTCCTCACCGTAGTAATCCATCTTCTGATTTTTATAGTAGAAGCTGGACTCCTTGGGTCTGAACCACTCGTCTATAACGGTAATGTCCAGGTCGAGCTGACCGTAGCTTGACTGCTTGTAATACTCGTCAACCGAGTAGTAATCGGTCTCACCCTCGCCCCCGAGAAAAGCACGCTTTATATTTTCGATTGTGTATCCCTTGGATGCGGCACGTGCGTCGCTGAACTCAACGGGAATGACCAGCACCTTCGGTGATCCGGTGGTGGGACATCCGTTAAGATAATCATCCTGCCCGCTTACGTTTGTAATATAATCGGCTTTGGTAAAGTCGATCTTGTGTACTCCGTTAACGCCATCGGGCAGACCGCAGTTCCGGTTGGTAAGCACGCCGCTTGCCACCAGCGCACTCTCGTCCACGTAGCAGTATACGTCGATGATGTTGTTTCCGTTGTAACGGTAGAAGGAGAGAAGAACGACAATATAGCCCTTCTGGTAAGTGTACCAGATATCGCCGTATTCGTCGGGCTCGGAGCCCTTAAGAATATAGTCCGAAAACTTTTCACGGTATTCTTCGAAATCCCCCTTTGTATTATCAAAGGTGGAAAATCTTATACCCTCCCCATAGTCGCCGTCACCGTAATAGCTGCCGAAATCATAGTAATCGGTAGGCGCAAAGGGGATAACCTCGCCGATATGCTTGATAAACAGCGCCTTTTCCTGCTCGGAAAAATCCTCGTGAGTAAAATATCCGGGTGTAGGATCGCCTATGGCGTTAATAATATCACCAAAGTTTAAGAGTATGCAGGAGCTTAATACAGAAACGGTCAGTATAAGCACTAAAATCAATGCTATTAATCTTTTCATATTATCTCCTTTCGCTCGGGTTAATCAAAAGCTTGAAAAATTAGTTCTTGCTAAAGGTAATTGTTGCGCTATCCTCTGTCAGCGAATCGATAACAAAGGTGTAGGAGAGGGTAGCACCGAGATCGTCGGTCACAGAGGGAAGTCTGTCGCCCTCCACGTAAGTAAAGGTATCGTTTGCCGATTTTACAAATTCGATAAGGTTATTCTCGCTGCCGTATTCATCTGAGGGAGATGTGTTATTGTTGTATACGTCGTAGTATACCTCGCCCTCGTATTCCTCACGGTAGAGGCTTGCGTTTACGTGATAAACCACAATTCCGTCACGGGCAAAGTAACCGAAGTCGCCGCCGTTCAGGTCGTCAGCCGTGTAATAGATCAGCACGTAATACTCCTGATATGCTCCAAGGCTCTCATCCCAGTTGTTGGCGATAATAATACTGTCACCGCTTTCAGAGAAGCTCTCAAGGGTCAGCGTAACGCTGTCGGAGGCTGTAACAAGTCTTGATGAGGTGATCCAGCCGTAATTGAACTTGGAATAGGGGTTGTGATCGCCCGACATACTGTCCATAATATCACAGCCGTCAAGGGGGTCGGAGGCAGCCGACGATGTATCATAGTAGTCGTCAGCGCCGAGAATATGGCCAAACTCGTGAATAAAGGTGTAGGTGTTCATAACCGAGGAGTCGGTATAGATAGCCTCGCCCGACTCGGTATAGCTCTCGTGCATGAAGAAATAGGATGCCCAGATATAGTCGTTTGCGCTTACACCGTCATATTCGTAATAGTAGCCCTCGCTGTCGGTGTAGGTGTTCCAGTATCTGTACGCCCAGTTAAAGTCCTCCTCGCCAATATCAAGGGTGTTTATCATAACCACAGCGTCGATAACTCCGTTGCCGTCGGAGTCAAACCTTGAGAGATCCATAATGCCCGACAGATATGCAAGAGCTTCGTCGAGAATAAGCTGATCGCCTATCTCAACCTCCTGACCGCCGTAGCTCTCGGTGGCATTTTTATAGTAGTCGCTGTTATACTGAGGGCGGAACCACTGATCAATGACGGTAATATCAAGATCCAGCCTTCCGTAGCTTGAGATGTAGTAGTATTCCTCTACCGAGAAATAGTCGGTGCTGCCCGCAGGACCGCTGAATGCGGTTATAATATTATCGATGCTGCATCCCTTGCTTGCGGCTGTGGAATCACTGAATTCTATGGGGATAACAAGCACGTCAGGAGCTCCGACGGTAGGACATCCGTCAAGGTAATAGCCCTGATCGCTAACGTCCTTAACGTAGGTAGCATCCGTAAAGTCAACGTTATATACACCGTTCTGTCCTGTGGGAAGACCTGCGCCCTGGTTGGTGATTATTTCATAGCCGCCGTCGATATCACCGCCACCGACGTCACCGCCTGAGCTTTCCTCAAGCCTGTAAACGTAAATATCCGACACCCACTCGCCATTGATATCCTGATATATGGACATATCAACGTAGTAGTCGAGGTAGTTGTAGAAATACCAGCTGTCGCCGTAATCATCCACGCCACTGCCCTCGTAGGTATAGGAGGAGAACAGGGTACGGTATGCGGCAAATTCAGTCGTTGTGTTGCCGTAGGTATAGAAGTTTAAGCCGACCTCACAGCTTCCGTCACCGTAGTCGTAGGAGTATTCCTCGAGGTAGTATTCATTTGTCTTGAGGAAGGGAATAACGAAGCCGACGGTATCGTTAAATAGCTTTTTATCGCTGTCGGTAAAGTCGGTGTAAAGGTAACCCTCGGCGTCACCGCCAACGTCATCGCTGCCACCGTTATTGGTGTTGGGATATGCGTAAACGTCAATTACGTATTCTCCCTCAAAATAGTAGAAGGAAAGCTCAACGTAAATAAGCTCACTGTCATAGCAATACCAGGTGTCACCGTAATCGTCCTCAAAGGTTTCGGTAAGCTCATAGTCGGAGTACAGCTTCAGATATTCCTCAAAATCAGCCTTGGTGTTTCCAAAGGTGTAGTAGGAAATACAGTCACTCTCATAGTACTCGTCATAATTTGTCTCAACGTAGTATTCGTTATTGGGAACGAAGGGAATAAGATCGCCCAGCATGTTCTTAATAGTATTTTTCTCCGAAGGAGTAAAATCGGTATATGTATACTTTGCTCCGTCATTCGGCTTATCCTCGGGCTCCTCGTCGGAGGGGTCGTCGGGATTTTCGGGATCGTCGAGAATGTCACCCGGATCATTTTCGGGCTTCTGCTCATCTCCCGAGCCTTCGCCGTCGGTTATACCGTCACCTATACCGCTGTCACCACCCAAAAGACTGTCGATTATGTCGCAGGAGGTGATAAGTGAGATCGAAATGATCAACGTCAAAACAAGTAAAACAATTCTTTTCATCGTTCTACTCCTTCCTAATATTTTTTATATAAGATATTTTATCATAAAAGTACAGACCATTTCAACGGTTTCATGAAAATTTACCTAATTTTTACATCTTGATTTAATCCCGACTTTGTGATATACTGTAGAAAAGAAAAGGGGTACTTTAAAATGAGTGTTGAAAAATGGATAGAAAACAATACCGCCTCCCTCGAGGGCAAAACGGTGGTTATCAGCGGTTCTACCGGCGGACTTGGCAGAGAGCTTTGCTATCACTTGGCAACTCTTGGCGCCTCTATTGTGCTGCTTGACCGCAACAGAGAGAAGTCGGCTGCTCTTGCAGAGGAGCTTGAGGCTATTTTTGATGATATAAGCATCTCTCTCGTAACGGCGGATATGTCGGATATGGAGTCTGTACGCCTGGCGGCAGAGGAGCTTCTGGAATATGATATAGACTACCTTATCCTTAACGCAGGCGCATACAGTATTCCAAGATACACCTGCGATACGGGATACGATAACGTTTTCCAGATCAACTTTATATCTCCCTATTACCTTGCAAGAAAGCTTTTGCCCGGGATAAAGGAGAACGGCGGCAGAATAGTAGCTGTCAGCAGCATTGCTCATAACTATTCAAAGATCGATGTGAAGGACGTGGATTTCTCCACCAGAACTAAAGCCAGCCTTGTCTACGGCAACGCAAAGCGCTATCTCACCTATTCGCTCTTTGCCCTGGACGGCGAGTCCATATCGGTAACTCACCCGGGCATCAGCTTTACAGGTATTACAAATCACTATCCCCCGGCGCTTTTTGCTCTTATCAAGCTTCCTATGAAGATTATCTTTATGAAGCCCGACAAGGCTTGCCTTTCGGTGCTTGCGGGTTTGTTTACCGATTGCAGAGCAGGGCAGTGGATCGGCCCCTGGCTGTTTGATATATGGGGCAATCCTATGAAGAAGAGGCTGAACACCGCAGACAGCTCCGAGGCAAAGAAAATCGCCAAAATAGCCGAAGAAATATATAACAAAACAAACATAAACTCTTAAAAAACGGGCAAAAAAGAGCAGGGGTACATATCTCCTGCTCTTTTTTGATTTACCGAATAACTATACTGAGCGCTACGATCTGAGGAGGGTAGCTCATCATCACCTGACCGTTGTAGCTTATCTGTACGGTATCTCCTGCAGCTATGTCGTCAATGGTCGCCGCACTGCCGTCCGAATAGCTGAACTGTGTATTCTCGCCTGTGCGCACCCAATAGATGCCGAATGCGTAATCGCTTTCGATAACCTCGGCCTCAACCGTGCCGTTTGTAACTGCCTTTACGACAGCCTTGAGGACAAATTCATCTCCTCTGGTCGTGCTTCCGCTTCCGTCACCCGAATTATTCATATCTCCTCCGTTTTCCGAGCCGCCCGAATCGTCCGAGCCACAGCCCACTAAAAATAACATCATAATCGCAAGCGCAATGGCTAAAATTTTCTTACTCATTGATTATTTCCTCAATATACTGAGAAAGCTCCTCAAAGCCTCCGTGTCTGTACTTGCTTATATCCTCGCCCTTGCGGTTGATAAGGCAGTCGGTAAGTAGGAATACTCTCATACCAACGCTCTCAGCCACCATATCGTCGCCCACGTCGTTGCCGATCATTACTACCTCCTCGGGATCAAGGTCCAGCTTTTCGCAAAGCTCGGTGTAATATATAGGATTGGGCTTACAGAACCTGCTGTTTTCATAGGTGGTTACATATTCAAAGTCGGAGGGCTCAAGACCTGCCCAACGGATCCTGCTGTCTGTCGCTACCTTAGGGAAGAGGGGGCTTGTTGCAAGAATTACTCTTAAATCGGTATCATTAAGCCTGTCGATAAGCTGCTTTGAGAGGGGAGTATATCCGCACACGTCCTTTATCTTCTGGAAATCCGTCTCGTAGAATTTATTAAGATCTGCCTCTTGGCCTCTTAATTCCTCGCCGAGAATAGAACAGAAGCTATTCCAGAACATCTCCTCGTTGCTTATCTTACCGTCGTTCTTCATCATAGCTCTCGTGCTGGTCCACAGAGCCTTGCCGATAGCCTCGGGCTCGTATCCCTTGGGGGAAAGCTCCTTGATAAGACCGCCCAAATATGCGTTTACAAATATATCCTGATCCATAGGCAGCAGTGTGCCGTCAAGATCGAAAAATATAGCCTTAGTTTTCATTTTATGCTCCAAATCGTCTTTGCACTTTAATCTTATAAAAACATTATATAAAATTTTTCGTCGATTGTCAATATTCGCTTTGTAAACAATTTTCTGATGCCCTCTAATGGAAATGATTTCCCCGAATTTTTTTCAAGACCTCTGACTCTTGACAAAAATATATTAATATGTTATTATATTTTAGTTAAAATTAAAATGGGAAGTATGTGTTTTTGAGGAAAAATATACTCAAAATGCGCTATGAAAGGTATAAAATGGCTGATTTTGTAAATGAAATTAAAAGACGACGCACCTTTGCGATAATTTCTCACCCCGACGCAGGTAAGACCACTCTTACCGAGAAGTTTCTGCTTTACGGCGGCGCGATCCAGTCTGCCGGCTCGGTAAAGGGCAAGCAGAATGATAAGCACGCTGTCTCCGACTGGATGGAGATCGAGAAGCAGAGAGGTATTTCCATCACCTCGTCGGTGCTTCAGTTTGAATATGACGGCTACTGCATTAATATTCTTGATACCCCCGGACACCAGGACTTCTCCGAGGATACCTACCGTACTCTTATGGCGGCAGACTCGGCGGTGATGGTTATCGACGCTGCAAAGGGTATCGAGCCTCAGACAAGAAAGCTCTTTAAGGTCTGCGCTATGCGTGATATTCCCATCTTCACCTTCATCAACAAGATGGACCGTGAGGCGAGAGATCCCTTCGATCTTCTCGACGAGCTTGAGAGGGAGTTCGGCATCGGAACCTATCCTATGAACTGGCCTATCGGCTGCGGACAGAAGTTTAAGGGCGTTTACGACAGAGATAAGCGCACACTTCTCTCCTTCGGTGATTCTCACAGAGGCCGTGACAGAATTCGTGGTATTGACCTTGATATTACCGATACAGCTCTTCTTGACGAGCTTGTAGGCGAGAATCAGCGCATTGAATTCTGCGAGCAGATCGAGCTTCTTGAGGGGGCAGGCGGTGATTTTGACCTTGATGCTGTTCGCCATGGCAAGCTCTCTCCCGTATTCTTTGGCTCTGCGCTTAACAACTTCGGCATTGAGCCCTTCCTTGAGCATTTCCTTAAGATGACCACATCTCCTCTTCCCAGAGTGGCAGAGGGCGAGGTTATAGATCCCTTTGATCCCGACTTCTCGGCATTCGTATTCAAGATCCAGGCGAATATGAATAAGGCCCACCGTGACCGTATCGCATTTATGCGTATCTGTTCGGGTAAGTTCGAGCGTGGTAAGGACTACTTCCACGTGCAGGGCAATAAGGCATTCCGCCTTTCCCAGCCTCAGCAGATGATGGCATCCGAGCGGGAGGTTATCGATGAGGCCTATGCAGGCGATATTATCGGCGTATTTGATCCCGGCATCTTCTCCATAGGCGACACCGTTTGTGAGAAGGGTAAGAAGGTTAAATTTGAGGGTATTCCCACCTTCGCTCCCGAGCATTTTGCTATGGTAGAGCAGGTTGATTCTATGAAGCGTAAGCAGTTCGCCAAGGGTATGAATCAGATCGCCCAGGAGGGTGCTATACAGATATTCTTTGAGCCGGGTGCGGGTCTTGAGAGAGTAATCGTCGGCGTTGTAGGCGTGCTTCAGTTCGAGGTGCTTGAATACAGACTTAAGAACGAGTACGGCTGTGATCTTCGCCGTACCAATATGGGTTACAGCCAGATCAGATGGATCGAGAACGAGAATCTTGATCCCAAGACCTTAAGACTTTCCCACGACACCAAGTGGGTGCAGGACTTCAGAGGTAAGAATCTGCTTATCTTCACAAGCGAGTGGGCGATTCGCTGGGTGCTTGAGGATAACCCCGAGCTTCGCCTTGCCGAGTTTAGCAAAAACGACGATTAACAGTATAAAAACGTCAAAAATGCAAAGCAGACTTTACAAAAACCATATATTTTGACTTGAAAAGGTGAATTGATCAAATATGAGAATGAGAAAGAAAAAGCACTCCGAGGAGCGCCTTGCGGCATGCGGAGAGTATCTTTTTGATGCTAATGAGGTTATGACCGATCCTGCTTCTGCTATCGGCATGGCGGGCGGAAAGGTTTACCTTGAAATCGGAGCCGGCAAGGGCGGATTTGCCTGTGCTATGGCAGAGCGTCATTCCGATACCGCATATTTTGCGATGGAGAGAGTAACCGACTGCGTTGTTCTTTGCGTTGAAAAGGCAAAGTCCGGCGAATTCGGCGAGCTTAAAAACCTTCGCTTCCTTATCGAAACTGCGGATAATCTTATGCACATTTTTGCGCCCCGCAGCGTGGACGCCATATTCCTTAACTTCTCTGACCCCTGGTCGAAGAAGGGCTATGCGAAGCGCCGTCTTACCCACCGCAGATATCTTGGGGTGTATATGAATCTTCTTCGTGACGGAGGTGTTCTCCGCTTCAAGACCGATAACGTAGGCCTCTTTGATTTTTCCCTTGAGGAGATCGAGGCTATGGGTCTTACCCCTACCGCTCTCACCCGAGATCTTCATAATTCGGAGTGGAAAGAGGGCAATATTATGACCGAGTACGAGAAGAGCTTCTCGGAGCAGGGAATGAAGATCAATATGCTTGAGCTTAAAAAACCGGATGGCTTCAATCCCGAGATTGCACCCGAGTTTCTTACCAAAGGACGGTACAGAGGCTGATTTTAAAGTCGGCAGATATGACACTAAAACGCAGATCGAAAGGAGATCTTTATGGAAAAGTACATAGATGACAGCCGTATCCATGAGGGTCACCGTGGAAGGATGCGTGCAAAGCTTTTGTCACACGGACAGCGCATTTTCGACACCTACGAGCTGCTTGAAATGCTACTTTATCAGGTCATTCCTTATAAGGACACCAACCCCATAGCGAAAAGGCTTCTTTACGCCTTTGGCTCGCTTGAGGGTGTTATGAGCGCTACCGAAGATCAGCTGGTTACCCAGAACGGTATAGGCGCGCGTGCCTCGGAATTTCTTGTGGACGTAGGTCGCCTTTCGGATATTATCGGCGCAGAGATCCTTACTGATGCAGGCCCCGATCTTTCAAGCTACGATTCGGTTGGTGAATATATTGCAAGCTATTTTGGCGGTGTGCAAGAAAATCAGGTGGTTGCGCTCTATCTTGACAGCAGTATGCGACTTATCTCCTTTGAAAAGACCTATGATCTGGATTTTGAGTCGGGAGGGGTAAAGGCAAAGCCCTTTATTGACGGAGCGGTAAAAAACTGCGCTCCCGTAGTCATCACCGCACATAACCATCCTCACGGTCCCTTCTATCCTACCCCGGGTGACAGAGCGACACATATCGTTATTTCAGATGCCCTGAAAATGTCAGGCGTTGTTCACGCAGAGCATTACATAGTATGCGGTAAGAAATATTCGGGCATCGGCTTGCTTAATAACTTCTCCGTAAAGCTCTCGCAGATGCCTGCTCTTGATAGGTTTATTGAGAGTAAAAACCTTGGCTCCTCCGTCAACCTATCCGCTGCCTTACCCAAAGATACAGGTGCTGTGGATAGCGCCGATAACGGCTACAACCGTTATGACAGCAGATATTTCGTTAAGCTTTTGAGCTATCTCTCCGAAGCTGATGCAGAAAAGAGAGCGGAGCTTCTTCTTTCCAAATATCGCACCATTGAAAACGTGCTTACTGCAGGAGCAAAGGAGCTTTCGGCCCTGACCGATGAAAAATGCGCCTTTTACCTGAAGCTCCTTGCTTATATAACATCGAGAAGAAAGACCGATATGTATAAGATAGGCGGCGAATACTCCAGAGCAGAGCTTGCCGATTATCTTAAGGCTCTTTTCCTTGGAGATTCGGTGGAAAAGACCTATCTTATCGGCTTTGATTCAAGGGGCAGATTTCTTGGCTGCGAGCTGCTTGGAGAGGGAACTGTCAGCTCTTCGGAGATCTTACCAAGAAAGGCTCTTGATGCCTCTCACAGCCTTCGTGCTAAGTCGGTTTCCATAGCACACAATCACCCCTTTGGAGTGACCAGAGCCTCGAGCGACGATATTAACGTGACCAAGCTTTTTGAGACCTTATTCGGCAACTGTGACATTAAGCTGATAGATCATTTTATTGTGGCAGGACAGCTTTGCGACACGGTAGAAATTTGATTTTTTTAATTTGTGAATTGCTCAAAATTTGGAGGGAAATATGCCATTTTTGGGAACTATAGTTAACTTTTTGGCGGTTTTAGTCAGCGGATTGCTGGGTGTGCTGATCAAAAAAGGCGTGCCGGAAAAAATCAGCAATGCGCTGAAATCAGCCATGGCAATATGTGTTGTTTACATAGGAATTAACGGTATGTTTGAGGCAGCTCCCGAGGTGTCGGATGACCCTGATTTTTCAAACGGTCTGATCAAGATACTTGTGATGGTTGTCTCTATGGGGCTTGGCGCTCTGCTGGGAGAAATTATCGATATTGATAAGTGGGTAAACCGCCTGGGCGACAGCCTTGAAAAGAGATTTGTCAAGAAGGGAGAAAAGGGGAATTTTGCGGAAGGATTTGTATCCTGCAGTATGCTTTTCTGCGTTGGCGCAATGACCGTTACGGGAGCATTCCGGGACGCTCTCGGCAACCCGGATATTCTCATTACGAAGTCGGTGATCGACGGAATTATGTGTCTTGTTATGGCATCAACCTTGGGTATCGGCTGTGCCGCATCCTCTGTTTTCGTGCTTGTTTATCAGGGACTACTTACTCTTATCGGCCTGCTTGTCATCGATATTTTACCTGCGGAAAGCATTTCTTATATGTCCGCAACAGGCTCGCTGATCATTATTCTTATCGGAACGAATATGCTTGGAGCGACCAAGGTCAAGACTGCGAATATGACTCCGGCGATCTTTTTACCGGCAATAATCTGGCCTGTTTTTGAGCTAATAATGTCTGCTTTTTCCTAGAGAAAAAATCGGGCAGAAACGGTCAAAAACACTCGTTTTCAGGCAAAAAATCGATCAAACGACTACATTAATATTATAAGCGGCAGCCCGACAAAGCATCGGGCTGTCTTTTTGTTTTTCTGCCTCATTTTGAAGGAAAAGAAGCTTCGGAAAACAGAATAAATCGGCCTAAAATAAAAAAGTTTTGGAAAATTTTATAAAAAAACTTGACAAATAAAAAATTTATGTTATAATATTAAAATGCGTAATAATTGTATTTTTCTTTGGGGGATTTCTGCCCTTTTTTCAGGCTCGACCTGTCAAAATGACTAATTTTCCATCCAAAAAATGCGCATTTTGCCCAAAGACCGTGAAAAAACGTGATGTGGCAGTTAAAAATCGCTTTTAGCGACCCGAATTTGTAAAATTTTGAAGAATGGAGTGATTCTTTTTATGATGCTTAAACCCCGTAAACTTGGCACCAATGTAAGAATGAGCTTTTCCAAGATCGAAGCGGCTACGGAAATGCCTAATCTTATCGAGGTGCAGAAGGACTCGTATGAGTGGTTCCTCAGAGAGGGACTTAACGAGGTTCTCCGTGACGTTTCTCCGATAGTGGATTACACCGGAAATCTGTCCATTGAGTTTACCGACTACACAATTGATCCTACTCCCAGGTATCCCGTTGAGGAGTGCAAGGACAGATCGGTTACCTACGACGCCCACATGAAGGTTGGCGTTCGTCTTGTTAACAAGGCAACCGGCGAGCTTAAGACGGCTCAGATTTTCCTTGGCGACTTCCCCCTGATGACCGATAACGGCACCTTCGTTATCAACGGCGCAGAGAGAGTTATCGTTTCTCAGCTTGTACGTTCTCCCGGAATGTACTATGCAGACGAGGTTGACAAGCAGGGTAAGCACAATTTCACTGCTACCGTAATTCCTTACAGAGGAGCATGGCTTGAATACGAGAGCGACGCTGCGGGTCTGTTCTACGTTAAGATAGACAAAAACCGTAAGCTCCCCATCAGCGTTCTTATCCGTGCGCTTTGCGCTCCCGGTGAGGATAATGACGATGCCATTATCGCTATGTTCGGTAATGAGGAAGCTCTTAAGGCTACCATGCTTAAGGACGAGTGCGCTGCTCTTGCGGAGGAGAACGGCACCTCCTACCGTGAGGAAGCACTTAAGGAGATCTACAAGAAGCTCCGTCCCGGCGAGCCTCCCCATGTTGAGTCCGCCGAGATACTTATCAACAATATGTTCTTCGATCCCAAGAGATACGACCTTGCGCCCGTTGGCCGCTACAAGTATAACCGTAAGGTTGCTCTTGCAAGAAGAATCGAGGGTAAGACCCTTGCACAAACCGTGGTTAACCCCCTTACAGGTGAGATCGTTGCCGAGGCTGGCGAGGAGATCACCCGTGAGCTCGCTATCGCAATTGAGGACAGCCTTGTAAACGAGGTTACCGTAAAGACCGAAACCGAGCGTGAGGTTAAGGTATTCGGCAACAATACCGTTCGTCCCGAGATTGTTCTCGGATACGACCTTACCGACTGCGGCGTAAAGGCAGGCGAGAAGGTAAGATACGGTATTCTTAATGAGATCATCGCTGACGCTGAGTCCGAGGGCTTCGAGGGCGAGGCGAAGGAGAGATATATCAAGAAGCTTGTTAAGGACAGATTCGCAGAGCTTTGTCCCAAGCACATCACCAAGGAAGATATTTTTGCTTCAATCAACTATCTTCTTTGTCTTACTCATGGCATCGGCTCTACCGATGACATCGACCATCTCGGCAACAGAAGACTTCGCTGCGTAGGTGAGCTTCTTCAGAACCAGCTGAGAATCGGTATGTCCAGAATGGACAAGAACATCAAGGAGCGTATGGCTACACACGATGCGGACGATCTTCGTCCCGAGGCGCTTATCAACACCCGTCCCGTAGCTACCGCTATCCGTGAGTTCTTCGGCTCTTCGCCTCTTTCTCAGTTCATGGACCAGAACAACCCTCTTGCCGAGCTTACTCACAAGCGCCGTCTTTCTGCGCTTGGTCCCGGCGGTCTCTCCAGAGACAGAGCATCCTTCGAGGTTCGTGACGTTCACTATACCCACTACGGCCGTATCTGTCCCGTAGAAACACCCGAGGGTCCCAACATCGGTCTTATCTCCTATCTTGCATCTTATGCAAAGATCAGCGATTACGGCTTCCTTAAGGCGCCTTACAGAATCGTTGATAAGAAGACCGGCCGTGTTACCGACGAGGTAGTTTACCTCACTGCAGACGAAGAGGATAACAACGTTGTTGCTCAGGCTAACGAGAAGCTTGACGAGAACGGTTACTTTGTAAACAAGAAGGTTATCTGCCGTCTCAACACCGAGTATATCGAGGTTGAGCCCACAGAGGTTGACCTTATGGACGCTTGTCCCCAGATGGCTGTATCTGTTGCGGCAGGCTGTATTCCTTTCCT
>CAZUJY010000019.1:0-19401 GCA_964620565.1 uncultured Ruminococcus sp. | reverse complement strand
CTTCGGCGGTGGATGAGGTGCCTTCGGGTCGCAAAGCGACGCTTCTCGCCTAAATCTGACTATCTCCAAAATGAGGCTGCCTCAAATTTGCATTTGAGACAGCCTCTTTTATGCGAAGATCAAATCGCCCCTACGAGTTCCGACGCAGAATTTAATATTAGTCATAAATTGATTCTATAAAAAGTCGGAAAGCCAATTTTACACCTTCTTTAAACGCTGCTCGTCTTTCTAAATAATGCAAATCGTCGATAGTGTCCGAAAAGGCTAAAAACAAGCCGTTTTGCTCGTCCTCAAGAGCCAACAACAGACTTTTTTCGCAATCCTCTAATTTTGATATTATTATTTTTTCTTCTTTAGATGCAGGGATATTAATCAAATCCCATATCTCATCCAAAAATGTGTCATTGCGATTCATAAAGACCTCCTTAAGATACTTACGGTCTTATTTTATCACGTATTGATGCAGATTGTATTTTTTTCATACAAACGTATGTTTTATAATGAATGATTTGTGCAATTATTCATATCGACACTAAAAATCCTTTAACTTTTTAACATTTTATGTTCTTATTGACAAATCTTTTCCTGTGTGCTAAAATTATAATGGAAAAATATCGTAAACCGAGTGAGGTAAATATTATGAGCAAGAAGAATTTAAGAATCGAAACCAAGTGCGTGCAGGGTGGATATAATCCCGCAAGCGGTGAGCCCCGACAGATCCCCATCGTACAGAGCACCACATTTAAATATGCCACCAGCGAGGATATGGGTAAGCTCTTTGACCTTGAGGCGTCGGGCTACTTCTATTCCCGCCTGCAGAACCCTACCTGCGACACAGTTGCCGCACGTATCTGCGCTCTTGAGGGCGGATCTGCCGCTATGCTGACCTCATCGGGTCAGGCGGCAAACTTCTTTGCCGTATTTAATATCGCATCTCAGGGCGACCACGTGGTTTCTTCCTCTGCCATCTACGGCGGAAGCTACAACCTCTTTGCCGTTACCATGAAGCGTATGGGCGTTGACTTTACCTTCGTTGCTCCCAACTGCACCGAGGAGGAGCTTGAGGCGGCTATTCGCCCCAACACCAAGGCTGTGTTCGGCGAGACTATCGCCAACCCTGCCCTCTGCGTGCTTGATATTGAGCTTTATGCCAAGGTGGCTCACCGTCACGGCGTTCCGCTCATTATCGACAACACCTTTGCAACACCTATAAACTGCCGTCCCTTTGAGTGGGGGGCAGATATTGTAACCCATTCCACCACCAAGTATATGGACGGACACGGCTCGGCGGTTGGCGGATGTATCGTTGACTCGGGTAGGTTTGACTGGAGAGCGTCCGGTAAGTTCCCCGGCCTCTGCACCCCCGACGACAGCTATCACGGAGTGACCTACGTTGACAAGTTCGGCCTTGAGGGAGCCTTTATCACCAAGGCAACCGCTCAGCTTATGCGTGACTTCGGCTGCACCCAGTCGCCTCAGTCTGCATTCCTGCTCGGCCTCGGTCTTGAGAGCCTGCACGTGCGTATGCAGCGCCATTGCGAGAATGCGCTCAAGGTGGCAAAGTTCTTACAGAGCCACCCCAACGTTACCTGGGTAAAGTACCCCGACCTTGAAGGCGACGAGTTCCACGAGCTTGCAAAGAAGTATCTGCCGAATGGCTCCTGCGGAGTTGTAAGCTTCGGCGTGAAAGGCGGACGCGCCGCAGCCGAGAGATTTATGAAGAATATGACTCTCGGAGCGATCGAGACCCACGTTGCCGACGCACGCACCTGCTGCCTGCACCCTGCGAGCGCAACCCACCGTCAGATGAACGACGATGAGCTTCGTGCGGCGGGCGTTTCTCCCGACCTTATCCGTTATTCCTGCGGAATTGAGTCTGCCGATGATCTTATCGAGGATCTTGCGGCGGCGCTTGCATCTATCGACTAATCAGAATGAAAGAGGTAGCTTTACGTGCCTATTAAAATACCAAACGAGCTTCCCGCGGTCAAAACTCTTGAGAACGAGAACATTTTTGTAATGACGGAAAAGAGGGCGATCAAGCAGGACATCCGACCCTTAAAAATACTGATTTTGAACTTAATGCCAACTAAAGTTGACACCGAGACCCAATTATCCCGTCTTCTCGGCAACACGCCCCTTCAGGTTGAGATCGAGCTTATTCGTACAAAGACCCATCAGGCGAAGAATATTTCCGAGGAGCATCTACTGGCGTTCTACCGTGATTTTGACGACGTGAAGGACAACTTCTATGACGGAATGATCATCACAGGCGCGCCTGTGGAGAAGATGGAGTTTGAGGAGGTGGACTATTGGGGCGAGCTGTGTGAGATCATGGAGTGGTCCAAATCCCACGTTCACTCTACCCTCCACATCTGTTGGGGCGCGCAGGCAGGTCTTTACTACCACTTCGGCATCAAGAAATATATGATGGAGGAGAAGCTGTCGGGCGTTTATCCCCACCACGTAGACCATAAGAAGTCTATTCTCTTCCGTGGCTTTGACGATATGTTTTACGTTCCTCACTCTAGATATACCACCGTAAGACGTGAGGATATTGAGGCTGTTAAGGGTCTGAAGATCCTCGCATCATCCGACAAGGCAGGCGTGTATGCGGTAAAGACCAAGAGAGGCAGACAGGTGTTTATCACCGGTCACTCGGAGTATGACGCAGATACTCTTAATAAGGAGTATACCCGTGACAAGGCAGCGGGTCTTAATCCCAAGATCCCCGAGAACTACTTCCCCGACGACGACGACACCAAGACCCCTGTCAGCACCTGGCGTGGCCACGCAACACTGCTCTTTACCAACTGGCTCAACTACTTCGTATATCAGACCACTCCCTACGATATTATGAAGATCAGGGAGATAAAATAAAAGGACGAGCAATGCTCGCCCCTGCGGTATATCATGCAAAAAAGGACGAGAATTTCTCGTCCTTTTTTTGTTAATCAACTGTTATCTTTTTAACCGTGAGATCATAAACCTCAAGAATGTAAAGATGCTCCTTATAGTAAACCGATCTGATCTCATAGCCACCGTGATTTATTTTTTCGGAATAAATCTCGCTGAGTTCGGTTCCGTCAAAGTGAAGTAAATGATAGGTTCCCGAGGTAGAAATGTTTGAGCCGCTGAAAAATCCGAACAACCCGTTTTCCCTGTCTATAAGGTATGCCTTGCGGTCGTGCGCATATTTCCCCTCAAACAAATACTCCGCCAGGGTGATCACAGCATTTCCCTCTCGTTTGTAGATAGATACCTTGCCATTTTGGAAGCTCAATTCACCTATACCGAGCAGAAGTCCGTCGCCAAACTCAATCAAATTTGTTGAAAATCCATCTATAAAACCGGTATTTACCTGAGTAATATTGCTATAATCCGAAAGGTCAAAGAAATAAACGGGATCGGTATAGGTTTTAATCTCCGCTGTGCATACGTAGCACTTATCCCCGTCGAATCTTACAGCAGTGGCGCCCTCGCCATCTGGAGCAAAATTCACAACCGACGCCGTGTACTCTCCCTTTTTAAGATCGTAGATGTAGAGTGATGAGTTTTCAGTTTCCCAATTCCAGCCCGGATTTTTGTAGCTGTTAGTGATGAATCTTAGATAATCATCCTTTTCATCAACGAAGAATCTATCCATTATCCAACCGTCAGCCTTGAGAATGCGCTGAACCTTGAGCGAGTCGGAAGTATAATCAATAACGACTATATTACTTTTACAATCCGAGCCGTAAATAACGTTGTCTTGCGAAACTGCATAGCCTAATGAATACACAATTTTATCATTTGAAACAAAGCACTCACCGTACACACCCGATACATCGAAAACAGCCTTGTTTGAAATCACGTTAAGCTCCTCATCCAGAATAAATATCGAGGAATAGGACTTGTAAGAAAGCTCGTCAGGACAAATAATATCCTCGGGATCAAAATAGCTCTTTTCCTCACCTATCTCATAGTAGGGCAGATAAACATCGGGGTCTGTCCACTCAAACTTATACTTTGTAGAAAGGAAGGTGGTTCCGATAAGCAGTCTGCCGCCAACCATTCTAGCATAGTCCATACAGCCGCCAAGAGTAATATACTTTACCTCCTTTGGTGATGTAACATCCGAGACGTCAAGAAGGGTAACTGTAGTTTTGTAGGTGCTGTTAGGATCGTCCTTTCCCCTGTAATTTTTAATAATGAAAAGGGTGGTTGCGTCATCCGAAAGAAATATTTTGTTTGATTCGTCTGAATAAGGAGAGCCGTCGTAAACAGGCAGAGGATAATAGCAAACCTCTTTTGACTCCTCCCCCTCAAGAGAGTATATATAGAGTGCCTCGCCAAAGCCATTGCTCTTATCACCTAGATAAAAAAGATATTTATCGGTCATTTTCAGCTTATCCGGCTCCTCAACGCCTTCGACCTGATTCTCGGTAACGTCGATGAAGCTGCCGTTGACCGACGCATCGCCGCCTTCAGGCTTATCAGCCTCGAAGCCTCCGCTCTCTACGTCTCCCTGCAGGTAAAAGCCGTCGCCATCTCCGTCGAAGGAGCCTAAGATAGCCATAAGCCTTGAGTAATTTTCACCTGCGTAGTACTCAGAGTAACGGTCACCCGGGGTCTCTGCCGACGGCCCCTGAGGACCGCTCGGCTCGCCACCGCCGGACTCGCCCTCATCCGAGCCCGAGGGGCCTCCCTGAATGCCCGAGGGGCCGTCATCGTAGGAGCCGCCGGGAGCGCCGCCAAAGACTGCAAGCATTCCCACCGACAGTCCTATAACTATGGCAAGGCTGGCGGCAACTGTCAGGTATCTAACTACGGCTTTACGCCGTCTACCCCTCGGTCTTGCGTCCTCAATGTATTTTTCGTCAATATCGCTTATAGCGAACAGTATGTTTTTTTCTTTCATATCACAATTCCTCTCTCACAAAGGTAATCACGAAGCGAACTTCGGGTACGCAACAGAATTGATCTGACCGTTCCTGCCCTCAACCCCTGCTCTGCCGCAATCTCTCTCGCCGACATCATATAGAAATATCGCTGAATAAAGATCCTTCGCCTCGTGGGCTCAAGGTCGGCAAGAAAGCCGTTTAGCGCATCGCCAAGCTCGATCCTTGCGTCAAGATCCTCCCCCTCGCCAATAATCTCGCAAAGCTCATCCATAATAAGAAGCATTTCGGGCGGATTATGCCTCTTCATATACCTTATACGGTTGAGAGCGAGATTACGGGTGATGCGTCCTATGTATGCCGCAAAATAGGTAGGGCGTGCGGGCGGAATACTGTCCCAAGTGCGAAGATAGGTATCGTTTTCGCACTCCTCGGCGGCAGTAAGATCGCCAAGGATTCCTCCCGCTATGGACAGAAGAAGTCTGCCGTATTTCAGCTTAGTTTCTTCTATCGCACGCTCGTCACGCGCGAAATATAGCTCGATTATTCTGTTGTCATCCATAGGCGCACCTCGTCGATAACTAAAATTTGCTGTTCAGCCGGCTTTCACACTATAAGACACCGAGTTTACTGAAAACGTTGCATTTTTTTCGAGAAAAGTGAAATTTATTTTATTATATCACATTTTTGCCCCTTGCGGAAGGGAAACAGAAAAAAACCGCCCGAAAAATCGGGCGGCTTCGCTTTGCTTTGCGAAATTTTATTTAATCCTCTCAACCTTAAAGCCGAGGGGTGTGGTGATGTAGAGATAGCCGTCTACGTATGCGGCTCTTACGGTGTCGGGACCCTGGCTTATGCCGTCAATATCAATTACGGTATAGGAAAGCTCGTAGCCGTTGAACCGAGTGAGAACGTAGCAGTCCTTGTAATAATCGTTTTCACTGGGATAATCCTCTATCTCGTAGAAGAAATAGCTGCTAAAGCCGAAGAGATTCTCCTCACGGTTTACAAGATAGGACTTGTAGTCGGTGGAGTAGTCGCCCTCAAATTTCAGCACGTCAACGCTAACCACCTTATCGCCCTGTCGCTCGTAGATCTCCACCTTGGAGAAGCCCCAGTTCTCACGTCCGATACCGAGTAAGAAGCCCTCGCCAAGATTGATAAGATGGTCGGAGTAGCCCTCGATAATGCCTGTGTCAGCGCTCTCAATATTCTCGTAATCCGAAAGGTCGATGAAATATACCGGATCGGTGAAGGTCACCACAACTGCGGTGCAGACGTAAACCATATCGCCGTCAAATCTTACCGCCGTCGCCTCCTCGCCCTCGATGGCAAAGTCCTCAAGGGAGTATGCAAGACTGTTATCATTAAGATCGTAGATATAGAGGCTTACGTTCTCACGGGTATCCCACTCAGAGAGCATTCCCTCCTGATCGTAAGGAACGTAAGAGTTTTCAAGAGTTGAGGTTACAACACGAAGATATCCGTCATGCTCGTCAAAGCTGTACTGATCCTCGACCCAGCCACGAACGGTGATAACGCCACGCTTTTCAAGGCTCTCGCCCGAGTAGTTAAGCACAGCAACGTCGGTCATATTTGCAGAATTTACTCTGCCACCCTCCTCATTTTCCGAGGTGTACTCACGGGTGATATATACGTTGTTTTGGGATACATACACCTCATTTGTAAAGTTAAGTAGGGCATTTGCGCCAAGAAGCTCAAGATTCTCGGCATCGAGAAGGGCTACAACGCTGTAACGTGTGGTCGTGATTTCCTCGGGATAAATGATGTCCTCAAACTGAATAGGCTCCTGTCCGTTGCCCGAATCGATGGTGGGAACGAAGGTGGCAGGATCGTTATAATCCACCTTACTTCTGTTAAAGACAAACTCGCTGACAAGCAGAAGCTTGCCGTCTACCATACGGCTTGTATTGATGTAGCCGTCGACGGACACTCTGCCCTTAAGGCTGATGCTGTTTACGTCTGAAACGTCAAGAGAAATGATTCCAACCTTACTGAGATTGGTCTTCTCGTCGGTGTAGTTCTTGATTATAGTAACCGTGTTTCCGTCGGAGGAGAGGAACATCTCGCCGTCGTTATAATCCTTGAAGTACTCGTTCTCAAATTTCGGGATCTCGTACTCTGAGATAAGGCGGGAATCTTCCTTTTCTATTGAATATACACGGAGAATGCCTGTACGGTAATTCACGTCGGAGCGGAAGCCAAGACGGAAGATGTACCTGTCGGTCATCTTCATAAGGTCGCTTTCGATTACTCCCGCAACCTGATTGTCAGTGTTCTCAACGTATGAGCCGTTGCCCTCATTCATAACAGTATCATTCATAATGCCACTATTTTCGTTGCTAGGCTCCATATCTGCGCCAACATCGCCCTTCGCTAAAGAACCGAACAGATCTACAGTACCGGCTACGATGCTCTGAAAATTGTTTTTATACTCGGGCTGCCTAAATGAGAGCCTGTAATCCTCTATTCCCTCAATAAGCGGGAAGTAGGAGGAGCCCTCGTAGGCGGTAAGGTCGCTTGTCACGGGCGCAAAGGGGATAAAGAGATAGAGTCCGAGCGCAATCACTAACGCAAGACTTACCGCAATTTTAATTATTGATGATCTTTTCATTTTTCCTTCCGACTCCTTTACGTATTTTTCGTCTATCTCGCCTATGGCGAGCATTAATCGTTCTTTCTTGTTCATATCACAATACCTCTCTGTTCAAGATGCAGACGAAGCTCCTGCCTTACTCTCCACAGATTTACTTTTACACTGCCCGCACTGATGCCCATTTCCCGTGCGATCTGCTTTACCTCACGCATATAGAAATACCTGCGGACGAATATCTGTCGCTTGGTCTTGTCAAGCGCCTCGAGAAAGTCGTTGAGAGCATCTCTCAGCTCAATATCCTCGGTAATATCGCCCCGGGTGTCGGGAATCGCCTCGGCAAGCTCTTCAAAGATAAGCTCGGGGCCAAGCGGGGCACGCCTTTCGTTCTGATGCAAACGGTTTATTGCAAGGTTACGGGTGATCTTCGTCAGGAATGCGGAAAAATATGTAGGCCGAGCGGGCGGAATGGCCTGCCAGGTCTTAAGATATGTATCGCTCTCACACTCCTCGGAGTCGATGGCGTTATGAAGAATGCTCATAGCCACAGACCTAAGCAAACGTCCGTAGCTTATCCTTGTTTCTTCTATTGCACGCTCATCACGGGCAAAATAGAGCTCTATTATTTTGCCGTCATCCATAGCATCACCTCATTTGCTGTCAGATTTTGCTTCGTTTTGTTGCGGTGAAGCGTCGTTTTCTCTCCGCTTCACCCTATAAGACAAGAAAAATACGAAAAGGTTACAGAAAATTTGAAAAAATTTTATGAAAGTTTAAAACTTGAGTCAAATCAAGGAAAAATAGTCGTCAATTCTAATCTTCGGTATAGTGATAATCATAATAATTATCTTTGTAATAATCAGCAAAAAGCATATATTCGCTGTATGCTGTCTTGGTTTTTTCTGCAAATCCATGATCCGAAATATATTTTATTTCATCAGTATATTCTTCTGATGTTATATAATCGTTTTCAAGCAAAATACCAAGTAGTTCTTCGGCGGCTTTGACATATTCTCCGTTTTGGATATAATTTAGAAACCGTTCGCCTTGATTACCTAAAGTAAATCTCGCACGTATGTTTTTTGAAGCATAGATAATATCGTCCAAATATTTATTTATGAATACTCTATCATCGGTATTGAACTCCACCACTCTGTCTATGTACTGATCATTTGTAATAGTACCGTTTAAACAATCTCTGTTTATACTGTCATAAAACAATTTTGCATCCCATTCTCCAAGCATAACGCCCTCGGAATCATTTATAAACGTCAGCGCATTTATTGTATAGAAGTATTCTTCGTCAAAGTCGTAATTAACAAATTGTCCCGAGCCTTGAGCTACCTTTTTAGCCTCCATCAAGTTGTAATTACACTTTATATGGAACTTGATTGATTCAAGAAGATTACAGGGATAGGTGGCCTTTATTCTGAATGTAAATTCAAGCGGAGATTTTTCAGCATCGAGGACTTTAAAATCGGGATTTGAATACACCTTCTCCCCGACTATCTCGTAGTATGGAGATTCTGCTATTTTAATACAAAATTCACCGTCTTTTATAACATTGTTATACTGAGGGTTCAGGCTTATCTTAACATCAAATTCCTTTTCATAGACGTACTTATTAAACTCCACACTTATTTCATAAGTAAAAATAGGAGTTGAGGGTGCAGGATCACCGTCTTCAAACCAATCTATAAATACTCTTTCACCATCCAAAACGGATGTAACCGTGTTTTTGCAAGTAGTTAAATGACACATTACACATTCTTTGTGAGTCAGTCCTGTTTTGCTCTCTGTAGCTTCCTCGTCAACAATCCATTTATAACTATGAGCTTGAGGCTCGGTCTTTTCACCGCAACGGCACTCTTTGTAATGAGTAAAATTATCAATACTCATGTATTGAAAATCGTGTATGTGCCGCAATCCCGAAATCAATTCACATCCCGAAAACAGCAATGTAAACAATGTTAAGGTTGACAATAATAAAATCTTGATCTTTTTCATATTTTTCTCCATACAGATTAATAGTACAAACGAAAATGTTTGTCTATATATATTACTTCTTTTTCTCTTTTCTTCGAAAAAAACAAAAAACGTAAAGGGGCGGCAAAAACCGCCCCTGGTTTAGATGGAAAGATTTGAGATAAAAGCGTTGTTTGCGACCGAAGACGTAGTTACTCGCTGTGGCTCGGTCACCTTCGAGGGAAAACAACGCACTGTGTTGTTTTCTAACACTCTCAGGCCGCTTCGCTACTACAGCGAGAGGTGAAATAAGGAGATAGATTTGAGATAAAAGCGTTGTTTGCGACCGAAGACGTAGTTTCTCGCTGCGGCTCGGTCACACTCGGGGTCTAACAGTCCACCGGACTGTCATTCAATACCCTCGTGCCGCTTCGCTACATACGTCGAGCTTGGTCGGAAAAGGCGGCTTGCGCCAAATTTAGCGTCTTATCTTTCAGGAACGATGAGGCCGTAGCTGCCAGCCTTCCTCTTATATACAACACATGTCTCGCCGCTCTCCGAATCGGTGAAGGCGTAGAATGCGTGTCCGATCAGATTCATCTGGAGGATCGCTTCCTCCGGGGTCATGGGCTTGAAGGGGAAGGTCTTTACACGGATCTCAAACTCATCCTCTTCAACATACTCGTCATCATCGTAGTCGCCGATGAGAACGGGCGACTGCTTAACCATACGCTCAACACGGGTCTTGTTCTTTCTGATCTGTCTTTCAAGGCCCTCAACCGCTCTGTCAAGCGCAGTGATAAAGGTCTCGTTCTCCTCTTCGCAGCGGAAGGTGGTACCGCCGTAATTTACGGTGATCTCGATGATTTTTACTCCTTTGCGAACCTTGCAGGTGACGAATGCCTCTGTGTCAGGGCCAAAGAACTTGTCAAACTTAGAAAGCTTCTTTTCAACCGCTTCCTTAAGACTTTCACGAACGCTCATCTGCTTGCCGTAAATCGTAATCTTCATACTGTTACCGCTCTCTTTCGAGAGCACCCCACGTGGGGTATCCTTTCGTTGGGTTTTGCGGAGCGGAGCTGATGCGCAACACCTCTCCGCATCTTTATTATAGCATATATTTTGTGAAAAATAAACAGTTTTTCTAAAATTTCTCAAAATTTTTTGATAAATATATCCAATGTGTAAAACTTGTACTATTTTATGAAATTCTATTGACAGAGAGATAATTTTATGATAAAATTATTATTGTTGGCGACAAAAAAAGCAACCGAAAAATCGGTTGCTTTTTTTATTTATGTGTCAATCTCTCTGTTTTCAAGAGCGGCGAGGCCTTCACGAAAGGCACGGGCGCCGAGAAGGCGCTCCTCCTCGCTGTCGCTCGTCAGCATGGGAACGAGCTGACGGTAAAGCTCACCCTTTACCGACATATCACGCTTGAAGCTCTGGGTGTTATAAAGAGGCATGGTTCTGTCGCACATCTCGAAGGAGTAAAGACCGAATGCCTCGCTGCCAAGATTCTTGGGGATAATGAAGCGGGGATCGATCTCTCCTGTGAATTCGATATACAGAGCGGTTTCCGCTCCGTACTTTCTGTCGCTTACAAGACGGCTCACACGGCTTACGATCTCGCTGCCCGAGTCAACGCCGGTAATGTCAACGGTCTCCTTCTTGAACACGATCTTACCAAAGGTAAGGTTCTTCGCATCCATAGACATCTCGCCGCCCTTGTACTTAACAGTGATAAGCTTCGCACCGCCGATACCGGGCTCGTCAAAGCCGGTGGACTCAAGAGCGCCAGAGTAGCCGTACATAGAGGAGCCGAGGTTAACGAAATCGCCGCCCTCGTGTCTTGAGCCGAAGGCGTAGTAATCTGCGCCAAACTTCTTAAGATCGGAGGTGGATACGGGACAGAGGGTAGAGCCTATGGGACCGTCAAGGTCTGCGTAGCCGCAAACGATATTGATCTTGGAGCTGTCGCCCACACGTCTGTCGTAAAGAGGACTTGCGGTAAGGCTCTCTCCAAGGAACGCCCAGCCGTAGATAACTACTCTGTCATCCTCAAAGTCAAAGCGGTCGATCTTGTCCGAGGAGAAGATATAGCAGTTCTGAGGCAGTCTGCCCGAGGTGTATATGGGGTTGCTTTCATAGCAATCGTACTTACCGGGAGCAATAATAAACTTGGTATCCGGGCTGTTACGGAACTCACGGATGAGAAGCTCGGCGGTGCTGTTGGTAGCGCAGTCGGTCTCAAAGAGATCGCCGCTGATAAGCACGTAATTAATGCCTGCTCCACGCACGTACTCCATCATCTTCATAAAGCTCTGACGAAGACCTATTCTTCTCTCATCACTCTTCTCGGGAGAAAGGCCCGTAAAGGGAGTGTCAAGATGCACGTCGGCGCAATGGAGAAATTTTAAAACGGTAGCCTGAGTCTTTTCGCTCATTATATGTACCTTCCCTTCAAGATGCGGCAAATTTATAGTCTGCCGATCAAAAAATCATAGTAATTTATTATAGTATAACATCTTTCGACCTCATTTGCAATATTTTTTGATAAAAAACTTTAAAAATGTCTTGAAAAGGGTAAAAATATATGTTAAAATAATAATTGATAATTCAAGGCAGAATTTTTGGAGGTACATCATGCTTAGTTTAGCCGTTAGAAATACCAACAAGCTAATAAGAGAAAAATCCAAGAGTGAGAACATCCGTCTCGGCCGTCTTTTCACAAAGAAGGACACCGCAAGACTTATGGCGGACATGCTCTCGCTTGATGAGAAGAAAACAGTATATACAATTCTTGATCCCGGAGCAGGCACAGGTATCCTCGCCGCTGCAGCTATCGAGGCTGTGTGCAAGAGCTGCCCTCTCGCAAAGCAGATCTTTATCACCTGCTATGAGAACGACCCTGTGTTTATTCCCATGCTTAAAAACAACCTGGAGCGTATCAGAAAGAAGTGCCGTCACGACTACGGCGTAAGACTGTACGTTACCGTATACGAGGAAAACTATCTCACCGAGTCGAAGAACCACTATACCGTGGCTCTCTTTGATGAGATAAACGAGGACAAGTTTGACATTATCCTCTGCAATCCCCCCCTTGATCTTATAGACAAGCACTCTCCCGAGGCTGAGGCAGTTGGCGGAGTTACCCAGCTTAAGACAGGCGCGCCCTATCTCTTCTGCCGCCTCGCCGCAAATCATCTTGAGGCAGAGGGTCAGCTGGTTATTACACTTCCCACCAATGCGGCTACCTCGTCGGGCGTTGCTAACTTCCGTAAGGAGATGGCGTCCACTCTTGCTCTTCGCAGGATCCACCTCTTCGTCGGCAAGCAGAAGAACACCAAGAGAGCTATCCCTCTCAAGAAGTCCTTCGTTTTAGCTTACGCTAACGCAGAAAAGGGTGACACCGTTGAGATTACCACCTCTACCGACAACGGCGCAAAGATCACCGCACTCCCCCCCGTTCCCTACTCCTTCGTAGTGGATAAGGAGGACGGTACTCTTACTCTGCCCAAGAGCGTTGAGGACACCAAGATCGTAAAGCACATCTCCGATCTGCCCGAGACTCTTACCAGCCTTGGCCTTAAGATGAGCACAGGTCTTATTCTCGACTCCAGATGCGAGGGTATGCTCTTTACCGATCCCGTTAAGGGCTCTGTTCCCCTTATCCGTCCCTCTGCTATCAAGGGCGGTCAGATCCGCTTCCCCCAGCCTATCAAGCATCAGTATATCGTTCCCCTTAACGAGAAGCTTGTTCAGCGCAACAAGAATATGATCATCATCAAGCGTGTGCCCGCAAAGAGCGACGACAGATTCGTTAACTCTGCTATCTATATGGCGGCGCAGCTTCCCAACCACAGATACATCAGCACACACAACAAGATCAACTTTATCGACACCGTGGATAAGAACATCGAGATCAATCCCAGATTTGCCTTCGGACTTTTCGCACTTCTTAACTCCACCATTTACGACAGATATATCTCTATTATGTCCAAGTCCAAGCAGATCAACTCTAAAGAAATGCGTGATCTTCCCCTTCCTCCCCGCAACATTATCGAAAATATCGGTATGCGACTTATGGCTACCAGACAGACCTCTGTTGCTGTCTGCGACCAGATCGTAAATCCCACGCTGCATATAATCGAAAAGAGAAGATAAACGACCGTTTTCCACCTAAAGGGCGGCGCCTTGCCGCCCTTTCGCATATAAAGAAAGGCAAATACTTATGGAAATATTTCAAAGCTTAATTTGGCTGCTGGCCGGAGTTGGCGTATTCATCGTCGGAATGAACTTTTTGAGTGATGCTCTCGAGAAGAGCGCGGGAAGCGGAATGAAAAAAATGCTTGAGAAGATCAGCAACAACCGCTTTTCCGGTGTGGGAATAGGCGCGGGTGTAACCGCCATTATTCAGTCATCCTCGGCTACCTCGGTAATGGTTATCGGTCTTGTAAACGCAGGCGTTATGACGCTTATGCAAGCGACACCGATCATCATGGGCGCAAACATAGGTACGACTATCACCGGCGTTCTCGTAGCTCTTAAAAACGACTACTTCAATATGCTTATGTACCTCCTCGCCTTTGCGGGAGTTATGATGGGCTTCGCCAAAAAAGAAAAGATCAAGCTTGCGGGATTGCTTTGCTCGGGTCTTGGTCTGATATTCGTAGGACTTGAGGTTATGAGCAGCGAGGATGCATTTGGAAACCCTCTTATTGAGGATATGTTTACCAAGATCTTTGAAGCAATCGATTTCCCTCTCCTGCTTATTTTGGTAGGTATAGTATTTACCGCACTTATTCAAAGCTCCTCCGCTGCGACCGGTGTAGTTATCACTATGGTCGGTACGGGTGTGCTTCCCCTTGAGCTTGCGCTGTTCATCATTCTCGGCGCAAATATAGGCACCTGCGTAACAGCCCTGCTTGCTTCGGTAGGCGGCAACGCAAATTCAAAGAGAGTTGCGCTGATACACTTCACCTTCAATGTTATCGGAACCGCACTCTTTACCGCGCTTATCTGGATATTCAAGGATCAGACGGTAAATCTGCTTGTTTCTCTCTTCCCCGGCGACGATCCTATGTCGCTTCAGATGAGGGTGTCGGCATTCCACGTTATCTTCAACGTAACCACCACTCTTATCCTGCTTCCCTTCGTAAAGCAGCTGGTTAAGTATTCCTGCCTTATCATCAAGGACAAGACCGAGGTCGAAGAAAAGCTTGCTCTCAGATACGTTGACGACAGACTTCTCAGCACCCCCTCCGTAGCATTGATGCAGGTTAAAAAGGAAATGGATTATATGCTGGGCTTGGTTGAGGAGAATATCAACCTCTCCTTTGATGCTATGAAGAACGGCAAGCTCACCGATGGCGAGCGCATCAAGGGCAACGAGCGTATAATCGACTTCACGAACGGAGAGCTGACCAAATTTCTTATCAAGCTTTCGACCGGCGCATCTCAGCACGATGAGAGGATAATCGGTTCCTATTTCCACGTTCTCAACGACCTTGAGCGAATCGGCGACCATGCAGAGAATTTCTATGAAATAGGCGAAGAAATGAACGGCAAGAGCATCCGCTTCTCGAATACGGCAAGGGCTGATATTAAAAAGATGTCAGATCACGTGCTTTCTATGCTGGAGATAGCGAAGGATGCCTTTGAAAATCTTAACAAAAAGAATCTGCCCGAGCTTACCAAGCTTGAGAACACGGTAGACGATATGAAGCTCGATCTTACCGCAAGCCACTATTCCCGTCTTGCAGAGGGAAATTGCAGCATAGAGGTAAGCCCTTATTACTCATCTGCAATACTCGGCCTTGAGCGTGTTGCCGACCACCTTGTAAACGTGGGATACAGTATTGTCAACCCCGTCGGATCGCAAAAAGGATAAAAAAGACAATAAAAAAATGACGCAAGAAATTGCGTCATTTTTTGTTTTTAGGAAAATACAGATAGAATTTTCGCTTGCGACCGAAGGCGTAGTTGCCTACGTCGAGTGTCCGGCAAATGGGAATTATAACAAATTTGTTTCATTATTCTCTTTCGTGGATAGAGAAAATTTAGGAAGAATTTTCGTTTGCGAGCGAAGGCGTATTTTCATACGTCGAGGTTCAGTAAACGGAAATTGTTACAAATTTTATCATCCACGACGGCAAATAGCTTTGAAATTACAGTACTCACAGGGCGACTTGTCCTTCTCCTCCTTAGGACAGGCATCCATCACACCGGCTCTGATGCCGTCGGCTACTCTGCCTACCGACTCCTCCACCGTCTCCATAATGGTCTGCCAGCCCTCCTCGGTGTAGAGGAACTTGCGCTTTTTGTCGGCGATCTTGTCGGGGGTGCGCCTTGAGTAGACAGGGGTGTACTTCAGGGTCATTGCCGAAAGCACGTCGGGATCGTCAAGCACCATTCCCTCTCTGACCTGGGCGGATTTCACCGCCTCGGATGCTTTGGAATCGTCGGGCGTATCCACCCTAACGTCACGAACAGAGGTCTTTACGTAGATAACGCCTGCGGGAATTAGTCTGCCGCCCTCGCCTACGCCAAGGCTCTCACGGAATTTCCTGTTCTCGCTCTCCACAAGCGCCTTAAGGTAGAGGAACATCTGAAGGTTAGAGCCCTCTGCCATATCCTCGGGAGAAAACTCCTTATGTCCCGTCTTATAGTCAATAACACGAAGGTATACGTCCTCACCCTTTTTGTATGCATCCACACGGTCGATAATACCGTAGATGCTGACCCTACCTGTGTCGGTGGTAAGGCTTATGGGGTCGGGCGTAGAGTCGTCCGAGCGGCTTAGGGAGAGCTCGAAGAATCTGGGCTCAAATGCCGACTGACTGAACTCTTCGCAAAGCCCCTCCACAACAGGAAGCGCCGCACGGCAGAGTCGGTCGATCTTTATTCTTGTGCGCACGCTGGCGCCGATAACGTCCTCGCCAAGCTCTGCAATATATTTTTCCGCAGCGGCACGGGTAAGGCTGACTCGCTCCTCGGCGGTAAGCTCGCCCGAGCTTCTGCCCTGCTCGGACAGCGCACGGAAGAAGTTCTCTAAAATTGCGTGGATAAAGGAGCCTATGCTGCGGGCATCAAACTCGGCAGTCTCATCCTCACGAAGCTGTACCAGATAGCGACAGAAATAGCCGAAGGGACAGTTTACGTAGGAGTCAATACGTGTCTGGGTAAGCGGGAGAGGACGGTCGGGGGAGATTATCTCGCCGCCAAGCCTTGCGGAGGAATTGGAAATATCTCCCTCAAGCACCGAGACCTCACGCTCAAAGCCCGAATCTATCAGCGCATCTCTCACCGCATCGTAGCTCTCACTCATATCGCCCATACTCAGAAGAGCGTTTTCAGCCGAATAAAGCTTGTTCACGGTAGAAAGGCTGTCGATCTTTACAGGTATTACGGTATTGCCTGTAAGGTCGGAAATTCTGCCGATTACCTCGGCAGGCTCGATAGCCTTAAAGCGAGTATCGGCGGTGGAATAGGACAGCGTAACGCTGTCGGTAGCGTAGGAAAAGGCACGGCTGAATATATACAGCTCTCTTGCCCCCTTGATCTCAAGCTCGGGATCTATGGCAAGTCCGCACTCCGAAAGTCTGCGTCTGTCACGCTCGGAGAAATAGGAGCGATCGCTGACGGCGGAGGGAAATTTACCTGCGTTCACGCCGATAAGATATATGTGCTTTTTGTCGTAAAGCCTTAGCATATCCGCACTACCCACGGTCACCTGGTCGGCAAAGGAGGGGATACGGCCGATATTGGTGGCGGAGAACACAACCTTAAGCTGAGCCAAGAAGCCCTCCGCATCGGCAGGAGCATCACCGAGAACGGTGACAAGGGTGTCAAGAGCGTTGCAGATAAGCTGCCAGAGCGCCGAATTTTCCTCGGCAAGAGCGCTCTCACCCATTTTTGAAAGCGCAGCCGATCTCTCCTTAAGAGCCGACTCCATATCTATCTCGGTAAGGAAGTCGAGCAGCAGCTCTGCGTGTGCCCTTACCGTATCGGCAGTGGCAATTCTGTCACGGAGAGCGCTTAAGGGACGGATAATGCTCTGTCTGACCTCGTTTATGCGGACAAGCTTTTCATCTGTACCCTCGGCTCTGTGAAGAGTATAGCCCGCAGGGTTCATATTCCACACGCCATCGTCGGTAAAGCGGCGGCCTGTGATCTGCCAGGTGTTGACGTAGGTCTCAAACTCGTCGCATCTCTCACGGCTGATACCCGACAGAGCGCACTTTGAGTAGCTGATAACGTCCTCACGGGCAAAGCCACGGCAAGCGGCGTAGGCGGTGTAAATAAGCTTTATCGCCTCAAACTCGTTTATATCACGGCGGGAGGAAATAAAAGCGGGGATCCTTGCGTCCGACAGAGCGCAGTCAAGAATGCCACGGTAGCCATCAGCCGAGCGGGCAATAATAGCGAAGTCACTGAAGGCGGCTCCATCCATCACCCTGCGCTTAATATCCTCGCAGATAAATGCGCACTCATCATAGGGCGTGTTTGCCTCAAAAATGCGCAAATCATCCTTGCTTTGTAAAGTTATATTGTCATTTAGCTTTATTGTAGACCATAAAAGATCGCAAATCTCGTCAAGACTCTCGTTTCTCTGTGAACGGTAGCCCTCCTCTCTCGACAGCTTAACGTCTGCGCCCTGCTTTTTTGCGGAGGAGATAAGCCTGCGCTGACACTTGGAGATCTCGGTGTACTCAAAGGACTCCTCAAGACCCTTGGGAAGCGTGAGAGCAACGGTCAGATCGCTCCTCGCCGCCAGAATTCCGATAAGGGCATACTGCGGCTCGGTGAAGGAGGAGAAGCCCTCGATAAATATGCTTGTACCCGAGAGGAAATCGGGGTTTTCCATAAGTCTTTTGCACATTGCCTCGGCATCGTCGCCTGTGTCGGCATAGCGCTCGGACAGAAGCTTCTTGTAAAGCGAATATATGGCTGCAAGGTCGGTCATCTTGGCAAGAAGTCTGCCGTCACCCTTAATTTCGTCAAGCTCAGCAGCCTCCGAAAGCTCGGAGGGATGAAGTCCGAGATTCTGCATCTGCGCCACGGCGGATAGCGCCTGATCCACAAGGCCTGCGTTTATCTCACGGCGGCCTGCGGTCATATTGAGAGCGGGAGAGAGCTCGGTGAGGGTCCGCCACATAATAAGCGATCTTTTCGCAGAGTCACAGTACTCCCCCGACAGACCGCCAAGGGTACGGAAGGTGGTGTTTGCAAGTCGGGTGAAGTTGGTAACCTCAAAATTCAAAACCGACGAGGGCGGAAGAGCGCGTGCCAGCATTCCCTCTGCCATAACCGTCTGCTGCTCGGGTACGATAAGATAGGCCTGCCTGCCCTCTGATATGATATGTCTTATATTTTTTACAAGAGCCTTGACCGAGGATGATCCAAGCCCGCTTCTGACGATTTTAAGCATATACTCTACCTCCCTTCCCTGCTTTTTCAGGATAAAAATATCAGTTAATATATTATATTATAGAGCGCAAAAAATGTCAAGTGAAGCAGAGGCCTATTCTTCAGATTTTCGACTTTTTTGAGAAAAAGACAATTTTTGCAATAGCAAAGAGCAATTTTTACAATTCTAGTTAGAGCCATAATATTGTATAATTATGATGACCTAATATGCAAATAAAATATTTTTACGCTAAAATAAAGGAGAAATCTAAAATGAGCGAAATGATGAAAGAACTCTATTCCATCGGCCTTATCCCTGTTATCAAGATCGAGAACGCAGACGATGCAGTTCCGCTTGCAAAGGCTCTTATCGACGGCGGTCTTCCCGCAGCGGAGATCACCTTCCGTACCTCTTGCGCAGCTGAGGCTATCAAGAGAATCACCGACGCATATCCCGAGATGCTTGTAGGCGCGGGCACCGTGCTTACCACCGAGCAGGTTGACGCCGCTATCGCTGCAGGCTCCAAGTTC
>CAZUJY010000018.1:0-20588 GCA_964620565.1 uncultured Ruminococcus sp. | reverse complement strand
GAAAAAATCCATAAAAACCGAAGAAATTCGCAGAATTTCAACCTTTTACTGTCTCGTTTACAATTTTTGTTCGGTTAAAGGTTTTTTCATATCCTTTTCGGTTTTTTTTCGTTCTCGTCAAATGTGACAGCCCCTTTATGTATTCATTATTATTTCCAATCAAGGCTGCGGCTGACAGCTTTCTTCCAAGCTGCCATTTTCTCTTCACGCCAGCTAGCATCCTTTTCGGGTTCAAAGGTTTTTGCTATTCTGCGATTGTTCTTGATCTCGTCGGTGGATTTATATACACCGGTCGCAAGTCCGCAGAGATATGCAGCCCCGAGAGCGGTGGTTTCAATGCACTCGGGACGCTTTACCGCTGTGCCGAGAATATCAGACTGGAAGGAGAGGAGCAGATCGTTTGCACTTGCTCCGCCGTCAACCGAAAGACTGTCGATCTTTATACCGGTCGAGCTCTCCATAAGCTCGATGACGTCTGCCGTCTGATATGCCATAGACTCTACGGTAGCGCGGATGATGTGATATTTATTTGTTGCTCTTGTAATACCTACGATAATTCCACGTGCATAAGGATCCCAATAGGGAGCGCCAAGGCCCTGGAATGCGGGAACGACAAGAACTCCGCCCGAGTCGGGAACCTTCCTTGCGTAATACTCGCTGTCTGCTGCCGATTCAATAACCCTCATGCCGTCACGAAGCCACTGAATAGCTGCGCCACATACGAACACCGAGCCCTCGAGGGCATAGTTTACCTTGCCGTCAAGCCCGCAGGCAACGGTAGTGATAAGTCCGGAATCTGTAATTGTAGGCTCCTCGCCTATATTCATAAGAAGGAATGCACCCGTACCATAGGTGTTTTTGAGCTCACCGGGATTGAAGCAGCACTGACCGAAGAGAGCTGCCTGCTGGTCGCCTGCAACACCGCCGATGGCAATCTCCGCGCCAAGCACCTTTGAATCGGTGTAACCGAAGATGCCTGAGGAGGGCTTAACCTCGGGAAGCAGGGAAGCGGGAATATTGAAAATATCAAGCAGCTCCTCATCCCACTTTAACGTGTGGATGTTAAAGAGCATGGTTCTCGATGCGTTTGTATAGTCGGTTGCGTGAACCTTACCTTCGGTAAGATTCCAGATAAGCCAGGTGTCGATAGTGCCGAAGCAAAGCTCGCCACGCTCAGCTCTTTCTCTTGCGCCCTCAACGTTGTCAAGTATCCAGGCAACCTTGGATGCGGAGAAATATGGATCAAGAAGCAGGCCTGTCTTGCTTCTGATAAGCTTTTCGAGTCCCTTTTCCTTCAGGTCGCCGCAATAGTCGGCAGTACGGCGGCACTGCCATACGATAGCGTTATAAATAGGAGCGCCGGTCTCTCTGTCCCAAACTACAACCGTTTCTCTCTGGTTGGTTATACCGATACCGTATATCTCATCCCAGGATCCGCCGATCTGCATAAGCGCCTCGGTGCAGGCTGCGATCTGCGTAGACCAGATTGCCATAGGATTGTGCTCAACCCAGCCCTCCTTGGGGAATATCTGTGGAAATTCACGCTGAACGACGCTGACAATATTTCCGTTCTTGTCGAAGATTATCGAGCGAGAGCTTGTTGTGCCTTGATCTAATGCCATTATGTACTTTTTCATGGTATTCTCCGATCTGCATATTTTATCAATTCAATTATACAACAGAAAAACGGCTTTTGCAATAGAAAAATAAAAAGAAGACCGAAATCGGTCTTCTTTTTATAGAAAGCAATTCAGATTACTTGATCTCAACGGTAACACGCTTACCGCAGGTGTTAGCCGCCGCCTTCATAATCTGACGGATAGCCTTGGCGATTCTTCCGTGACGTCCGATAACCATGCCGGTATCGTCCTCCGCAACGGTAAGAATCAGCTCAATGTCATCACCGTTTACGGTTTCCTCAACCACAACAGCATCGGGTGTGTCAACGATCGCACGGGCGATGTCGGTAAGTATTTTCTTGAAATCCATTTGGTTTACCCGTTTTCGAAATTACTTAATGATCTCAGCCTTCTTAAGAAGAGATCTAACAGTATCGGTGGGCTGAGCGCCGTTGTTAAGCCATTTGGTCGCCTTGTCAGCGTCGATCTTAACGTCAGCGGGGTTGGTCATGGGGTTGTAGTAACCGATCTCCTCGATAGGAGCGCCGTCACGACGGGATCTCTCGTCTGCAACTACGATTCTGTAGAAGGGGTTCTTCTTCTTACCCATTCTTGTAAGTCTGATTTTTACTGCCATTTTGTTTTTCCTCCAAAATTTGTATAATTTATTTTTTGTTTTGAAACCTTGTTAATTAGAAGCCCATTCGGCGGCCCATCATTCTTCTGGCGCCCTTGCCCGAAAGCTGCTTCATCATTTTCTTCATCTGGTCAAACTGCTTGAGTAGTCTGTTAACGTCCTCAACGGTAAGACCGCATCCCTTGGCGATTCTTTTACGTCTTGAGCCGTTTATAATGTCGGGCTTAAGGCGCTCCTCGGGAGTCATGGAAAGTATGATAGCCTCGATCCTGTCAAGCTGCTTTTCATCAACCTGAGCGTTCTTCAGCGAGCCGGCGTTTACACCGGGCATCATGCCGAGAAGCTGATCGAGATTACCCATCTTCTTAAGCTGTCGCATCTGAACTAAGAAGTCCTCAAGAGAGAAGGTCTGCTCACGCATCTTCTTCTCAAGCTCCCTTGCGTTCTTCTCGTCGTAAGCGGCCTCAGCCTTTTCGATAAGAGAGAGAATATCGCCCATACCGAGAATTCTCGATGCCATACGGTCGGGGTGGAACAGCTCTATTGCATCCATTTTCTCGCCCATACCGATAAACTTAATAGGCTTGCCGGTGATGTACTTGACAGAGAGAGCGGCACCGCCTCGGGTATCGCCGTCCATCTTTGTAAGCACAACGCCTGTGATGTCAAGAAGATCGTTGAATGTCTTCGCTACGTTTACCGCGTCCTGACCGGTCATAGCGTCAACGGTCAGAAGGATCTCGGAGGGGGAAACGCTTGTCTTGATCTTTACAAGCTCCTCCATAAGAGCCTCGTCAATATGAAGTCGGCCTGCGGTATCGATGATAACCATATCGTGACCGTTCTTTTTAGCGTGCTCAACGCCCGCCTTTGCAATTTCAACAGGGGAGATCTTTGATCCCATCGAGAAGACGGGAACCTTAACAGATTCACCTACGATCTTAAGCTGATCGATAGCGGCAGGTCTGTATACGTCGCAGGCAACAAGGAGGGGATTCTTGCTCTTCTGCTTATACATATTGGCGATCTTGGCTGCGTGGGTGGTTTTACCCGCACCCTGAAGACCGACCATCATAACTACCGTGGGAGGCTTGGGGCTGATGTTGATCTTCGGCGTTTCGCCGCCCATCAGCTTAATAAGCTCTTCATTAACTATCTTTACGATCTGCTGTGCGGGCAGAAGGCTATCAAGCACCTCTGTACCGACAGCACGCTCGGTAACCGATCTGGTGAATTCCTTAACTACCTTAAAGTTAACGTCGGCCTCAAGCAGCGCAAGCTTGACCTCACGCATACCTTCCTTGACGTCAGCCTCGGTAAGCTTTCCCTTGTTCCTAAATTTTTTGAAAGCGTTTGCAAGCTTATCAGTTAGACTTTGGAACATCTTGATTTCCTTTCGTTATTACTTCGACAAGACGGCGAATCTCATCCGCCTCGTCTGCAAGAGAAGCATCCTCAAGCCTTACGCCTATCCCGAGCAGGGAAGCGCTGACTTTTTCAAGCTCCTCGTGTCGTTTCGCAAGACCAAGCTTGCTCTCGTAAAATTCAAGCGCATCCTCACCCTTTTTAATAAGATGACGTACGCCCTGACGGGAGATACCCTCGCCCTCTGCAACCTCAGCCAGCGAAAGATCGTCGTCATAATATGCTCTCATCACACTCCTGATATGGGGATCAAGCAGATCCTCATAGAAGTCAAGCAGATATGCAATTCTCAGATTCTTCTCAAACATATCTCTGTCTCCCGAAAAAGCGCTGTAAAGCAAATCGCTTTACAAGTATAACATAAGAGTAATCATTTGTCAATAGGTTTTTCCGAAATTTTTTCATCTTTTTTTACTATATAAAAATAGGGGTGAATTTAGCGGGTTTTCGGGCAAAATGCTACATTTTCTATAAATAAAAAAGAACCCACACGCCCCCACGTGTAGGTTCTCAATGCCGCAATATGTACCAATAACCGTAAACACCAACATCGGTATCAGCATCATGAGCTTGATGCCTCCTTTGAAGATGCTTTGCAGCTTAATTATTATACTACATTTTTTTAGGTTTGTAAATATGCAAAAATAAACAATTTTTTATCTTCAAGTTTGTAAAAAAAGTGGAAAATGAAAAATTCCAAAAAACTTCAAAAAAACTATTGACAAATGAATAAAAGGGTGGTATAATACCATAGAAGTTGAAATAAACTTTGAAAATAAAGCAGAATTTCCGTTCTCACCATGCCACAGAGGGTGCGCCTGGTTAATACATTTTTTCCTCTATCAAAGAGGAGTAGTGTGCGTACGGAGATTCTCTGTATGCATTTTTTTGTTCTTGGAGGTACAAAACTATTAAACCCAACAATTCTAAGGATTTGCCTATCAACGAGGAAATCAACGTTCCGGAGGTAAGAGTAATCGGTCCGGATAATGAGCAGGTCGGAATTATGAAGATCGATGATGCGCGTAACTATGCTTACAACAATAACGTCGACCTCGTGCTTATCGTTCCCAATGCAACACCTCCCGTATGCCGTGCTATCGACTACGGTAAGTTCTGCTTTGAGCGTGATAAGAGAGAAAAGGAAGCTAAGAAAAAGCAGGTAATAGTAAAGGTTAAGGAAATTCAGCTTTCCTGCCGTATTGAGCAGCACGATTTTGAGACCAGAGTTAACCACGCAAAGAAGTTCCTTGCAGAGGGTAACAAGGTTAAGGCTGTTGTTCGCTTCAAGGGCAGAGAGATGTCCCACACCGAGCTTGGCCGTGAGGTCATTCTCAAGTTCGAGGAGGCGTGCCGTGAGGTTGGCGCCGCCGAGAAGAAGCCTGTACTTGACGGAAGATATATGTCTATCATTATCAGCCCCGTAAAGCAGGATAAGAAATAAGTTAATTAAATAATGGGTGTTAACCCCGACAGAAAAGGAGATACAAAATGGGCAAGATTAAAACACATAAGGCTTCTGCCAAGAGATTCTCTCTCACCGGTAGCGGCAAGATTAAGATGTCCCACAACAACCATCGTCATAAGCTCGGTCTTAAGACCGCAAAGCGTAAGAGAGGTCTTCGCAAGAGCGCTATCCTTAGCGAAAGCTTTGCACCTACTTACAGAAACCTTATTAACAAGTAATAAGGCAGAGAAGAAAATCAGGAGGATAATGTAAAATGGCAAGAGTTAAGGGCGCTATGATGACGCGCAAGAGAAGAAATAGCATACTCAAGGCTGCAAAGGGCTATTGGGGTTCTAAGTCCAAGCACTTCAAGATGGCTAAGCAGGCCGTAATGAAGTCCGGTAACAAGGCATTTGTTGGCCGTAAGGAAAAGAAGAGAAACTTCCGTGCTCTTTGGATCGCAAGAATTTCTGCGCAGGCAAAGGTTTGTGGAATGAACTATTCTACCCTTATGCACGGTCTCAAGCTTGCAGGTATCGATCTTAACAGAAAGATGCTCGCTGAGATCGCAGTTTCCGATAAGGAAGCTTTCGCTGCAATCTGCGAGAAGGCAAAGGCAGCTCTCTAATATAGATTTACCCGGTTTTCCGTTGTATGATGGTAAACCGGGGTCTTTTTTTAATCACTATAAGGAAATACAAAAATGAAGATTTTCAGGGATATAATTTCAAGCAGAAACAATCCTACGGTTAAATGGGCGGCTTCTCTTGCAGAGAAAAAGGGACGGAGTGAGAATTCTGCATTTATAGCTGAGGGAGAAAAGCTTACTTTTGAGGCGCTCAAATACTCGCTTCCCGTGACCCATATTTTCATTATGGAGGGCAAGGAGGAGCGACTTTTGGATATGCTTTCTCCCTTTACCTCGCTTTCTGTATACGATAACTGTCAGGTGATAATTCTTTCCGAGGGGGCTTTTGATAAAATTTCTACCGAAAAAGCGCCTCAGGGAATAATTAGCGTAATAAAACATCTTGACTTTTTCCGTAATATGGATATAATATATAAGGAAGACTTTTTCATTTCCAAGGGTGAAAGAGCCCTTTCGCTATACTCTTTGCGTGATCCGGGCAATCTGGGAGCGGTTATCCGAAGCGCAGTTGCTTTCGGTGTTCAGCATATCGTTTTATCTGCCGATTCGGCGGATATTTATAATCCCAAGACTGTCAGAGCCGCTATGGGAACTATGTTCGGTGTGAAGATCACCACCGTTTCGGACTTTGCTTCCTTCATTGAGGCGGCGAAGGCAAACGGAAGATCGGTTTATGCCGCAGAGCTTACCGATGGAGCAAAGAGCGTTAAGGAGATCGGCCTTAGCGGTGACGATATTTTCATTATCGGCAACGAGGGTCACGGCATACCGAGAGAAATTTCCTCTCTCTGTACGTCAAGCGTATATATTCCCATTTCCGAGGGTGCAGAGTCGCTTAACGCATCTGTTGCCGCTGCGGTATTTATGTGGGAGCAAAATAATATCTGAATTTGATTGGGAGGTAGGCTTATGGATAGAATAGTATATTGGATATGGCTGTCCCTTTGCTGCAGTCCCTCCGGCTCCACCTTCGGCAAGCTTATCAAGGAGTTTGACGATGCGAAGGATATTTATTTAGCCGAGGGGAAGAAGATCTCTTCAATTATCGGTTACAGAAATTCCGACAGATCGGCTCTCGAAAATAAGAGCCTTGACAGAGCAGAGGAGATTTACCGCTTCTGCAAGAAGCATCTGGTTGGACTTCTGCCGTATTATGATGAAAAATACCCCGAGCTACTTCGTCAGATCGACAATCCGCCTGTTCTCCTTTATTACAGAGGAAAATTGCCTGATTTTGACAGAAGCTTTACGGTGGCTGCCGTTGGCACAAGACATCTGTCTGCCTACGGAAGAAAGAATGCCTTCCGAATCTCCTACGACCTTGCTACCGCCGGCGCTACGGTGGTTTCGGGTATGGCTACAGGAATTGACGGCGTAGCTATGGCAGGCGCGCTTGCGGCGGGCGGAATAACCGTTGCCGTTCTTGGCAGCGGAATTGACGTCTGCTATCCCGAGCAGCATCTCCGTCTTGCAAGAGAAATAGTTAAGTGTGGATGTGTAATGACCGAATACGCTCCCGGAACTCCGCCGAATAAGCTGAATTTCCCAAAGAGGAACAGAATTATCAGCGGTCTTTCAAGAGCTACTATGGTATTTGAGGGCCCCGAGAGATCGGGCGCGCTGATAACCGCCAGATGCGCGAAGGAGCAGGGACGACCGGTATATGCGCTTCCCGCAAGCGTGGGTGAGAAGAACAGTCAGCTTACCACTCTGCTTATTAAGAGCGGAGCAAAAATATGCACCACAGCCGAGGATATTCTTAATGATTATCTCGATAGCTTCCGTGGAGTTATCAATCCCTTTAAGCTTAAGGAACGCTTAAATGCGGATATGATGGCTTCGCTTGGTGAATACGGAGTTGTGGCTGTCTGTCCCGGCGACGATATTTTCGAGGCTCCGAGACCGAAGAAAAGAACGGTCAGGGAAGCGCCCGTAAGCGAGCCTGTGACGGACGATAAGGAACCGGAGGCGGTTACTCCTCCCGCAAGCTTTGATAAGCGAGCCCTTGAGATCTACAAAAGGATCCCTACCTCGGGCAGCTGCTCTCTTGAGTCGCTTGTGGACGAAAAAACCGACTTAAGACAGCTTATGAGATATCTTCTCATGCTTGAGGTCGGCGGCTTCGTTGTTCTCCTGCCGGGCGAGGCTGTTTCACGTAAATTCAGGTAATACTTAATAAGAAAGGTTGCAGTTTTAAAACTGCTTAAATATAAATGGCTAATTTAGTAATTGTTGAGTCGCCCGCAAAGGCTAATACAATAAAGGGGTATCTTGGTTCCAACTACAAGGTTATAGCGTCCAAGGGCCATATCAGAGATCTGCCCAAGAGCACTCTCGGTATTGACGTGGAGAATAACTTCGAGCCTCACTATATCAATATACGTGGTAAGGGCGACGTTATCAAGGAGCTTAAAAAGGAAGCAAAGAGCGCATCTAAGATTTTTCTTGCGACCGACCCTGACCGTGAGGGTGAGGCAATTTCCTGGCATATCGCAAACGAGCTTGGTATTCCCAAGGATAAGGCCTGCCGTGTAACCTTTAACGAGATTACACAGAGTGCGGTCAAGGAGGCTATCAAGAACCCGAGAAAAATCAACGAGGACCTTGTTAACTCCCAGCAGGCGAGAAGAATTCTCGACCGTCTTGTAGGCTTCAAGCTGTCCGAGGTGCTATGGAAGAACGTAAAGAGCGGTCTTTCGGGCGGTAGAGTACAGTCTGTTGCCGCAAGGATCGTCACCGAGCGTGAGGAGGAGATCCGTGCCTTCGTTCCTCAGGAATACTGGACTATCGAGGCAACTCTTCATAATGCCGACGGCGAGGCTGTAAATGCAAAGCTCTTCGGCGATAAGAAGGGAAAGATCAAGCTTTCCAACGAGGCTGAGGCTACCGAGGCGGCGGATAAGATCAATTCGGGCGAGTTCCGTGTAACCGACGTTCGTCATGCTGTAAAGTACAAGCAGCCCGCGCCTCCCTTTACCACCTCCACGCTTCAGCAGGAGGCATCCAAGCAGCTCGGCTATCAGTCCCAAAGGATTATGAAGGTTGCGCAGGAGCTTTACGACGGTCTTAATCTCGGCTCTCAGTATGGTGGCGTACAGGGTCTTATTACCTACATGCGTACCGACTCTATCAGAGTATCCACCGTTGCCCAGGAGAGCTGTGCGGCATTTATCAAGGAAAAGTACGGTGAGGAGTTCCTTCCCGGCAATGCAAGAACCTATAAGGTTGGCGCATCAGCTCAGGACGCTCACGAGGCTATCCGTCCTTCAAACGTTTATATCACTCCCAAGTCTATAAGAAAGATGCTTACAAGCGAGCAGTACAGACTGTATAAGCTTATCTGGGAGAGATTTATTGCGAGCCAGATGGAATCTGCGGTGCTTGACACCGTTTCGGTTGATATAGAGAACTCGGGCTACCTGTTCAAGACAGGCGGCTACGTTATCAAGTCCAAGGGCTATCTTACCATCTACGATTATGTGGACGATACCCAGGATCCCGAGACCGAGGGACTTAATCTTACAAGCCTGCCTAATATTAAGAAAAACGAGCTTCTTTCTGCAAAAGAGGTTAAGAAGCAGCAGCATTTCACAGAGCCCCCTGCAAGATATACAGAGGCATCTCTTATCAAATTCCTTGAGGAAAACGGCATTGGCCGTCCCTCTACCTATGCGCCTATCATCTCCATAATCGTATCGAGAGAATACGTTAAGCGTGACGGTAAGTCGCTTGTGGCGACTCCTCTCGGTGAGATAACCACCAAGTTTATGCGTAAGCATTTCCCTGAGATAATAGACTACGAGTTTACCGCCTCTATGGAGAATAAGCTTGACTCTATCGAGCGCAAGGAGAACACCACGCTCGGTCTGTTAAAGGACTTCTGGGCTGATTTTGAGAAGGAGCTTGAGGCCGTTTCGAAGGGCAACAACAAGGTCGAGATCAATATTCCCGCAGAGGAGAGCGACGTTACCTGTGACAAGTGCGGAGCGAAAATGGTATATAAAAATGGCAGATTCGGTAAGTTCCTTGCCTGTCCCAACTATCCCGAGTGCAAATGCACCAAGGCGGTTGATAAGAACGGCAACGTTGTTGCCACCGAGAACACTACTCCCGCCCTCGCGGGCTTTAAGTGTGAGGTCTGTGGCGGCGAGATGGTTGTTCGTAACGGCAGATACGGCAGCTTCTACGCCTGCGAGAACTATCCTACCTGTACCTTTACAAAGCAGAAGGTTACCGATACAGGCGTAAGCTGTCCTAAGTGTAATTCCAAGATCCTTGCAAGACACGGCAAGGGTAAGATGCTCTTCTACAGCTGCGAGGGGTATCCTAACTGCGATTTCTCCTCCTGGGATATGCCTCTTAAGGAGAAATGTCCCGATTGCGGCGGTATGCTTTATTACCGTAAGAGCCGTAAGGGGGTTATCTGTAAGGAGAAGAATTGCGGATATAAGCGTGACGAAGAAATGACGGTGATCGAGTAATGAGCGGCGTACCGACTATAAAGGTCATAGGCGCAGGACTTGCAGGATGCGAGGCGGCTTACGCTGCCGCACGTCTTGGTGTAAAGGTTGAGCTTTACGAGATGAAGCCTCATAAGCATTCGCCCGCTCATCATTCAGACGGCTTTGCGGAGCTTGTTTGCTCCAATTCCCTGAGATCCAACGACACAAGTAATGCCGTAGGACTTCTCAAGGCGGAGCTTATGAGCCTTGGCTCGCTGATTATGGAGGCGGCTTATGCCACCGAGGTTCCTGCGGGCTCGGCACTTGCGGTCAACCGTGAGCTGTTCAGCGCCTATATTACAGAAAAAATAAGAAATCACCCGAATATTACAGTAATCGAGGGAGAGGCTACCGAAATACCCGACAAGGGAATTACCGTTATCGCAAGCGGTCCGCTTACCTCGGAGGCTCTTGCAGACAGTATTTCGGCATATACAGGCGGCGGTGAGCTTCATTTCTTTGATGCTGCCGCGCCTATCGTTGATTTTTCGACGGTAGATACCTCTGTTGCTTTCTTTGCATCAAGATACGGTAAGGGAAATCCCGAGGATTATCTTAACTGTCCTATGACAAAGGAACAGTATGACTTGTTCTATAACGAGCTTATTCACGCCAAGGCGGCGCCTCTTAAGGCCTTTGATAAAGAGCTTCAGGAGGATCTTACCGTGTTTGAGGGATGTATGCCTGTTGAGGTAATGGCATCCCGCGGTTACGATACCTTAAGGTACGGTCCTATGAAGCCCGTGGGTCTCCCCGATCCCAGAACGGGCGAGGATGCTTTTGCCACCGTTCAGCTGAGACGTGAGAACAAGGAGGGAACTATGTATAACATAGTTGGCTTCCAGACCCATCTCACCTTCGGTGAGCAGAAGCGTGTGTTCGGTCTGATACCCGGACTTGAAAATGCGGAGTTCTTCAGATACGGAGTTATGCACAGAAATACCTATCTTAACTCTCCCGGCTTCTTAACTCCCATTTATTCGGTGAAAAAAGAGGGCAGAATATTCTTCGCAGGTCAGATGACCGGTGTTGAGGGCTACGTTGAGTCGGCTTCATCCGGCTTTGTGGCGGGAGTGAATGCGGCTATGTCCGCTCTCGGCAGAGATGCTGTAATTTTCCCGAAGGAGACCGAGATAGGCGCACTTGCTCATTACGTAAGCGAGGGCGGTGTGTCCTCGTCCTTCCAGCCTATGAATGCGAACTTTGGCATTATCGCTCCCTTCGAGAAGAAGGTTAAGGGGGGTAAGAAGGCGAGAAACGAGGCCTATGCTACTCGCTCGCTGGAAATTATAAAGAACTTCAGCCTTTTTGAGGCTGAAAACAACTAAGAAACTATGAAGGGAGTGAGATAATGGCACTTGGAAAAGACGTGCTTGAGCTGCAGGAGAAGATATCCTATAGCTTTAAGGATCTATCATATCTTGATGCCGCTTTGACTCACTCCTCATATACAAACGAGCTTCGCGCAAGGGGAATGAGAGCCGAGTCTAACGAGCGACTTGAATTTCTTGGAGATGCGGTGCTTCAGCTTGTTATTTCCGAGAGCCTTTACGAAAGCTATGCAAAGCATAGGGAGGGCTCGCTTACAAAGATGCGTCAGACGCTTGTTTGCGAGAAGACCCTTGCAAAGATAGCAGGTAAGATAGAGCTTGGTAAGTATCTAAATCTTGGCAACGGCGAGGAATTCAGCGATTGCCGCAGCAGACCGAAGATACTTGCTGATGCGACCGAGGCGCTTATCGCAGCTGTTTACCTTGACTCGGTGGCGCAGGGAAGTGACAGATACAAGGAGGTCATACTCTCGCTCTTTGGCGATGAGATAAAGCAGGCCTCTATACAGAGAAACGATTATAAAACAATGCTTCAGCAGCTGGCAGAGCAGGACGGTGCGGCGCTTCTTGAATACCGTGTTCTCTTTGAGCAAGGACCCGAGCACGACAAACGCTTTACCGTTGCCGCCTATATCAACAACAACGAGGTGGGCAGGGGCTTTGCAAAAACCAAGAAGCTTGCTGAGATGCAGGCGGCTAAGGTTGCCTTAAAGCTCTTTGGTGTACTGTGATGAGGCATATAAATATTCCGATCTTTATTCCCCATCTCGGCTGTCCCAATCAGTGCGTATTCTGTAATCAGCGAAGCATTTCGGGTGTGAGTGAATTTCACCCCGAGGAGGTTATTCCGATTATCGAGGAGGCGCTTCTGACGGTCCGGGAGGATGCTATGGTCGAGATCGCCTTCTTTGGCGGCTCCTTTACAGGCATCGACAGGGAGCTTATGATCTCACTTCTCGAGATAGCGAATTCCTATATTTCGGCAGGTAGGGTTCAGTCCTTGCGCTGCTCTACAAGACCGGATTACATAGATAGCGAGATGGTCGGAATCTTGAAAAAATACAACGTGAGAACTGTGGAGCTGGGACTTCAGAGCAGCTCGGATTCGGTTCTTGAAATATCAAAAAGAGGGCATAATTTTGAGGCAGAATTAAAAGCTTGCAAAATTATCGTAGAATCGGGCATCTCGCTTGTTGGACAGATGATGATCGGACTTCCGGGATCCACTCTTGAAAGCGAGCTTGAGACCGCTAGATTTATCGTTGCCTCGGGAGCCTCGGCTGCCAGGATATATCCTACCGTTGTATTCCGTGAGACCGAGCTTTGCGATATGGCGCTCTCGGGCATTTACCAGCCCCTTTCGCTTGATGATGCGATCTGGCGCTCCGCAAGAGTGCTTGAGGTCTTTATAGACAGCGGCGTCGACGTTATCCGCATCGGACTTCAGGCAAGTGAGAATCTGTCTGGCGAGGACAAGTATCTCGCAGGACCTAATCACCCCTCACTTGGCGAGCTTGTGATCGGTGAGGTTTATTATAACAAAATTTGCAAAATGCTTTCCGATAAGCAATTATCGGGAGATGAGAATATAAAGGTTTGTGTTAGCCGTGGCGCCTTATCCAAGGCGATAGGTCAGCATAAACGAAACAGGATCAGACTTGCAGAGAGATATAAGAATATCAGCTTTGCCGAGGATGATTCTATTCCCAAATACGGGATTTTACTTGAAATCAAAAACGGAGAGATAAAATGTATTTAAAATCATTAGAGCTTCATGGCTTTAAATCCTTCCCAAACAGAACCGTTCTTTCCTTTGAGCGTGGCGCAACGGTAATCGTTGGCCCCAACGGAAGCGGTAAATCGAATATTTCCGACGCTATGCGTTGGGTTCTCGGTGAGCTTTCCAGCCGTAATATTCGTGGTACCAGAATGGAGGACGTTATCTTCGGCGGTACAGACGATCGCCGTCCTATGGGCTTTGCCGAGGTATCGGTAACCTTTGATAACTCCGACCCCAACCACAGACTTGACTCCGAGTTTGATGAGGTTGTGGTTACCCGACGCTACTACCGTACAGGCGAGAGCGAATATCTTATAAACCGTCAGCCCAAGCGTCTGCGTGACATTTACGAGCTGTTTATGAACACCGGTGTCGGCAGAGAGGGTTACTCTATTATCGGTCAGGGTAAGATCGCAGAGATAATCTCCAAGAAGAGCGACGAGCGCCGTAATATCTTCGAGGAGGCGGCGGGTATATCCAAGTACCGTCACAGAAAAGAGGAATCCGAAAGAAAGCTTAAGCAGACTCAGGACAACCTTGATAGAGTGAGAGATATTCTTCTCGAGCTTGAGGGACGTGTTGGTCCTCTTGAGAAGGAGGCAGAGAAGGCTCGCAAGGGTCTTGCGCTCTATGAGGAAAAGAAGAGAGCCGACGTATCCCTTTGGCTCTTTGATACAAAGAAAATACGTGAGGATATTGCCGAGGCAGATAAGGTGCTCCGCCTTTCGCAGAGAGACCTTGAGATCATCGATCAGGTAATTGCCGATCTTGAGCTTCAGAACGAGAATCTCTATGAGAAGGCGCAGCAGAGCAAGGCTGTGTCCGAGCAGCTGCTTGACAGGATCCGTGAGACCACCGATAAGCTTCATCAGCTTGACAACGCCCTTCAGGTTGCAGAGACCAACTTCAGCCATTCAGCAGAGCTTATTGCAGGCTGCCGTCACAGAATATCCGAGCTTGAGACCAGCCGAACTCTCCTTGAGGTAAACAAGCGTGAGTATCTTGATAAAAAGGCGAAGATCGAGGCAGAGCATAAGGAAATAATGGATGAACGTCTTGAGCTTATTGCCGAGGAGCAGGGCCTTATTATTCAGATCGAGGAGGCACGCCGTCAGCTTGAGGAGGCTCTTGATGAGCTTACCGTTGAGGAGAACAACGCTTCTGCTCTCAACGTAAGGATCAACGTTCTTAAAAGCTCCCGTCAGAGCGGCGGTGACAAGTCACATGATATTGAGAGCGAGATAAAGAAGTACGAGGCTGAGGCAAAGGTTCTTTCTGCCGAGGCTGAGCGCTGTGAAAAAGCGGCATCCGGATTTAAAGCAAGCATTGCCGAGAAGGACGGACTAATTGCCGACGCTACCGAGAGGATCAATAGTCTTTCGGACAAGCGTGACGAGATGACTCTTTCGCTTAACGATGCAAAGCTTCGCCGTGATACAGTAAGTCAGCGTGCTGAGATGCTTCAGCGCATGAACGATCATTTCGAGGGCTATGCAGAGAGCGTTAAGTACGTTATGAAGGAATACCTTGGCGGCAGACTTGCAGGCAAGGGAAAGATATACGGTCCTCTTTCCTCTCTTATCAGCATAGATAAGAAGTATATTACAGCAATCGAGACTGCTCTCGGAGCAAGTCTTCAGAACATAGTGGTTGAGAACGAGAATACCGCAACAGCGGCTATCAACGCTCTTAAGGCGGCTAATGCAGGACGTGCAACCTTCTATCCCATCAGCGCTATCAGACCTGCCGGCGAGACCGACGAGATCCGTGAGGCAGCAAGGTTTGAGGGCTACGTAAGCCGTGCAGACAAGCTGGTTAAATCGGATAACGAGTATCGCTCGGTTATTGAATGGCTGCTTCTCCGTACGCTTGTATTCGATACAATCGAGAATGCGGCAAAGGCTGCAAAGCAGCTTCGCTACAGAGTAAAGGTGGTTTCACTTGACGGCCAGGTTATTAACGCAGGCGGTTCCTTTACCGGCGGTAGCACAAAGCGTGACAGCGGCATTCTTTCAAGACTTAACACCATAAGCGAGCTTCGTGAGGAAGCTAAGGCGCTTGAAAAGAAGATTACAGTCGCAGAGAAGTCGCTCTCCGAGGTAGAGAAGGAGATTACCTCTGCCCGTGAGACCCTTCGTGATGCAGAGCAGGAGAAGGAGCTTCTTCTCACACTCTCCCGTTCTCAGTTTGCGGCCCTTGATAACGCAAACGCTAAATTTAACGCAAATAACGATATAATAGAAAAGCTTCGTGCCGATTATGACAGCATTATCGGTCAGCAGTCCAAGGAGGGCGAGGAGCTTATCTCTCTTGAGGCTGAATATGAGGCAAATCTTGAGAGAATTGCCGCACTTCGTGACTTCAGATCCAAGAGAAGCGCCGAGATGGGCGTGCTTGACGAGAAGAAGGATGAGTGCAACCAGCATGCTAACGAGTACAGCATTAAGGCTGCCGAGATCATGGGAGGCATTCGCAGCGCAGAGGAGATGATCGCTTCTCTCGACTCGAGAATTGCCGAGGTTCTTTCCGAAAAGGAAAATCAGAATGCCCGTATCGACGAGCTTAACGCACAGCGTGACGGCATTGGCGCACTCCGTTCGGAGAATGCTGCTGAATGTAAAAAGCTTGAAGAAGAGCTGGAAAAATTAAGGCAGAAACGAATTGAGATTGAAAGCGGTAACGATGAGTTCGAGCGTGAGATCAACAATATCCGTCAGCGCCTTAAGGAAAAGAACTCCTCCCGTCAGGTTAATTACGAAGCATATATCAGAAACGAAAACAGACTTAATACCCTTGTTGAGAGACAGGATAAGCTTGGTTCTCAGCTGTGGGATGACTATGAGATAACCTATGAGGATGCGATCGGCTTCGGCTATCCTGCTGTAACAGCAGAGAACCGTGAAGAAGTTGCTCAGGCGCAGGTTTCCTGCAGAAACAGACTCCGTGCGCTCGGCGGCTACAATCCCGGAGCTATTGAGGAATATGCAGAGGTCAAGGCGAGATACGATACGCTGAACGGTCAGTATAGCGATCTCACAGCCTCCTCTACCGAGCTTCTCGATATTATCAGCAGACTTGAGGGCGAGATGCGTACAAGCTTTATCGATGCCTTTGAGGCTATCAATAAGAACTTCGGAATCACCTTTAAGGAGCTGTTCGGCGGCGGTAACGCAGAGCTTTCGCTTACCGATCCCGAGGACGTTCTTACCTCGGGTATTGAGATCAAGGCGGCTCCTCCCGGAAAGATCATCAAGAATCTTTCGCTTCTTTCGGGCGGTGAGCAGTCCTTCGTTGCAATAGCGCTGCTGTTCGCTATACTTAAGGTTAATCCCACGCCCTTCTGTATCCTCGACGAGATCGAGGCGGCTCTTGATGAGGTCAACGTATACAGATTCGGTGACTATATTAAAAAGTTCGACGACGGCACGCAGTTCATTCTTATCACTCACCGTCGAGGAACTATGGAGATTGGCGACAGACTCTACGGTATTACCATGCCTCAGAGAGGTATCTCTCAGGCAATCGAGCTGAACGTCAACGAAATCGCAGGAAAAGAAAAGGAGCTTTTAGATGGGGTTCTTTGACAAATTAAAGCAGGGTCTGTTTAAGACCAAATCTGCTATTGTAGACAAGGTAGATGCGCTCTTCAAGAGCTTCATCCGAGTTGATGAGGATCTTTTCGATGAGCTTGAGGAGCTGCTTATCTCTGCCGATATTGGCGTAAATACAACCGAGGAGATCCTTGACGAGCTTCGTGATACCGTTAAGGATAAGAGAATTAAGGAGCCCTCGGAGGTAAAGCACGAGCTGTTTGAAATTCTCCGCAGAATGATCGGAGAGCACGAGCCGCTTAACCTTTCCACCAAGCCCTCGGTTATTCTCGTAATCGGTGTTAACGGAGTAGGAAAGACTACTTCCATAGGAAAAATCTCGGCAGAATTAAAAAGACAGGGTAAAAAGGTCGTTGTTGCGGCAGCCGATACCTTCAGAGCTGCCGCTGCCGAGCAGCTTAACGTATGGACCGACCGTGCAGGCGTTGATATTATCAAGCAGGCTGCAGGCGCTGATCCCGCATCGGTAGTTTTTGATGCTATCAGCGCAGTTAAGAGCCGTGGCGCCGACGTGCTTATCGTTGACACGGCGGGCAGACTTCATAATAAAAAAAATCTTATGGACGAGCTTGCAAAGATCGACAGGGTTATCAGCCGTGAGCTTCCTGATGCGGCAAAGGAGACTCTTCTCGTTCTCGATGCTACCACCGGACAGAATGCGGTTTATCAGGCAAAGGAGTTCAAGGAGGCGTCAAAGATCACAGGTCTTGTTCTCACCAAGCTTGACGGCACCGCAAAGGGCGGTATTGTTATCTCAATTAAAAAGGAACTCGGCATTCCCGTTAAGTTTATCGGTGTTGGCGAGCAGGTAGACGACATGAAGCCCTTTGATTCCAAGGAATTCGCATCGGCTCTGTTTGAAGAAAATTGATTTAAGGAAAAATTATGCTTACTAGTAAACAAAGAGCATTTCTTCGTGCTCAGTCTCAAAGCCTCGATACCATCTTCCAGATCGGAAAGGGCGGTATTACCGAGGAAATTTGTAATCAGATATTTAATGCGCTTGAGGCCCGTGAGCTTATCAAGGCGAGAGTTCTTGAGAACAGCGGATATACCGCAAAGGAAGCGGCTAATATTATCGCAGAGGTAATTGAATGTGACGTGGTTTCCTGCGTCGGTTCAAGATTTGTGCTGTATAAGGAGTCCGAAAAGAAGAAGCGCATTGAGCTTCCCAAATGATGAAGTACACTAATGAACAAATTGATCTTCTCCGCAGCAGTGTAGAGGAAAGGCTTTCGGAAAAACGCTTTTCTCACACTCTGGGAGTGGAGAATATGGCGGTGAGGATCGGTGAAAAATGTTTGCCCGACAGCCTTGATATAATTCGTGCGGCGGCTCTGCTACATGATATTTCCAAGGAATATTCCGAGGCAGAACACTTTAATCTGATAAATCACCATAAAATCAAGCTTTCGGAGCATGAGGAAGATGAGCCTGCGCTCTGGCACTCCGTAACCGCTCCCTTGGCGGTGATCGAGGACTATCCCGAGTTTGCCGATCCGAGTATTCTTTCAGCGGTGAGAAATCACACCGTAGGCTCCCCCGATATGTCCGTCCTTGACGAAATAATTCTTCTCTCGGATTACATTGAGGAGGGCAGAACCTACGATAACTGCGTTAATTTACGCAGGGATTTTATTGCCGAGCTGGATGCTCTTACCGATCCTGCGAAGTGCATCAATGCGCTTCACAGAGCGGTGGCAAGATCGCTTGATAACAATATAAAGGAATTCACCTCACGCGGTAAGGCGTTTCACGTAAACAGCCTTTTAGCCCGTGACGCCGTTTTGAAAAAATCAGAAAGGTAACAGATGGAAAACATTAAGGATTTAAGAAATGCCGATTCGGGCGAGGTTGCCCGTGAGGCGGTTAAGCTTTTGCTTGAGAAGAAGGGAATCAACGTAACCCTTTTCGACGTAAGAGAGAAGAGCAGTGTTACAGACTTTTACGTTAACGTAACAGGTCGCTCGGGCTCTAACGTTGCCTCTCTTGCAGATGACGTTGACGTTAAGCTCTCCGAGATGGGCAGAGCCCCTCTCCGTATTGAGGGCAGACGTGGTAACACCTGGATACTGGTTGACTTCGGCGACGTTATCGTTAACGTTTTCGATAGAGCATCCCGTGATTTTTACAACCTTGACAGACATCTTCCCGAGGGAAGTCAGCTTGACATCTCCGAGCTTGTGGCCGAGGTTGATGCTAAATTTGATATTAACAAGAAATAAGAATCGAGGACATAGACTATGAATTACGAGCATTCTAATATTGAAGCCAAGTGGCAAAAATATTGGGAAGAAAACCAGACCTTCAAGACTGACGTTTGGGATTTTTCCAAGCCTAAGTACTATGTACTTGATATGTTCCCGTACCCTTCGGGCGTAGGACTTCACGCAGGACACCCCGAGGGATATACCGCAACCGATATTATGTCACGTATGAAGCGTATGCAGGGCTATAACGTTCTTCATCCTATGGGATACGATTCCTTCGGCCTTCCTGCCGAGCAGTATGCCGTAAGCACAGGCAATCACCCCAACGGCTTTACCCAGGAGAACATCAAGACCTTCTCCGCGCAGCTTCGTGAGCTTGGCTTTGACTACGACTGGACAAAGATGATAGCTACCTCCGATCCCTCCTTTTATAAATGGACACAGTGGATCTTCAAGAAGCTCTATGAGGCAGGCTATGCAAGGCGTATTGAGATGCCTGTTAACTGGTGCGAGGCTCTTGGTACCGTTCTTTCCAACGACGAGGTTATCGACGGTAAGTCCGAGCGCGGCGGCTATCCTGTTGAGAAGCGTATGATGATGCAGTGGGTTATCGATCAGCCTGCCTTTGCAGAAAAGCTTCTTGACGGTCTTAATGACATTAACTGGCCCGAGTCCACCAAGGAGATCCAGCGTAACTGGATCGGTAAGTCCACAGGAGTTGAGGTTGACTTCAAGCTTGTAGGCGGCGGCGAGTTCTCGATTTATACTACCTGTATTGAAACTATTTATGGCATAACCTTTATGGTTCTTGCTCCCGACGGAAGGATTACACAGTCTCTCCTTGACAGAGTAGAGAACAGAGCAGAGGTTGAGGCTTATATTGCAGAAACTCTTAAGAAGAGTGATATGGACCGTACCGAGCTTAACAAGTCCAAGACCGGCTGTCCTCTTAAGGGCGTATATGCTATCAATCCCGTGAACGGCAAGGAGGTTCCCGTATTTATCGGCGACTTCGTGCTTGCAAACTACGGCACAGGTGCGGTTATGGCGGTTCCCAGCCATGATCAGCGTGACTTTGAGTATGCTATCTCCCACGGTATTCCTATGATCCAGGTTATCGAGGGACGTGACGTTTCAGAATGTGCTTTTGAAAAGCAGGATTATCTCGGAAAGGGCTGTAAGCTTATCAACTCCGAGGAGTTTACCGGTCTCACCGTTGAGGAAGCAAAGGAGGCTATTACCGTTAAGCTTGAAAACGCAGGTGTAGCCAGAAGAAAGGTAAACTATCACTTCAGAGAGTGGATCTTCGCCCGTCAGCGTTATTGGGGCGAGCCTGTTCCTTGCGTTTATACCGAGGACGGCGAGACCGTGTTCCTT
>CAZUJY010000017.1:10424-22851 GCA_964620565.1 uncultured Ruminococcus sp. | reverse complement strand
TACTACCACTCAGTATCATCTCCTCGCTTGGCAATATACCGCAAGCGGTATGCACGCTCGGGGTCTGACAGTCCACCGGACTGTCATTCAATACCCTCACGCCGCTTCGCTACGCCCCTACGATAGCCTCGCCTTGTAGGAGAGGTGGCGGCGTAGCCGACGGAGAGGTCCAATTCTGCATTTTGCATTCTGCATTAATTCCACCTCATCCACCGCCTCGGGCGGTCCCCCTTCCCCAGCGAAGCGTGTAGGGGAAGGGGGCAGCCGTAGGCTGACGGATGAGGTTCGTCGTCTGCCTGCCGAATTAAACTCCTTCCACCACCAAAGGTGGTCCCCCTCCCTCAAGAGGGAGGCTTGGTCTATATGTTGCTTCGCAATGAGGGAGAACAAGCGGCAAACAATTTTTTAAAAGCTTCCTGATTGTGACAATCTTCTCCATTCCCTCTGTGCTAAAATTAGTGCAGGAATTTGAGAAAAGAAAAGGAGATAAAAAATGAAAGACTGTGTAGAATTCACAAGCCGTGGCGAGACCTTAGCGGTGTCCATTCTCTGCGACCTTGACCACCACAGCGCAAGAGAGGTGCGAGAGAGGATAGACAGCCTGCTTCTGTCGGTTCGCCCGAGAGTGCTGGAGCTTGACTTTTCGGGGGTGGGCTTTATGGACAGCTCGGGGCTTGGGCTTATAATGGGCAGGCTTGAGAGGGCAGAGCAGATCTCTGCAAGACTTCATCTCACAGGCCTCTCGCCCACGATCTGTAAGCTGATTCGTCTGTCGGGCATCGAAAGGCAAAAAAATCTGTCCATAGAAAATAAGACGGTAAAGGAGATTACAAAATGAAGAAAAAGATAAACGAAATGACCCTGACCCTCCCTGCCATAAGCATAAACGAGTCGGTTGCCCGCTCCTGCGTATCGGCATTTGTGGCGGGCCTTGATCCGACGGTCGAGGAGCTTGGCGACATCAGATGCGCGGTCAGCGAGGCGGTGACAAACTGCATAGTCCACGCCTACCGTGGCTACTCTGCCGACTCGCCCGGGCAGATATACATAACCGTCCGACTTTACGACACGAGAGAGGTCACTCTTGAGATAGCCGACGAGGGCTGTGGCATCGAGGACACCGAGCTTGCCAGACGGCCTCTCTTTACCACAGGCACGGACGAGAGATGTGGCATGGGTTTTCTTGTAATGGAGAGCTTTACCGATTACCTTCACGTAGACTCAAGGCTTGGTGAGGGAACGAGAGTTCTTATGAGGAAAAATCTAAAGCCCTGACCGAAGGTAAAAATGAAGATCAAAGAAAAAAAGAGCCCCTATGACGAAAACCTGACCCTGCTGAAGTCCTACCGAGAGGGAAACGAGGAGGCAGGCGAGCGACTTGCAGAGCTGAACGCACCTCTGGTTTACAGCATCGCAGGCAGATTCAGCGGCAGGGGAGCCGATATGAGCGACCTTATAGAGAGCGGCAATCTGGGACTTGTGAAGGCGATGAAGACCTTCGACTTCTCCCACGGCACCGCCTTTTCCACCTATGCGGTTCCGCTGATATTCGGTGAGATACGCCGCTTTCTCCGTGATGACGGAATTATAAAGGTGTCAAGGGAGGAAAAGCGGCTTTCCGCCCTCCTCTGCGCCGAGAGGGAAAGGCGGCTTTCGGCAGGTGAGGATGCCGACATCTCCTCGGTTGCCGCCGCTGTGGGAGTGTCAAGAGAGGACGCCGCCTCGGCTCTCTTTGCCTTATCCCCCGTGCGTTCGCTTGACGAGGCAGCCTATGACGATGACGACAGCACCACTCTCGGCAGTATAATCTGCGACGAGGAGGCAGAGGGGAGGCAGTTCGACCGCTTCGCCCTTCGCCTTGCCATAGAGAGCCTGTCCGAGAGCCACCGCAGGCTGATAATCCTACGCTATTTCCGTGACCTCTCCCAGACCGAGACCGCAAGGCTGCTTGGTCTGACGCAGGTAAAGGTGTCGAGAGAGGAAAAGAAGATCATGGAAATTTTAAGGCGACAGCTCACCTAAATCAAAGATTAATATTTTGTTAAAAAGCAAGAAAACTATTGACTTTTTATAGCATATAGTTTAAAATATATGCTGTAAGCGTTAGCACTCGGAGTGCAAGAGTGCTAAAAATACTAAAAGGAGAAATTAAAATGACAATTAAGCCTTTATTTGATAAGGTTGTATTAAAGTCCTGCGAGGTAGAGGAAACCACAAAGTCGGGTATTCTTCTCACAGGCAGCGCAAAGGAAAAGCCTCAGATGTCAGAGGTTGTGGCGGTAGGTCCCGGCGGCCTTGCAGACGGCAAGGAAGTGAAGATGACCGTTAAGGTTGGCGACCGTGTTATCGTCGGCAAGTACAGCGGCACCGAGGTTAAGCTTGACGGAGAGACCTATTCTATCGTGTCACAGTCCGACATTTTAGCCATAGTAGAGTAAATTTTGCGAATTGCTTTGGATTCTTTATCTTGACGTAGGTTGTCTACGCCTTGCGATAAACAATCCTCGCGCTTCATCAAAATTGTCCTACAATTTTAAAATTTTAAAAACAGAAAGGTAAAAATATATGTCCAAAGAAATACTTTACGGTATGGATGCAAGGAGCGCCCTTCTTCGCGGCGTGGATAAGCTTGCCGATACCGTTAAAATTACACTTGGCCCCAAGGGTCGCAACGTGGTGCTTGAGAAGAAATTCGGCGCACCCCTTATCACCAACGACGGTGTTACCATAGCAAAGGAGATCGAGCTTGAGGACGCAGCCGAGAATATGGGCGCAAGCCTTGTCCGTGAGGTTGCCACCAAGACCAACGATGCCGCAGGCGACGGTACCACTACCGCAACTCTGCTTGCGCAGGCTCTTATTCACGAGGGTATGAAGAACGTCACCGCAGGCGCAAACCCTATGATACTCCGCAAGGGTATCTTCAAGGCGGTTGACGCCGCAGTTGCCGAGCTGAAGAATCAGTCCAAGGCTATCTCGGGCTCTGACGATATCGCAAGAGTCGGCGCAATCTCCGCCTCTGACGAGGACATCGGCAGACTTATTGCCGACGCTATGGAGAAGGTTACCAGCGACGGTGTTATCACCGTTGAGGAGTCAAGATCTGCCGAGACCTACAGCGAGGTTGTTGAGGGTATGCAGTTTGACCGTGGCTATCTCTCCCCCTATTTCGCAACCGACACAGACAAGATGGAGGCGACCCTTGACGACTGCCTTATTCTTGTAACCGATAAGAAGATCTCCAACATTCAGGATCTTCTCCCCCTTCTTGAGCAGATCGTTCAGTCGGGCAAGAAGCTGCTTATCGTTGCCGAGGACGTAGAGGGCGAGGCTCTCACCACCCTCGTACTTAACAAGCTCCGTGGCACCTTTACCGTTGTATGCGTTAAGGCTCCCGGCTTTGGCGACAGACGTAAGGAGATGCTTCTCGACATTGCCACCCTCACAGGCGGCGAGGTTATCACAAGCGATCTCGGTCTTGACCTTAAGGATACCACTCTCGGTCAGCTGGGACGTGCAAGGCAGGTCAAGGTTACTAAGGAAAATACCATTATCGTCGGCGGTATGGGCGACAAGCTTGCCATCACCGACCGTGTTTGCCAGATAAAGCTGGCTCTTGAAAATACCACCTCCGAGTTCGATAAGGAGAAGCTTACCGAGCGCCTTGCAAAGCTTGCGGGCGGTGTTGCCGTTATCAAGGTTGGCGCGGCTACCGAGGTGGAGATGAAGGAAAAGAAGCTTCGTATCGAGGATGCTCTCAACGCTACCAAGGCGGCAGTTGAGGAGGGCATCGTTGCAGGCGGCGGCGCAGCTCTCGTAAACGTTATCGGCGCAGTAGAGAAGGTTATCGACGGCCTTGACGGTGACGAAAAGACGGGCGCTATGATGGTTGTCAAGGCGCTCACCGCGCCTATGAAGCAGATCGCCGACAATGCGGGAATTGACGGCTCGGTAGTAGTGGCAAAGGTTCGTGAGAGCGGCAGAGTCGGTTATGGCTTCGACGCCTACTCCGAGCAGTTCTGCGATATGATCGAGTGCGGCATCGTTGATCCTGCCAAGGTTACCAGAAGCGCCCTTCAGAACGCAGCCTCCATCGCCTCCACCGTCCTCACCACCGAGGCGGTAGTGTCGGAGAAGAAGGAGCCTGCGCCTGTAGTTGCTCCTAATCCCGAAATGGGCGGAATGTACTAATTCTCGCTAATAAAAATCCGTAGGGGCGAGCATCGCTCGTCCGAATGCAGAATTTCAATCCAAACGGAAGGAATCTTCCCCCAAAAAGAGCCGTGGTTTTTCCACGGCTCTTTTTTAAAAAAAACAGCGGTTTTGCCTACTATAGTTTGCAAAACCGCTATAATTATATCTTTTTTGGTGTGTCAGTAAAGCCTGCAATGTAATCAAGACTTACGTTGTAATACCTTGCAAGAATGACCATTCTTTCAAAAGGAATACTCCTCTTGCCGTTTTCATATTGGGCGTAATAGGATTGGCTGGTTCCAATAATCTTTGCAATATCCGATTGGCTTTTATCGTTGTCGATCCTCAGATCCCTTATTCTTTGGTTATAAATCATAAAATTATCTCCTTTTTTGAAGAGAAAAGCTCCCTTTATTTGTGCAACAAGTAGATTATATCATAAATGAACTAAAATACTTGAAAATAGTTCACAAGTGGACTATAATTATTTTATGCATAGTTCAGAAATGAACTAAAATAGCCAAAAGGAGCGCATTTATGAAAAATGTAAACGAGAAACGTGAGGAGAATTTGCGTAATTTCTGTGACAACGTGAGGTTTTTAAGAGAAAGGGAAGGACTGACAAAGCTTGAAATGGCAAGAAAGCTTCAAGTCAGCATAAGGACTGTAACAATGCTGGAGCGGGGCATAGTTCCAAGGCGGTTATCCTCCACCACTGTTTTCAATATTTACTATGAATTTGGCATTTCTCCCGATGACATTTTTAAAAAACGTTTATCCTGATTGTTGACATATCAGATAAATTGTTTTATAATAAATACGTTAGTACAATATGATAATATTTTGAACGACCTATCATGATTATCTAAAGTGTATCGTAGCCTTCTGTTAAAATCTAAAGGAGTTAATGCAATGAAAAAAGGGTCAATATTAATTTTAGTTGGCGTATCCTTATTTATTATGGGCATGGTATTGTTCACAAGAGATGCTACCTTGGGGGCATGGATACATATTATAGGTGCCTTTATATGCATGGTCTTTGGTTTTTGTTATGCTTTTTGTAGTCGGACTTCTAAAAATAATTCCAGCAATCCCAAAGAGCAAGAGCTTTCTGCACAGTACTCCAATGCATTGAATAAATTAATCGAAACCATCCAAATGATTAATTCTTCATATATGCTTAATTTACCACCTTCTACGATGAATAAAATCGCTTCATCAAGCAACCCGTTGCTTGAAATGTCAAAATACGTAACTGCAGGATATCCATCAGTTCCTAATTTTTGCTTTTATATGGCAACAAAGTGCGAGGAAATAATTTTTGAACTAGATATTCCAGAAGAAAAAAGCGCAGAATTATACAGTTATTGTTTAGAAAGCCTTTCTGCAACTTCAGAAGGCTTTTCTGAGAAAGATATTATTGATATTACAAAGAGTTATGCTGAGAATCTGCCTGCAGAGCTTTCGTTTTTAAGCGATAAGGTCAACTACGAAACTTCAGCACTCGGTCTTATTGCTAATTATGCAATTTCAAAGGCGGATGGGGTCCTTATAAAAAAGATTAACGAACATAGAAAAAAACGTGGATATATACAGTAACAAGATGCTGCAGTTCCTATTTACACTGACAAGATTATAAAGGAGAAAAATATGAAGTACATTGATTTCCAGGGAAAGAAGCTCTCGCTTCTCGGCTTTGGCGCAATGCGTCTGCCTACGCTGGGCAAGGATGATATGATCGATTTTGCCGAGGCTGAGCGAATGATCGACCGCGCTATGGAGGCAGGCATAAACTACTTTGACACAGCTTACCCTTATCACGGCGGCAATTCCGAGCTTGTGACGGGAAGGGCGCTTTCCAAATACCCCCGAGACAGCTACTACATAGCCACCAAATACCCGGGTCATCAGGTGCTTGATAGCTACGACCCTGCGGCAATCTTTGAGGAGCAGCTGAAAAAATGCTCGGTTGATTATTTCGACTTCTATCTGCTCCACAACATCAGCGAAAGCTCTATCGCCACCTACCTTGACGAGCGTTGGGGGATCATAGACTACTTCGTAGAGCAGAAGCGCCTTGGCAGGATCAAGCATCTTGGCTTCTCAACCCACGGTCTGCCCGAGAATCTGAAGGAATTTCTCGATGCTGCAGGCGAGCATATGGAGTTCTGCCAGATCCAGCTGAATTACCTTGACTGGACGCTCCAGAGAGCGAAGGAAAAATGCGATCTCCTTAAGGAATGGAACATTCCCGTATGGGTTATGGAGCCTGTCCGTGGCGGCAAGCTGGTTGACAAGCTGCCCGAGTCGGCAAAGGAGCATCTGAAGTCGCTTCGTCCCGACGAGAGCGTGGCGTCCTGGTGCTTCAGATGGCTGATGACCCTTGACAATATGGGCGTAATTTTAAGCGGAATGTCCACTATGGAGCAGCTTGAGGACAATATCAAGACCTTCTCTGAGGATAAGCCTCTTTCGGAGGGTGAGATAGACACCCTCTTTGCCATTGCCGAGAGCCTTAAAAACAATATCCCCTGTACCGCCTGCCGCTACTGTGTGGATGGCTGTCCTATGGGGCTTAATATTCCTATGCTTATCGAGGTCTACAACGATCTGCGCTACGCTCCCGGTGTGAACAGCGCCTCCAAGATCGAGTTTATGCCCGAGGATAAGCGCCCCACCGCCTGCATCTGCTGCGGCAACTGCGTGAAGATGTGCCCGCAGAATATCGACATACCGAAGGTGATGATCGGCTTCTCGAAGCTGCTTGAGACCATTCCCTCCTGGCGAGAGATCTGCGCCGAGCGTGCCGAGGCGGCGAAGAAGCTTAACGGCGGAAACTAACGCTTTAAATTCGAAATTCGGAATTCGGAATTCGAAATTAGACCCACTTTACGAAAACAAACAAAAGATCCCAAGCGGAGATGATTTTCGCTTGGGACTTTTTATTAAAATAGAAAGTATTTTGCTTTCCGAACGCATCGGAGCATTATTCCTTCCGCATTTTAAACGCCGAAGGATTATGTCCTTGCTTTTGCCTCAAAATACCGAAAAAGACGGTGTTTTGGGGCTTTTTTCTTTGAAAATTACTGTTTTTTGCTGTTTCCCTTTTCGTTCTCGATAAAGGTCTTGATCTGCTCCTTTATTGCCTGACGGCGGAAGTGACGCTGCTTCTTATGCTTGGGCATATTCTCAACGTGGGCGTGACGGGCGCTTTTTCTCTTTTCGGGATCAATGTCACCCGCCTTCAGCAGAGCGGCCTTTGTAAGGGCGGGACCCACAAGCTCGTAGATCAGCACCGCAAGGAGAGTAATGGTCGCCGCCGTCCACTTGTCCACCTTCTCCACAAGCTCCTCGGAGAGGTCACAGATGTTGCAGAATATCGTTCCCGGCATCATACAGGTAGGCAAGAGAGAATAAAACGAACTCGCTCTAAAGCCTGAATTTTCAGCGCTTTAGGCACTTATCTCTCTTGCAAAGTCCGCACTTGGCTACGAGAGCCAAGCGCCAAAATCATCATAAAATTCAGGCTTGAGAGTTCTACGAATTTTAAAAAGAACAAATTTCTCGTAAGACAAGGTTAAAATTTGAAGTAATATGCGGATATTACAAGAATTTTTACCGCAGTATTATGCGAAATTTGTCTTTTCAAAACGGGTTCGTTTTATTCTCTCTTGCCTAAGCAGGGAGGAGAATGCGAAGCTTCACCTGCCGTATGGCAAGCTTCACCTGCCGCAAGTCACATATCGAACTTTTCCGAATGAAAACGTATATCGAAAAAAATCCCCAAAAATCGGGGATTTTTCTTAATTTTTCGCCCTTCTGCCGCTTTTCCTACCCCAAAAGTCCTCTGATTTCCTCCAGCCTTCTGTCGATCTCTGCTTTCGTGCTTTCTCTCGGCTCCGAGAGGGGCAGGCGAAGCTCGGGAGAGCATAATCCCAGCCTTGACATTGCGTATTTCACAGGGGAGGGGTTGGTCTCAAGAAATAGCGAGCGGATAAATGGCAGAAGCCTTATCTGCATCTCCCTCGCCCCGATAATGTCTCCCTCAAAATAGCTCTTACAGAGCAGATGGGTCGCCCTCGGCAGAATATTGGACATCACCGAGATAACCCCCGAGCCTCCAAGGGACAGAACGGTGAAGGTCTGACTGTCGTTGCCTGCGTAAAGGCGCAATTCGCCGCCAAGGGCGGCAAGGTCAACAAGCCTGTCGGCAGAGTCGCCCGCCTCCTTTATCGCCACAATATTTTCATGCTCCGCCAGCCGCCAAAGCAGGTTTATTCCCAGATTTACACCCGTTCTTGATGGCACATTGTAAACAATTATTGGCAAATCGACACTTTCCGCGATAGATAAGTAGTGTTTTTCAACTCCCGACTCGGTTCCCTTGTTGTAGTAGGGAGTGACTAAAAGCACGCCGTCGCACCCAAGGGTCTCGGCAAATTTCGTATGGGCGCGGGCAACCCTTGTGTCATTGGTTCCCGTGCCGAGTATCAGCTTGGTTCTGCCTGCGATCTTGCCCTTGGCAAAGCTGTATAGCTTGTATCTCTCCTCGTCGGAGAGGGTCGCCGCCTCGGCTGTTGTTCCGCCGATAACAAGAGCGTCGATCCCCCCCTCTATCTGCATATCGATAAGCCCGCCAAGAGCTCTATAATCTATCTCGCCATCCGAAAAGGGCGTTATAAGGGCGGTTGCCGCCCCCTTAAAAATCTCTTTTTTCACCTTAAAATTGCCTTTCCTTAAAAAATTCCTCTCACGTCTTGATTTATCGCTTTCTTTCGTGTATAATATTCCTGCTAATAATATATGAAAAAACGGATTTTAGGACAGTATGGAAAAAAGCGTAATTCTGAACGAGAGAGTGGCGACCGAGCTTGCCACCGAGGATTTTTACTACGAGCTTCCCGAGGAGCTTATCGCCCAATCACCCAGCGACGAGCGTGACGGCTGTCGCCTTATGGTGCTTGACAGAGAAGAGGGAAGCGTAGAGCATAAGATCTTCAGAGATATAATCGACTACTTAAATCCCGAGGATATGCTTGTGGTAAACTCCTCGAAGGTAATTCCCGCGCGTCTGCTCGGCAGGACCGAAAAGACGGGCGGAGATATGGAGCTTCTGCTCCTTCGTATGCTGGAGAATGGCGAGTGGGAGACCCTTGTCCGTCCCGGTAAGCGCGCAAAGGTGGGCGCAGCCTTTGATTTTGCGGGCATTCTCCGAGCCACCGTCACCTCTATCGTGGAGGGCGGCAACCGTACGGTGAGATTTGAGTACGACACCGAGAAGTATAAGAGCATCTATGAGGTGCTTGACGTTATCGGCAATATGCCTCTGCCCCCCTACATCACCAAAAAGCTTGAGAACAAGAGCGACTATCAGACCGTCTACGCTAAAGAGGAGGGCTCTGCGGCGGCGCCCACTGCAGGACTTCACTTTACCGACGAGCTGCTTGAAAAAATAAAGGCCAAGGGCGTTGGCTACGGCGAGGTAACTCTCCACGTGGGTCTTGGCACCTTCAGGCCTGTAAAGGTTGACAAAATTGCCGATCACCGGATGCACGGCGAGTATTTCCACATCTCAAGCGAGGTTGCCGATGAGATCAACCGCAGAAGAGCCGCAGGCGGCAGAATTATTGCCGTGGGAACCACCTCCTGCCGAGTTCTCGAGAGCGCATCCACCGACGACGGCATAGTTCATCCTATGAACGCCGAGACGGCTATCTTCATCTACCCCGGCTACAAATTCAAGGCGATAGACGCCCTGATTACCAACTTCCACCTGCCCGAGAGCACACTGATAATGCTGATCAGCGCCCTTGCAGGCAGAGAAAAGGTTATGGCTGCCTATGAAACCGCGGTGAAAGAAGGATATCGCTTCTTCTCCTTCGGTGACGCAATGTTTATTAAATAACAATAAAGGGCGGGCGACCGCCCTTTTTCTTTGGTAAAGATTTGGTAAAGGGGTTGACAAATACTTCTTTATATGCTATAATACCGTTTGTATGAGGGAGTAGCAAGCGCTCTGCGTTTCAAGTCAACATACTGACCGACAGGTCTGGCTTGAATTAAATTGCGAGACTCATGTATTGCGCAAGCTTACATGAACTCCTAACGATGCTTTCAGGTATGGCTTGGCTGCCATACTTTTTTTATTTTTTATTGTAGGTGAAAAAATGTTTGATTTACCCTTCTTTCTTTTAAGCATCGGACTTGGCGTCAGCCTTGCTATGGATGCGTTTTCCGTATCGCTTGCCAACGGACTTAACGAACCCAATATGTCGGTTAAAAAAAGCCTTGGCGTAGCAGGAGTTTTCGGTCTGTTTCAGGGTATGATGCCCTTTATCGGATGGCTTCTGGTAACTCAGATCACAAGCTTTTTCAATTGGCTTGAGCCCTTTGTTCCCTGGGTCGCTCTCGGCCTTCTCGGCTTCATAGGCGGCAAAATGCTTTTTGGGGGAATTGAGGAGTATAAGTGTAATAAAAATGGCGGCGAGAACTGTCCCGTGCCTCAGAGGCTTACCTTTGCCTCTCTTCTGATACAGGGCTTTGCAACCTCCATTGATGCTCTCTCGGGCGGAACTACCATTGACGAATATTCTTGGATAGAGGCGGCGGTCTGTGCGCTTATCGTGGCGGTTATCACCTTCGGCATCTGCTTTGCGGGAATATTTATCGGCAAGAAATCCGGTACTGCTCTTGCCGGCAAGTCGGCGATCTTCGGCGGCTCTATTTTGATCCTTATAGGTATTCTCATCTTTGTTAAATCAATTATTAAATAATTTACATATAAAGGAGAAAACAAATGTTTGATTTCATTCCGGATTACGTCTATCTTCTGGTATTCGGACTCCTGCTGCTTATCAAGGGCGGCGACTGGTTCGTTGATGCGGCTACGGGTATTGCAAAGCGCTTTAAGCTTCCCGAGATCCTTATCGGCGCAACCGTAGTTTCTATCGGTACCACTCTTCCCGAGGTAATGACCTCCGCCATCGGCGCGGCTAACGGCAGCGGCGCAATGGCTTACGGCAACGCAATCGGCTCTATTATTTGTAACACCTCTCTTATTGCGGCTCTCACTATTTCCATCAAGCCTGCAAAGGCTGACAGAAAGTCGCTTATATTCCCCGTATGCTTCTTCTTCGGAGCGGCGGTGTTCTATGCGCTCAATGCCTATATCTTCGGCAGATTCGACCGCTGGATGGGTATTATTCTTCTCGCAGGCTTCGTTGCATATATGATTATCAATCTTATCAATATGAAAAAGAATCCCAAAGAGGAAGAGCATGAGGAGGAGAAGCTTGAAACTCCCGAGCTGCCCGAAAAGGCATCAAATCTCGGTCTTATCAAGGATATTGCAATGCTTATAGTTTCCGCGCTTATCATTGCGGTAGGCGCAGATCTCCTTGTAACCAACGCAACCGAGATCGCTCACATCCTCAACGTTCCCGAGACCATTATCTCTCTTACCATCGTTGCTCTCGGCACCAGCCTTCCCGAGCTTGTAACCGCAGTAACCTCTCTTATGAAGGGTCACGGCGCACTCTCTCTCGGTAACATCATCGGCGCCAATATCTTCAACCTTGTTCTCGTTTCGGGCGCAGCCATCACCATCAAGCCCTTCGACGTACCCGCAGGCGCAACCTTTATGGGTATGAACGCATCCTTCATCTTCGATATTCCTCTCGTGTTTATCGTAATGGCTCTTATGACAGTTCCCACCATCATCAAGGGCAGACTTCAGAGATGGCAGGGTATTGCGCTTCTCGGTCTGTACGCGGCATATTGCGTGCTTCAGTTCGTTGTGCTTCCTAATTTTGCGTAATAATTTAATAAAATTTAAAACCGACAGGCACTTGCTTGTCGGTTTTTTATCATTTTTTTGATATGAAAAACGCCCGATTTAGCATTATTTTGATTATGAAAAAATTCATATCAAATTTGTATCGTCATTTTCAATGAAGGGTTTTGTGTAACTTTTACAAAAATATCAAATTAAATATTAATTATTTGTGTAACATATTGAAACGAAAGATCCTTTGTGATATAATTTTAATGTAATCAAAATTTTTAAAGGAGAAATAAAATGAAAAAGAGATTTGCAATTATAGCTTTACTTCTCGTTATCTCGATCCTCACTCTCTCCGCCTGCGATCTTATCGCAAAGATCCCCGGTCTCGGCGGCGACGAGCACACCCACTCTTACGTAGACGGTAAGTGTGAGTGCGGCGAAGAGGATCCC
>CAZUJY010000017.1:0-10324 GCA_964620565.1 uncultured Ruminococcus sp. | reverse complement strand
GATTATGTTCCCCCTCATACTCACAGCTTCGCAGAGGGTAAGTGTGAGTGCGGCGAAGAGAATCCCGATTATGTTCCCCCTCATACTCACAGCTTCGCAGAGGGTAAGTGTGAGTGCGGCGCAGAGGATCCTGACTATGAGCCTCCCCACGAGCACACCTTCGTTGAAGGCAAGTGCGACTGCGGCGCAGAGGACCCCGATTACACACCCGAACCCAAGGAGCTTGATCCTATGACAGTTTATATTGTAGGCGACTCCACAGTTTGTGGATTTGCCGATAGCTATTACTATCCCCGTTACGGCTACGGCACACAGCTCGGCGGTTATCTTGATGCCAAGGCTACCGTGGTTAACCTTGCGCTCTCCGGCAGAAGCTCCAAGAGCTTTATCACCGAGGAAAATTACCAGACCCTTAAGAACAGCCTTAAGGAAGGCGACTATCTCATTATCGGCTTCGGTCACAACGACGAGAAGAGCGACGATGCGGCAAGATTCACCGACGCATCCAAGCCCTACACCGACGAGACCTCCTTCGGCTACTATCTCTACAACTATTACATCAAGCTTGCCGAGGAGTGCGGCGCAACCGCTATCCTTTGCACACCCGTTGTAAGAGCAAAGACTAACGACGATTACTCAGGCAACGAGGGTCACGTTACCGCGACAGGCGACTACGCTCAGGCTATCCGTGATCTCGGCGCGGCGGTTAATACTCCCGTTGTTGACCTTACCGCGATCACTAAGGCAGAGTATATCGCCAAGGGCTATGAGAGCGCAAAGCTCTATCACGCGGTTACCGCAGGTACATCCTCCGACGGCGGCGTGACCGTGCTTCCCAACTGGGGCTCTGTTGACAAGACCCACCTTAATATCTACGGCGCAAAGTTCGTGGCTTACAGCCTTGCCTGCGAGCTCTCCGAGATCGACGGTATCGGCGGCTACGTTCTCTCCGACATCGTAGCTCCCACCGAGGCAGACCTTGTGGTTAATCCCTCCTACGTTTACTCTGATTACACCGCTCCCGACCTTGACGCATACGTTCCCGTAGACCACTTCTCCACCACCACTGAGGGCTGGTACGGTACCGCATTCGGCGACACGGGCGGAGATCCCGCGGCTATCAACGAGGCAGGCGAGGTTACCAACGGCTACTACGCTACCGAAACCGACGAGGGCATCTTCAAGGTAGGTAACATCTCCACCAAGAATAAGGGTAAGTTCTCCTCCTCCTCCGACGGATTTGCATTCCTCTTCACAAAGGTAGAGGCTGACAAGAACTTCAAGGTTTCCGTAAGCGGTAAGATCCTTGAGACCAGCGCGAAGGATCAGGCGGGCTTCGGTCTTATGCTTCGTGACGACGTATATCTTCCCGTAAAGGATGCGTCCATCGTCTCTAACTATCTGACAGCCGGCTTCCTTGTAACCAAGACCGGTATGAACGCAAACTTCTCCCGTGAGAACGGCCAGCTTGGTAAGGGCACCGTTGCTACCGAGACTCTTCCCGCAGCGGACGACACCTTCACCGCAACCATCGAGCGTGTAGGCCAGTCTGTAACCGTCAGCGTAACCTGGGGCGGCCAGACCTACACCAACACCTACTATGACTTCGACCTCTTCGCAAGAGACGGCGACTATATGTACGTTGGTATGTTCTCTAACCGTGGTACAGTAGTTGAGTTCTCGGAGCTTAACTTCGAGATCACCGGCACTTCCCAGGGAGCATAAAATTTGGCGATCTGCACTATTCCAGCCTTCCCTGTTGGGGAAGGGGGACCGCACGGGGTTCCCCGAAGCGAGCGTAGTCGAGCTTTGGGGGTTCTCGATGGCGGTGGATGAGGTCATATTAACCTAAAATGTAAACGCAAATTTACATATATTAAAAAAGGAGACAAAACCATGAAAAAAACGGCACTTCTCTTAGTAGCTATTCTTGTCGTTTCCGTGTTCGCTCTTTCTTCCTGCGATCTTATTTCCAAGATCCCCGGAATTGATAAGATCCCCGGACTTGGCAATCTGTTCGACAAGACCTGCGAAGAGCACGTAGACGCTGACGGCGACTACATCTGCGACAACTGTGAAGCAGAGCTTGAGAAAAACGACACCCCTACTCCTTGCGAGCATAAGGACGAGAAGAAGGACCACAACTGCGACAGCTGTGGCGAAAAGCTCTCCGAATGCTCTGCGGCAGACGGCAGCCATAACTGCTCCGTTTGCGGCAATAAGCTTTCCGACTGCGTAGCGGCAGAGGGCTCTCACAACTGCTCCGTTTGCGGCAATAAGCTTTCCGACTGCGTAGCGGCAGACGGCTCTCACAACTGCTCCGTTTGCGGTAATCCTCTCTCCGAGTGCTCTGCGGCAGACGGCTCTCACAACTGCTCCGTTTGCGGCAACAAGCTTTCTGACTGTGCGGCAGCCGAAGGCTCTCACAACTGCGCAGTTTGTGACAAGAAGCTCTCCGACTGTGTAGATGCAAACGGCGACTATGCCTGCGACATCTGCGGCGAGGAAAATCTCCCTGCAAATATGGAGAGAGTAAACTACTCGCTTAACATCTCCGACCTTGCGGCAGGCACCCTTGACGCTGACTCCATCAACGGCAAGTTCACCATCGCGGCAGGCTCCGAGATCAGAAACAGAACCAAGACCTTCGAGGGCGTTGAGTACGTAAGATCTGTAAAGATCGGTAACTCCGCCACCCAGATCAAGGTTAACGTTCCCGGCACAGGTAAGCTTTCCTTCCTTATCCAGAACGGCTCCAGCGGCGCGGCAATGCAGTTCGTAACTGTTACTGCTCCCGACGGCACAGTTCAGGATATCGAGTTCCTTGGTACTGACGGCGGCAGCCCCGTTGTTAAGATCGAGGTTGACGTTACCGAGGGTGAGTGGATCATCAGCCGTGGTAAGAACGGCGGTACTCAGGACATCTTCTTCCTTGAGCTTTCCTGCATCGTTGAGAAGGCTGACGAGAACGGCTTCGAGCTTGTAGCTCCCGGCACCGTTGATTATCTCTGCGGTCAGGCTCTTGACCTTACTGGCATCAGACTTAACAGCACCTTCGCTAACGGTAAGACCGAGCCCCTCTCTCTTGAGAGCGTTTCCATTGACAGCTCTGCTGTTAACCTTGGCGCAGAGGGCACTTATCCCGTTACCATTTCCTATAAGGAATACACTCCCATTACCCTTAACATCAACGTATACCTTCCCGTAAGCGTTAAGCTTGATTACGACGGTACCGTTCAGGGCAGCCAGTCCTCCTTCGGTAACGGCACTTACGTTAACCAGAGCTTCAAGGAGGTTTACGCCGTAGGCGATACCCTTGACACCACAGGTCTCTTCGTAAGCGTAGAGGGTAAGCTTGGTGAGGAGACCAAGATATTCTCCAACATCTCCGAGTACACTCTCGGCGAGGTTGATCTCTCCACCGCAGGCGCAAAGGAGCTTTCCGTATCCTACGTATTCGGCGAGACCGGCATCTCCGCTAACGCAACCATTCACGTAGTTGATACCGCTCCCTCTATCGTAGAGGATGCATATCAGGTTAAGGTTGACCAGTCCTACACAGGCGCTATCGGCGCAGTAGAGGGCGGCTACAATATGTTCACCACCGTTCAGCAGGCTCTCGACTTCCTTGCTACCTCCGAGGCAGGCAAGCGCAAGATCATGATCATCGAAGAGGGTCTTTACACCGAGAAGATCGAGATCACCATCCCCAACCTTCACATCAAGGGCGTTGGCGCTGACAAGGTTACTATCGAGTGGGATTCCATCTACGGCATTAAGGACGCAGGCGGATACTCTCAGGTTACCGACTCTACCCAGACCGTAGCGGTAAGAGACAGCGCTTACGGCGTTACCATCGAGGGCATTGCCATCTCTAACTACTGGAACAGCCAGGAGAGAATGGATGAGGCAGGCCTTGCAATCGAGAGAGGTCTTGCGCTTCTCGTTCAGGCTGACAGATTCATTATGAGAGACTCCAAGCTTCTCGGTATCCAGGATACTCTCGAGCTCTTCACCGGCCGTCAGTATTTCGAGAACGTATTTATCTCGGGCTACACCGACTTCATCTTCGGTACCAACAATACCACTCTCTTCAAGAACTGTACCATTCACGTAATCGATACCGTTAAGGACGATCAGGGTACAGCAGGCTATCTCACCGCCTTCAAGGGCTCCAACAAGGGCTCGCAGGACGCTATCACCTACGGCGCTATCTTCTATCAGTGTAAGTTCACCGCTGACGAGGGCGTTGGCGGAACAGAGGCTAAGCCCGCAGCTACCGCTATCGGTCGTACCTGGGGCGCTTACGCTGCAGTAGCAGTTATCGAATCCGAGATCGGCGGACACATCTCGCTTGAGGGTTACGATTCTGCAAACAACAAGAACAAGAGATATATCTCTATGAACGGCATCCATCCCACCGACGAAACAGTTCAGTTCGTTGAGTACGGTAACACCGGCGCAGGCGCTCTTACCGAGGCTGTTGCAGGTATGAAGATGCTCACCGCAGAGGAAGCGGCTCTCTACATCGACATCGCTACCATCTTCGGCAAGAACAACCGTAACGTAAGCTGGCTTGATCCTTGGGATCCCGCAGTTACCGAGATCGTTCTCGATGACAGAACCTATTACAACTTCGACCAGTCCACAAGCGAAGGCACCTCTCACACCTTCGACATCAATACCACTATCGCAAGTGGCTCTACTCTTGAGTGGGAAGGCCTTCTTATCAGCGCAGAGAACGGCAGGGTAGCTTGGAACTCCAACGCAAACTCCCTTAACATGAAGGCAGGCGCATTCATTAAGTTCACCGTTCCCGCAGGCACCTCTGTTACAGTTGTAACATATCCTAACTACAATTACTTCACTCTTAACGGCGTAGGCTCCTCCAGCGCAAATATGCTCAGCCAGTACTACGCAGAGGAGACCGAGGTTATCCTTCTCTCCGAGGGCGATTCCTACCTCTACCAGATCATCATCAATCCCGATGAGGAGGCTCCCGAGGCAGCTACCCTTACCGAGATCAAGGTAAGCGGCATGAACACCAACCTTGTTGTAGGCGACGAGATCTCCCTTGAGGGCGTTGTAGTAAAGGCTTACTACTCCGATAACTCCGTTATCGTTATCTCCGACTACACTCTTGACTCCACCGCAGTTGATAACACCGCTGCAGGTGAGTACGAGGTTATCTTCTCATACGAGGGTAAGACCGTATCCGTTACCGTAACCTACGAGGATCCCAACGCAGATCCCGCTATCACCACCGACACCATTCTTGACTTCTCCACTCCCGCAGGCCTTGAGGCTGTTCAGAACAACCCCAGAGTTACCATCGACGGCAGTGTAAGACACAACGGCGGTGAGATCCAGATTACAGGTACTATCTCCTTCCAGGTTAAGGCAGGTACCGTTGTATCTGTTATTCCTTACGCAAACACTCAGTACGCTTCCTATAAGCTTTATGCAGAGGGCGAGACCTCTGATCTCGTTTACAACGCAATTCACTCTGTAATGTTCTTCGAGGATTGCACAGTTGTTTACGAGGGTCTTGAGAACAACTACCTCGTGAGCATCTCCGTTGAGTGTCCCCTTGAGGAAGGGAAGTACGTATTCGGCGGTTCCTCCGCAGAGGGCGACGTTACCGGTATTCTTGAGTCTGTTTCCGGTCTTAAGATCGAGGGTACCTGCAAGACTCACTCCGGCGGCGCGCAGCTTTCCTCCGATTCCGTGATCTCCTTCACTCTCCCCGCATTCGCAACCCTTACTATCCAGGGCTTCGATACCAACTACGGTCAGCTTGAGGTTCTCGTAGGCGGCGAGGCGGTTGCTATGGACGGTAACGCGCAGTACATCGTCTCCGTTACCTCTCCCGTGAAGGTTACCGTTAAGGCGGTTAACGTTGGCACAGAGGAAGCTCCCGCTTGGAACAAGTCCTACATCACCTATATCCAGATTGAGGTTCCCGAGATTATCGAGGAAAGCACCGAGATCACCTTCGGCTCCGAGGGTAACTACAAGGATTCCGCAGTTGACTTCTCCGGCATCACCATCGCTGACAACGGCGGCAACAACTCCCAGATCAAGAATGGCTCCTTCTCCTTCGCAGTAAGAGAGGGTGCGATAGTTACCGTTCACGGCTATAACGGATACACCTCCTACAACCTTGGCGACGGCGAGCTCGTTTACGAGAATATCACCGATGAATACTATATCTACGAGGCTTTGAATGACTGTGTGATCACTATCTCTCACACAACAGGCAACAACTACTTCTACTCGGTATCTGTTGTATATCCCGTAGTATTCGAGGAGAACACCACTATTGATCTCTCTGCTACAAACGGTGTTTCCATCCAGGGTGGAACAGGCAATTACGAGGGTCTTGAGATCGACGCGACAAACGGTAAGTTCGCTGACAACGGCTCCGGCTGGGTACAGGTAAAAGCAGGCACTATCATCAAGCTTAACGTGCTTGACGGCGCAGAGGTTTCGGTTGCCGCTTACTCCAGCGCGGCTAACTTTACTATTGAGATCGACAGCGGCGTTTGCACCATCACTTGTGTTGGCAACGACTACCTTAAGTCCATCTCCGTAAATTATCCCATAGTTTACGACAAGGCTGCCACCATTGATCTCTCCGCTACAAACGGCGCTCATATTGAGGGCTCTGTTGGCGTATACGAGGGTCTTACCGTTGACGCTACAAACGGCAAGTTCGCTGACAACGGCTCCGGTTGGGTACAGGTAAAAGCAGGTACGGTTATCACTCTCAGCGTAGCTGATGGCGCAACCGTTTCGGTTACCGCTTACTCCAGCGCAGATAACTTCACCATCGCTATTGCAGACGGTATTTGCACCATCACCTGCGTTAGCAATGATTACCTTAAGGCAATCGCAATAGCTTACTGATTATCCGAAAACAGAATAGTTTTTAAAGCATAAGCACAGCCCCTCGGACTCGTTCCGAGGGGCTTTTCACAGGCTCCCTCCGAGAGGTAGCGAAGCGGCAGAACGGTAGTGAATGGTGTTGATAACACCAGAGCCGTTCTGTGACCGAGCCGCAGCGAGAAGCTCCGGCGTAAGACGGTGGAGGAGTAGGCGTATGAATTTGCTTGCTAAAATCAGGCTCGTTTTTTACTTTTATTTGCCATTATTAATTTCTTAAACAAAAGTTGACAAATCCTTTATTGACAATTTAACACTTTAGGTTTAAAATATAGATAGTAAAATATTTATTTGAGAGGCGTGACAATGCTTAAAATACTTATTGCCGAGGACGACAGGGAGTTAAGACAGCTCTTTTCCCACGTTCTTACGAAAAACGGCTACTCGGTAAAGGGCGTAGCCAACGGCCGTGAGGCTCTTGACGCCATAGACGGCGACTATTTTGATATAATAATTTCGGATATTATGATGCCGAAGGTGGACGGCTACGAGCTTGTTCGCTCGCTCCGTGAGGCAGGGAACACGACTCCCGTGCTGATGATAACCGCCAAGGATACCTTTGACGATATGCGCCGTGGCTTCCTTGCGGGCACCGATGATTATATGGTAAAGCCTGTTAACGTAAACGAGATGGTCCTTCGTGTGCAGGCTCTCCTTCGCCGCGCCCAGATGATAAGCGAGAGGCGTCAGGTCATCGGGGGAACTGTAATGGAGATCGACTCGCTTACCGTCACCACCGACGGCGAGAGTCTTGTCCTGCCGCAGAAGGAGTTTATGCTGCTCTATAAAATGGCGGCGTCTCCCGGCAAGATATTCACCCGCCATCAGCTTATGGACGACATCTGGGGCTACGATAACGAGAGCGACACTCACACCGTCGACGTACATATCGGCAGACTTCGTGAGCGCTTCCGTGACAGCCGTGACTTTAAGATCGTCACTATGCGTGGCGTGGGCTATAAGGTGATAAAGCTATGAGAGATGGGCATTCGGGCGAGGAAAAAACAGGCTATTTCACCTCTGTAAGAGAGGCCTTTGACAGTATAAGGCATAAAAGGCAGGGCTTTAAGCTCCAGTGGCGACTTTTTATTATGGTTGCCGTTTCGCTCTTTATTAGTATCTGGCTGGGCTTCGGCGTTGCCCAGCTGCTGAGGGTCTGGGGCATCGAGCTTGACAACACCGAGCTTTCGCTTCTGATCACAGGCGTTGCGCTGCTTATGGGCGGCGCATTCTCCTTCGTCACGTCAAAGTGGATCTTCCGCCCCATAAAAAACCTCAGCGCCGCTATGGAGAAGGTTGCCGACGGTGATTTCGACGTAAGGGTGGTGGAGTATACCAACTCCCGGGAGATACAGGAGGTCTACTCGGGCTTTAACCTTATGGTACACGAGCTTGGCACTACCGAGATGCTTCAGAGGGACTTTACCTCCAACGTTTCCCACGAGTTCAAGACGCCTATTGCGGCTATCGAAGGCTATTCCACTCTCCTCTCGGGCGGCGATAATCTCACTGAGGATCAGCAGAGGTACGTGGAGAAGATACTCTATAACACAGGCCGTCTTTCCGACCTGGTGGGCAACATTCTGCTCCTTTCAAAGCTGGAAAATCAGACTATCGAAACCAATCAGCAATCCTACCTTCTTGACGAGCAGATAAGAGAATCGCTTCTCGGCCTTGAGTCTATGTGGCTTGACAAGAATATCGACTTTGACGTAGAGCTTGACAGTGTTACCTACGTAGGTAACGAGAGCTTTATGCGTCACGTGTGGGATAACCTTATCAGCAACGCCATAAAGTTCAGTCCCAAGGGTGGCGAGATAAGGCTGACGCTCATAAAGGAGGGCGAGGAGGTCATCTTCACCGTAGAGGATCAGGGTCCGGGCATACCCGACGAGGCGAAAAAGCGTATTTTCGACAAATTTTATCAGCACGACAACTCCCGTGAGCAGCAGGGACACGGCCTTGGCCTTCCTCTTGCCAAGAGGATACTCTCGCTCTGCGGCGGCAGGATAGAGGTGCTTGACCGAGAGGGCGGCGGCGCAAAATTCGTCGTCACCTTAAAGGAATAAGAGATTTCTCGCAAAAAGCAGAGATAATAACAAAAAACTCAATATTTTAGGCTGTGGCTCTTCCGGGGAGGGAGGGTCACAGCCTTTTTTCAACAAAAATTGATATTGAATTGAACTTCAGTTGTATTTTAAAATGTATAATTTATGCTAGACTAGAAAAATTATACGCATTTTGGAGGAAGCAATGAGCAATCAGACTATTGACGGCATTTGCTACCGTGATATGCTCTCGGGCGGAGCCGCAGTATTATCTCAACACATTGGCGAGCTTAATTCGCTTAACGTTTTTCCCGTAGCAGACGGCGACACGGGTACAAATATGTTCAGCACCGTCGAGGGCGGTCTTGCCGCTTTAAACGGTGACCCCTCAAGCATCGGTCAGGTATCCCGAGAGTTCGCGCGCGCGGTCCTTTTGTCCGCAAGGGGCAATTCGGGAGTTATTCTCTCCCAGATCTTCGCAGGAATAAACGAGTATCTTAAGGACTGCGACAGCGTTGGCGCAGGCGAGCTTTCCGAGGCTTATAAGAACGGTATCAAAAGCTCCTACGCCTCGGTACAGAACCCCACCGAGGGCACGATCCTCACCGTTTTCAGAGAGAGCACCGAGTACGCTATCGCAAATATGACCGAGAGCTCCACCGTAGAGGACTTCTTCAGGCTTCACGTAGAGGAGGCGCGCCGCTCGCTTGCCAGAACACCCGAGCTGCTTCCCGCGCTTGCGGAGGCAGAGGTGGTCGACTCGGGCGGAGCAGGCTATCTCTTTATTGCCGAGGGAATGTACGGCGCTCTGACGGGTCAGCTTCAGCCTGCAGCCTCGATTGGCAATGCCGCAAAGCCCGCCTCTGTCAATATCGACAGCTTCACCCGTGACAGTGTTCTTGAATTCGGCTATTGCACCGAGTTCCTGTTAAGGCTCACCACGGCAAAGGTGGATCCCGACAGCTTTGAGCTTGATACCATCCTCTCCGACTTGTCCTCGCTCTCGGGCGAGAGCGTGGTGGCGTACAAGCAGGATGATATAATCAAGGTACACGTTCACACCTTCACCCCCGGCCTTGTGCTTGACAGAATGCAGCGCTACGGCGAGTTCCTTACCTTAAAGATAGAGAATATGTCTGTCGGCCACTCCGAGAGTATTAAGAAAAAGCCGAAAGCGGGTAAAGATCTTGCCACCGTGACCGTTTCCACAGGCGACGGACTCTCCGCCCTCTTTACCGATATGGGCGCAGATTACATAATAAACGGCGGTCAGACCGCCAACCCCTCCATAGAGGAGTTTATCAAGGCGTTCGATGCCTGCTCGGCGAAGA
>CAZUJY010000016.1:12176-23115 GCA_964620565.1 uncultured Ruminococcus sp. | reverse complement strand
CCACGCCAAGAACGAAATTTGAGCCTTATAAAGGCAAGTACAGACGGCAGGGAACGGGCTCGATCCATCAGGTGAGCAAGAACGTATGGGAAGGACGCTACTCGCCGATCGTAAACGGCAAACGGATCACTCGAAACATCTACGCCGGCAGCATCGAAGAATGCGAGGAAAAGCTCGCACAGATGATAGCGGAGATGAAAGAGGAATATGGGATAGCGTAGATAATCAAAAAAATGATATGCAGTAAGCAAAGAAAACGAGGGGCGAAATTTCGTCCCTCGTAAAATATCTATTTCGTTTTTTTCTTGATGAAGCGAGAATTATATTTTGTTCTCTTGGAGTGATCTTTAGGAGGACGAGAATATCTATTGATAATGTTATCAATTACTTTTTTGGAAAAACCATTTTCCTGTAGATAAATTTTAACCGCATTTGCTGAATCGCCTTTGTGAAGTCTCAAAATTGCGGTTCTTGTAAAAATAACACCCTTGTATTCAAAGTCATCCATGGATTGGGTAAGTTGTTCTAATGTCTCTTCCATTCCTTTGATATTATTGAACCTGCGGTATATATCAAACATATCTCTAATGAGATAGAAATGATTTGAATGTTTCTGCAAGCCGGTTTCAATGTACTCAATTGCAAGTTTCATGTCTTTGTTTTTGTATGCTTCATATTTTCCCATTAATTGATAATAAATTGGATTGGGACGTGTTTTATGAAGTATTTTTAGGGTTGAAAGCATCTCATCAATATCTTTTTCTTGCGATTGATCGAGTTGTTTTTGTTCTAGCAGACATTCCATATATGCTTGGATATGAAACAAATTGTCACGACTTCTTTTATAGTTGCTTTTCGCTAATTCCAACGCAGCCTCATAGTCTTGCGTGGACAAATATACTATTACTAATTCTCGCTTGGATGCTAAATGGTGCGAATTATGGTCAAGAGCGTTGTTAAGGTATTTTTCGGCATCCAGATATTTGCCTGTGTATCTGAACCAAAATCCCTTTAAAAAATAGTACTCAACCCATCTTTTTTCTTCTGCAAAAAACTCTACTTCTGCCTCGAATTCTTTGTTTCGGGTTTTTACTAAAGACTGACAATAATATCTTTGTATTGTAACGATTATAGAATCATCAAAGTATTGATATCGTTCATTTTCTTTTGCTAAATTAACCAAATTGATTACCTGGGTATATTTTTGGTCGTTATATAGCTCTATGATGGTTTGAAGCACAACTGTTGAATACAAAAATGAACTTTGAATATAACCGGTCTTTTTCAAATTGCTTTTTAGATAGAACTTGAGTTCTGATGTTTCCCAGTTATTTAATTCTTCGTTGGAATCTATGCTTTTATTAAAAACATCTAATTCGTCATCGAGTATTTTTTGAATATCGGATGGAATTAATATTTTGTTTCTTGTGACGAAATTTTCTATAAACGAATTCATTTTTATGTATTCGTTATTTGCTCCAATGATGTAACATACAGAAAATTGTTTTAGAGTAAGTAATGCTTTTTGATATTCGGGATGTATTTTGCAAATTTTATTTATTAATCTAACTGGTGCAATTTCCATTCGAGCAATCACAGACAGAATGCCATCTAAGTATATCGCATCACATTTTTCTTGACATTTTTCCAATATCATAGATGATATGCGTTCTGGCATCGAAGCTATTTCGACTGTATGGTCTTTTGCGTAGTCCAATCCCTCATTTTTTATCAACTCAGCACAAAAAATAATTTGTGGCGGATAACCAGTTAGACAATCTTTGAAATAATGTCTATCATTATCAGACAAGTCGAGACCTAGGCTTTCAGCAGTACTTCTAAGCAATCCTAAACGATCAGACATATCAAGTTCTGATAAGTTACAAAAGAAAACATAGGGATAATTTTTCTCATGAGCTCTTTGAACATTTACAGTACTTGTTAATAGAATGGCCAATCCGTTATCGGAAGCTTTAATAGCGTTATAAAACCAATATTTTATTTCACCATTTAGTGAAACTATAGTTTCATCATCCTCCAAAATGATTATTTCTCTGTATTTTTGTATTTTGTTAATTAACTCTTTTAGGATGGTGATTTTTTCTTCGATATTTGTTATCACAGATAGGGATTCGATGGTATAAGTTCCAAACCCAGCCTCGCAAATAATAGCTATCAAATCATCGATGCACCCATTTTTGGGCATAGATAATGTAATTGGATTGTAATAGGGTTTTATAATTTTTGCATGATTTAGAGCTTGCTTTATAAAAGATTTTTTGCCCATTCCGGGAATACCAGAGATAACAGCTGATTTAACGATAGAATTTATTGAGTCGATACTTCTTCTAAAAGAAGATATTTCGTTATCTCTACCGTAAAAATGATTTGTGTAACTTGGATCTACAAAATCAGCCTCGTAATTGTTTTTAGATATTTGCTGTAAGATTTTTCTGTACGCTAATACGTGGCTTTCCACTCTTTGTAAGTTGTAATGCTTGCGTAAAAATTTTGCAATCCGCTTATCGGAATGATTAATTGTTGAATCAATAATTAAGGGGTATATTTGCTTTATTTTTTGTTCGGGGGAAGTTAGTAGTTCTTCGGCACGATTTAATTCATCTTTTACCCATTTGGATTTCAAAGAATTTTCTGATATAAAGTATACAAATATATCCGTTTTATCCATACAATCAAAAATTTCTTCAATTGTTTTCATTCCAAATTCAAAAGTGTACTTATCGTATACACAATTATTTTTACCTAATAAATCTGCGATTGGTTCGACAAAATTTTTATCTGAACTGCTATGTGACAAAAAGACTCTTGGCATTTCGACCTCCTAATATGTTCTTAAATTAAAGCGATTGTAATAAATATAATCATAATAATTATATCATATAATGAGAATTTTGTCAATTTATGTAGAACAAATATGGTAATAAAATGTTATAATCTGTGTGTGAAATAATATCTAGAACCCAGGGAAAGTTTGCGAATAAAACTAATAATTTTATTGATATACTTGAGTACGAACAAACGAGGGGGGTAATCATAAATTGTGAAAGAACATTGCGGTTGATATCACTTTGGCGCAAGATTAATTGTAAATTTCTTTTCAAGTGGTCAAACATGTGGTCAAAGGCGAAAAATGGGCTTGTTCAACCCTCGAAGCAGGGGAGAACAAGCCCATTCTTTGTATTGCGAAAACGCGAGATTTCGCGAGAATTTGCGAGATAAATAAAGAAAAATCGGGAATCTTACGACTCCCGATTTTTGGTCTGAGTGACAAGACTTGAACTTGCGGCCTCTACCACCCCAAGGTTTTAGGAAGCCTTATTTTTGAGCTTATTTTACCATAAAAACAGGTGTTTGTCAAGAGAAAAAATAGAGGCGCGCAACAACGGAAAAGAAGAGAAAGAAAGTGAAATAGAAAAGTGGGATTTTGTCAGTATTTTCAAGGCAAAATCCCTATTTCTTTGCTATCACTTTTGTATTACTTTTGGACTACTTTTTACATTGAAAAATGCACTTCAATATCACTTTTTACATCTTTTTAATTAAAGCGCGATTTTGAGTAGAAATTAGTAGAAATCCCTCTCGTTTTAGAAAAATTAGTAGAAAATTAGTAGAAGAAATCAGATGGCGCGAACCGGAAAAATTATTGAATGAAAAAAGATTTGAAAAACATTCATTTCTTACCAATAATGTGACACCACGTAGTTTGGAAAGTGGTATAATAGAATCACAAGGGCGGAGGACAACGCCGGCAGTCCAAAGCACTTGAAAGAACAAATTCAAAAAATAATAATTAAATTTTAAGGAGAACAAAACAATGACTAACACTAACAACACCCCCAACAACTTCACCATTCGCGTCATCGATTCCAAGAGAGTAATCGAAATCACAAAGGCTTTTAGCAAGCTTGCATCTATTTATGGTAGTGATGCTTACAACGCATTAAAGGGCGCAAAGGCGGACAATCCCACTTATCGCGTAATTGTAAAAAATCCTCCCAAGAGAAAGATTGAAGATAGAATCTCTATGGATGATATTGTTAAATATGTTGAAGCAAAGAATGGTGCCGAGAGTGCCGAGATGAATACTCTTAAAGAACTTCGCGGAAAGTCTATTAAGGAAGCAGGAAGCCTTCTTGAAGCAGAAGAAACAGCAACCTTCGCAGAGATTAAAAAGTGGTTCTTCAGCACGTATCCCGAAGTTGCAAAAAAGACCGAAGATCGTCAGAACCGTATTGATACAATACTCGCGGATGCCGCAAAGAAGGCGGTAGAGAGAGCAGAGGCGGTAAAGAACGCCGCTTCTGCCGCCTAAATCAAAGGAAGGAGATAGAACAATGAGGGGCAAGTTAAGAGTGGACGACAAAAACAGAAGATTGATAATGGAAAAGAAATTTGATGATGCACGCAAGATAGTAGGGTCAAAAGAATACTACCTTCTTCAAATGGCGAAACAAGACCATCCCGATTACGATGTGGTTTTGAAGCACATCAAGAAAAATCCCGAAAAGCAAGTTTACAAGAATATGACTTACGCTTATATGTATGAATACATAAGCAAGCATCCAAACGCAGAAGCGCGCAAAAAGGAACTTGACGAAATGATTCTCCGCGCAAGATGCCACCTTGAAAAGTATGGCAACGTTAAAAAGTGGTTCTTGGCGGCATACCCCGACATAAGCGATTTTACGCCGGCGCAGTTCAAGAAAGAACAAGAGTTGGTAAATCCGGTTATTGAAAATTTTGAAGTAATCGAGGAAGCGAAAGCGGCGTAACGCATCCCTCTCGCAAACTAAAATGAAAAAAGAAAAACGAAAACACAAACGAAAACGATGTTCTCTGAAAGAAAGAGGACATCGTTTTTACGTATACGGCGCGGACTGCGAGATTTTATTGAAGTGCATTGCATTATTCAATAAAAATCTGATTTTTTCTCAAATTTTTATACTGACTGATAATAAATTTCACTTATAGATAGAAGGAAAAACAAGGCGGCGATAGTGAAGAGTTATAAACTTCACAAATGCGGTTTCTCCGCCGCGCCGCCGCTTTGAAAAAATAAAATGAAATCGGAGAATGGAGATAAAAATGGAATACAAAAACAGTTTTATACTGTACGAAAGCGTTTACGTTCAGTATGACAGATTGATGAGGCGCGGCAAGATTGAAGCGGCGCAAGCTTTCATCAATGCCGTTATGCGTTACGGTTTATATGGTGAAGTGCCGGACGATGAAAGTGAGATATGGGATTACGGATTTGACGGAGTTGTAGCAACCGTGAGTGCCGCCAAAAGCCGTTACACAAAGTAGATTGATGTGCCGCAAGATGAGTTGCAGATGCTTGTTGATGAAGGGCGCACGCAACAAGAGATTGCGAACTATTATAATTGTTCAGTCGATACTATTCAACGCCGGATGAAGCAATACGGAATTGCGCGCCGCAAAACCGCAGAAAAAACCGCAAAACCGCAAGATATGCACCGCACCGCAGACTTACCGCAAAAAGACCGCAAGCAGTTTAATGTAAATGATAATGAAAATGAAGAAGAAAATGGCAAGGCAAACGTGAGCGTACCGCGCGTGAGCTTTTGAGTGAGGTATAAAAAATGATAGATTACGAAAAAGAGATAGCGCGATATGGTTCATCCCTCTCGCCGCAAGAAAAAGAGAAAGCGCGCGCCGTGTTCAATGAGTTGTTGACGCAAGGATATGATTTTGATTGGTTATATTATGCGGTTCAGCGTTTGAATGGGAGAAGTCTTTTAGAGTGCCCGAAGCTTATGTTCTACAAGCCGTTTTAGGAAGAGGTAAACGCGATGTTGGAAGCGGCGCGTGAGGAAGCGCGCAAGAAGAAAGCGCGCGATGCCGAGATATGCGCGAAGATAGAAGCGCAAATATTGTTGATGCAATCAAAGCCGGTAAAGGTGATACGCCAACCGCCGAAGCAAAAGAAAGAGCCGCCGGTAAACCTTGCCGCGATTGCAGATATGGAAGATGATGTTGCCGGCGCGATGCCGAAAAAATTAGATCTGCTTTATTGAAAAAACAGATTCAAAGGAAAATTTATTAAGGAGAGTCAGAGGACTATGAACATTGTTAAGACGAAAGAAGATTTTATTGGAATGCTTAAAGAGATGAAAAACACAAACGTAACATATAAACAGATTGCGGAGAAGTTGAATATAAAGGTAAATACGTTATACACGTGGATTTAGAAGGGCAATATCAGCGATAAGAAAGCGGCGTATCTTATGAAGCAAGTAGAACGGCACTTTCCCGATGAGTATATTTACGCAGTAATAATGAGTGGATTGCACGAAGTGGAAAAAGAACTTCGTGAGGAAAAAGAAGCAGGTAATACCCTCGCGTGAAGGGTCAATTTTGCAGAATTTCTAAACCTACCCCCACCACATAAGGAGAACAAGATGGAGAATTTAATTGCAAGGTCTGTCGGTACGTAGGACGGACACGGCGGCAGAGGCGCAGAACACCGCGCGGAGATGAAAGAAATCGCAAAAGAGATATTCAAGGAAGAACGCGCGCGGATGATGGAAGAAATCAAGGATATGATTTTAGGGGCGCAGTATCAAGCGTATGAGCAAGCACTAAACGATGTTTTGCGCGTGCTTGAATACGATATTCATAGCGTAACGCGCATCGGTTTTGACGGATGCCGCGAAATCTTTGAGGATGAAAAGGCGCAAAGGTTCATAAGCGACCAAATAATGAAGCGCATCACAAAAGAACTAAAAGGAAAGCACTTCAAGAAATAACCACAGACAAACGAATAAAGAAACGGCGCAGACCGTTCCCAAGACTGAACGAGGGAATAGTTTGCGCCGTACTATTATGTAGATTATATACGTACTTCTTTTTATACTATGTAGAATTTTTCCGCGCTTGGTACGTAAAAACGCGTGTGTGAAAAACATCTGCTTTTCGCAACAGTTTGCAGATGCCGGAAAAGTGGCAAAAAGCGCGCGAAAACACGCCTTTTTTGTAGCGAAAAATCAGAAACCCCTTTTCGAAACAATTGCCGTGTTTTTGCGCAATAATTTAGAGTTTTGATTTTAATGCCTTTATATCTTTCCTTTTAGAAGTGTAATCAAGCAGAATAATCAAAGATACACACATTTCAAATATTTGGTTATACCACTCTAACAATTCTTTTTTTGTCATACCGTTAAGTATTTCTTTCTCTTTTTTGTTTGGAGCGTGTCTAATATCAAGACCATCCATAAGTTTTGATATATCATCGTAAAGTGTTTCGTAGCCATACTGTTTCGCAGAGCTCTTTTTGGGTTCGATGTATTTAAATAATCTACACAGAATATCGGATTTTTTGATAAGATTATTTTTGTTGGATGCGTGATGGAAGAGCCACATATCTTCGTTTAGGTTGTATGAGCTTTTTGTAATCCGTGCCGCGAGTTCGGTTTTGCCATCTTCTGGCACGATAAAACATCCGTCTTTGTTTTCGATCAACTTGCATCCCATACTGTTTAAGCAGTTGCGGATAATATGATATATTGTTGATGATTCAAACTTGAAATTTGCAAACAAATCCAAATAATCGGAAGGTGGAATTTTTAATATAAATAATACATATTCCAAATAAAAAACAAATTTTTGTTGCGTGATTTGTTTTCTGTTAAGCCGTGCGTTTTCAATAATAGAGGTAATTCCGGTTTTGCGTTGCAAATCTGACAAATCAGAGTAATTATATCCATCCTTCCAATCACCGAAGTTGTCTTTAATAACTTTATAGGGAGAGGACATAAAACCTTGCTTGTTTAGCAGATTTTCAAGCTTGCAAATGATGTTGTTGTAGTCAAGGAGACCATAGTTAATAGTGTCTTCAAAATGTTCCATAGCGTGTTATCCTTCTACGTACTCCATCAAATCAGAAGGTTGACAGTCGAGAACTTGGCAAATTTTATCAAGCGCATCAACCGGCAGATGCTTGACTGTGCCGGTGCAGATTGCGGAAATTGTCGGCGGACGGATGCCGGTTCTCTCCGCGAGTTCCTTCTGTGTCATTTCGCGCATAGCAAGCATTACTTTAACTTTGAATTTTATCATATAAACACCGCCTTTCTTGTTATACCATTCTATCACGTTTTGCGTAGTTTGTCAATACGAAAAACGAAAAATAATTACGTTTTTTATAAAGAAATTACGAGAAACGTATTGACAAATTACGAATTTCGTGATATAATATATACAGTAAGAGGTTGACAGACTCTACAAACTAAACTAAAAAAGGAGAAAACAAAATGTCACAGAACGAAATCGTAAGCAAAATCGAACAGTTGAAGGAATGGGAAGCAATTCTCGAAGAAGCGCAGACCGAGGTTGAAGCACTCCGCGACTGCATTAAGGCACAGATGCTTGAAAGAGGAACAGAGGAACTTCAAGCAGGCGCGTACATCATCAGATGGACTTCCGTACTTTCTAACCGCTTCGATAGCACTGCGTTCAAGAAGGAACACGCAGACCTCTATAAAGAGTTCACAAAGCAAGTCGCAAGCAAGCGTTTCAGTATCGCATAAGAAAAGCCCTTCTCCGTAGCCGGCAAGCAAAGCGGAAAAGAGCCTACCCCCAAAGTCAAATGTGGGCGTGAATATTATAACACGCCCACTCAAAAAAATCAATAGAAAAGGAAGATTTGATATGAAAGAGTTGACGAGTTATAACAGAGTAGCAGGGTATCTGAACAAGATTTTTGATTTACTGAACCAAGAATATTTTGAAGGTACACTTTCAAGACCGACAATAACCATCCAAAGCACACCGAAAGCATACGGACACTTCTCCTTGAATAGTGACACTTGGATTTCAAAACTTGGCGGAACGCACGAAATAAACATCGGAGCCGGAACGCTTGCAAGACCTATCGAAGAGGTCGTTGCAACACTTCTTCACGAAATGGTTCATTACTTCAATTTTATTATGGGAATACAAGATTGCAGTCGCGGCAATACATATCATAACAGACGATTCAAAGAAGCCGCCGAAGCGCGCGGACTGATAATCACCCATAGCGAAAAATACGGATATGCGCACACCGCGCCAAGTGATGCAATTTTTGAGTTCTGCTTGAGATACGGACTTACCGAAATTCTGATAAACCGAAACGAGCAAACCTATTTCAGAGTCGGCGGCAGTAGCGGTGCGCATAGCGGCGTAGGCGGAATAACACCACCGAGAACATCGAGCACCCGAAAATACATATGTCCTTGTTGCAGAATGTCAGTCAGAGCAACGCGTACAGTCAGAATTGCTTGCATTGACTGTGACGAGAAGATGGTTGAAGTGTAGTTTTCAAAAAGGGCAGGGGCGTGAGTTTCTGCCCCTCATAGAAAAGGAGTTAAAAATGAAATACGGATATGCAAGATGTTCCACCAACGAAACAAAGCAAGATATAAACCGCCAAATCCGCGAGCTTAAAGCGGAGGGCGCGGATGAGGTTTACTTTGAATACGAACACGGTGATTCTGCCGTGAAGCAAAAACAGTTAGCACTTTTTGATATTGTAAAAGAGGGTGACACCATTATCGTGCTTGAAGTGCCACGTTTGGCGCGAAGCACAAAGCAATTATGCGAGATTATCGAGATTGTCAAGGAAAAGAAAATCAAGCTTGTTATCGTAGGCAGTATTACGGTTGACTGTACGCAAGGTAGACTTGACCCGATGTCAAACGCATTTATTCAGATGTCGGGCGTATTTGCCGAGCTTGAACTTGGAATGATACGTGACCGTGTAAAATCGGGAATGGCAAATGCGAAAGCTAAAGGCGTTAGGCTCGGCAGACCACAACTGACAAAGGATAAAATACCGCCGATATTCTACCGTCATTATCCTTCTTATGTAAAAGGAGAGCTTAATATATCAGAGCTTGCACGCGTTTGTGATATGAGCAGAACTCGAGTTTACCGATACATAAAGGTTATAAATGGATGAAAGAGGGATAAAACCCTCTTTTATTCTTCGTAGATAAAACTACATAATTGTTGACAATAAGAGCCTTTATCGTTATAATAAATATAACAATCCACCATCAATTTATAGGAGAAACGCTTATGAGTGAGAATGCATTAGAAATGACAATAGAAGAATTGGACTTATCGCCGCGAGCATACACTTGTTTGAAACGAGCAGGGTATGATACTGTTGAACAATTATGTAATATGACTATTGACGAACTAAAAACAATTCGTAATATGGGAAACAAGCCGGCGTACGAAATTGTTCAGACATTGCAGGCAATGGGACTCAATTTGAAAGATTGTGATGCAGTAATATCTGTTGCAACACCCGAAGAAGAGAGTGGAGCAAAGAAGAGAAAATTTACATTCCGTTTCGCGCGTGGCACGATAGAAGTATCTGCATTTGATGTAGATGAAGCGAAAACTATTGCTAAATCCGAGGCAATTAAAAAAGGTTGGTATTATGGTGTATTGAAGTATAAAGTTGTACGTTTGGACGAATTGATTAATTTTGGAAACTTTACACCGGAAGAAGAAATACAGTTCCGTCAGTTATTATCCAAGGCACGCCAAGGAAATATGTATGAAGAAATCGAAACAGAGGATTAAATGATAGAGAGTTGTCGAGCGCAAAATTGTCAGAGTTTGCAAAAAAAGCGTGGTATGAACAAACAACAGTTTACAATAAAAAGACTTAGAAATAACGAAAGCGAGCCGCAAAAACGGCTCGCTAAACTTTTGAGTATTATTCTTCTAGAACGTAGTTAAAGTGGATTTTGCCATATGCGAGAGAAGAGCTTTTACTAATCGCATTCCATTCCTCTTCACTTCCGGCAAAGTAAACATCAGTAAGGCTTGAGCAACCATAGAACGCATAATTGCCGATGCTTGTGACGCTATCAGGAATAGTTATGCTTGTAAGGCTTGAGCA
>CAZUJY010000016.1:0-12076 GCA_964620565.1 uncultured Ruminococcus sp. | reverse complement strand
AACCATAGAACGCATCCTCGCCAATGCTTGCGACGCTATCAGGAATAGTTATGCTCGTAAGGCTTGAGCACCAACCAAACGCATAATCACCAATACTCGTCACGCTATCGGGAATTGTTATGCTCGTAAGACTGTGGCATCGATAGAACGCAAAATCGCCAATGCTTGTGACGCCATCAGGAATAGTCACGTTCTCAAGGCTTGTGCAATTAAAGAATGCATCATCCTTTATTTCGGTCGTTCCTTCCGGTATTTCAAATTTTTCTAAATCATATATATTTATGATTACGTTATATTGACCAAATGCTTTAGCAATCAAGGGATAAGCAACGAAATAACCAAGAAGTCCTAATACTACTGACACACAGGATATTACAGAAGCAAGCTTTATGATTTTTCTTTTTTTTGCTTTAAAGGATTTAATTCTTTCATCGCATTTTAATGCCAAGTCGGAAGAATCCTTATATGAACTGATTTCCTCGAACATAGCTTTAGCCTTTTCAGCACTTTTAACAGTATTCTTGCGATACAAAGAATTTGCGGCGGAATAAATTCCCTCATACTTTAAAGCTTTGAAATCAAGCGTTTCCAATTCCGAAACAGAAGAATTACATTTGTGACAGCATTTTTCGTCATTGTGATTTATCTCACCGCAGGTGCAAAGCCATAAATCCCCGTGCCTTTTTGCTACGTAATTCGCATTAACGCCAAAAGTGGTTTTATAGACGCAAAGGGCATCTTTGTCAGAAATCAAGGAGTCTATATGCTCTTGCTTGGATATCGATTCCCATACGCTGCCTGCGACGTTCCATACGCTGTTATCCAAAAAGCCAACCTCGTCAACGGTTACACTGTATGAGCGAGTAAGGCTATTGTGCATCGGAATGAGTATCTTTTGTCCGAACTCGGCATCGCGACCAATGGATAGATCAACGTACTGATATGTAATGGTTTCTCCCAAAGGTCTGTTTAAGGAGTCGTATGCAGTTATGCTTACTTTCAAAGCTTTAATCGTCTTGCAAGAAATACTTTTAAATTTTATCTGTGCAAGTACTCCACCGTTTTGATTATCCTTGAGTAACGCACCCGCACTAATAATTACGGGAGAGCCGTCTGTATACAGGTTTTGAGGGAGAGTAAATAATCTTGAATATCGTTCACTCATTTTTTGTTCCTCTTAAAGTTCGGGAATTTCATCAACGGAAATAGATGTAGCCTCTTTTTCTGTATTAACAGCAATTCTTCCAAGTCCAAATAATTGCAAGCCATAGAAATAAAAGGGAACACCAATTATGCCGAAAGCAATCGCTAAATATGCGATTATAACAAATGGGTACGCAAAAGCATAAGAAGAATCAATATCAAAAATCATTGGACTGAAAAACTTTGCTCCGGTCGCCAAACTGATAATACCGATTAAAACGGTCAAAGCGATACCAATTGCACCGATTAACATTCCAAGTTTGCCAACAAGATAAAATGCTTGTCCTTTTGCTTCAAGTTTAGATGATGTTAAAGTAGTTTTTAAGAAATTCATTATAATTTCTCCTTAATTTGTTTTTTTGTTTGATAAAAGATATGTGCTAAAAGTTCAAATCTCCATAGGCAAATACCCCCGAAAAAATAAAAAGTGCGGCAACCGAAGTCACCGCACCGAAAAACGCCAACTCCAATTGTCGCTACACAATTCTCAACAATAGGGAAGTAATTCCGTATTTTCCGAGAGAAGTTGGCGTTTTTACCAAATTCAAAAGGAAAACACGAAAAAGGGTATAATATCCCCTATAAAGATAAAACTCCCCTAAATAATGTATATTGAATTGTGTAGCATAAATATTATATCACGTTTTTCTCGTTTTGTAAATATATTTTAAAGTTTTTATTGCCATTCCGCTCGAAAAATGGTATTATATATCTGTAAATCTTTGTTGAGGTGACATTATGGCGGACGAAAAAGAGAAGCGCGGTTTGAAGCCGGAACAAAAGTTGAAATCATATCTTATCTTGGATATGTTACAGAAGAAAACGGATAGATTTCATCCGATGAGCGCGGATGCGATAGCCGATGCAATTTCCGAGGATTACGGAATATCTGCGGAACGCCGTTCTGTTTACCGCGATATTGATGCAATTAACGAGGCGGTTCTGATTGCTCACGGAGAAGCAAGAAACATTAAAGAAGCGAAAGAACTTGTAGAAGGTGGAATGATTACCATTCCTTATAGTGCGAGTAATTATGCCAAGGAGAAAAAAGGATATTACTTTGATAACCTTTTTTGTGATTTTGAGGACATTAGACTTGCGGCGGAGTGCATATATTCTGCAAAGTTTATTGACAAAGCACGCGCCGACAAAATAATTGACGAGATTATCTGTAAGGATATAAGTAAGTATCAGAGGGATGAAATCGTTGGTGATATTTTCGTATCAGACCGAGCGCGAACCACTAACAAACATCTTTGGAAGGCAATAGAAATAATCAGAGAAGCGATGAAGCATCGTACCGAGGATGATGAGGATGACAAGAAAAAGTACAAGCATCGTCCGGAGCAAATAAGCTTTCAGTATTTAACGCACACTCTTGGTAACGTTGAAAACGAGATAGAACGAGGCAAGGGCGCGGAGTACGTAGTTAGTCCTTATAGATTGATGGCTTGCGATGGCAATTTCTATCTTTTGGCGTACAATGCAAAAGAAAAACGCCATAAAGTTCGCACTTATCGCGTTGACCGTATGCGCAACGTAAAGCGTATAAAAGGTTCAGAGCGCGAAGGATGGGAAGAGGTTAAGCAGATTGACCTTGAAACGTACACACAGACGCATTTCAATATGTTTACCGGTGATTCTGAACTTGTAACAATTCGTTTTACAAATGATTTGCTTGACTCTATTATTGACCGTTTTGGAAGCAAGCACGCGCGTTATCTCGCGTATGATAAAAAGCATTTCACGGTTACAACAAGAATAAATTTAAGCAATCCATTTTATGGATGGGTATTCGGTTTCGGCAAGAAAGCAAAAATCATCAGTCCGCAAAAAGCGGTTGATGAAATGACTAAAACGATTGATACGCTTTCGGGTATGTATGCACACGAAGAAACTGAATAAAAATATGGCGGCAACTGCTCCCCGGTAGTTGCCGCTTTTCCATTGACAAACGCGAAAAATCGATCTATAATATATTAACTTTCTTTCTAATCCAACTTCTTTTTCGTTCCAAAGGAAAGGAATAATAAATGAAATGGATTAGTGAATACCCCGATGTACTAACCGTTGAGAATGTAAAGGAGATTCTTAATATCGGCAGAAAGTCGGCGTATAGATTGATTGAGGAAAACAAAATTCGACACTTTAGAATAGGAACAATCATCCGCATACCGAAACAATGTTTAATTGATTACTTGAAGGAATACGACGCGAAGGAGAACACAGAATGTTGACGGCGCGCTTACAAGACAAGGGCGGTAATTATTACTGCGTAATCAATTATAAGGACGGAGAGAGCCGAAAGCAAAAGTGGATTTCTCTCGGCATTTCAACAAAAGAGAGTAAGACAAAGGCGTTAAAGCTTATGGAAGAGAAGCGCGCGGAGTTTGAAAGCAAGCTTTGCCGTTCCGGTGATACAACACTTTTTGTAGATTATATTGAAAAGTGGCTTGAAGGGCGGCGCGGCATCGTGGAACAAACAACGTGGGATGGTTTGGAAACATACGTTTACCGGCATATCATTCCGTACTTTGCGCCGTTGAAGCTTTTGCTTACAGAGGTAAAGCCGGTTCATATCAAGCAGTATTATGATTACAAGTACACGTGCGGCAGACTTGATGGAAAAGAGGGCGGTTTATCTATTACCGCAATCAAGAAGCACGCAAACATCTTGAAGCAAACACTTGATATGGCGGTTCTTGAAGATTTCATTCCATCAAATCCAACGGCGGTTGTAAAAATGCCGGCAAAGGAAGTTCCAACAAGAGAAAAGAAGTTCTTAACTCTGACCGAGGCAAACGCGGTTATAAAGGCGTTTGAAGGGCATCCTATGCAAGCGATGGTTTACGTTACACTCTATTACGGTTTGCGGCGTAGTGAGGTTCTTGGCTTGCGGTGGAGCGCGGTTGACTTTGACCGTAACACTCTTACTCTGAATCATACGGTTGTAACAACGAAGAATGGAACGTTCGCAAAGGACACAATGAAAACATCAAGCAGTTATCGCGAGTATGAACTGATTGAGGATGTACGCGGCGTGTTACTTGAATTGAGAGCGCGCCAAGCAGAGAATAAGCGTTTGTTTTGTAGTGAGTATGAAGATAACGATTATATCTTCAAGTGGGAGAACGGCAAGCCGTTCAGACCGGACACCGTAACGCGCACGATAGAACGCCAACTTCGCGCAAAGGGATTGCCGCAGATAACGTATCATTCATTACGGCATAGTACGGCAAGCATCCTTTACGATATGGGATGGGATATTATGGACATCAAGCATTGGTTACGCCATTCAAGCATTGATGTAACGGCAGATATTTACACTCATATATCACAAAATAGAAAAGCAAGCCTCTCAAAGAAGCTTGCCGGAACATTTGATTCTTTGTAAAAAGTGATACCAAAGCAGTCCAAAAGATGTAAAAAGAAGTGCCAAAGTAGTCCTAAAATAGTCGAAAATTAGTAGAAAATTAGTAGAAGAGTAAAAATGGAGTGCTTTTGAAACACTCCAAAATTACACAAAACCGTCATAAAAAAGAAAAAATAGTGTAAAAACCTTACGATTTCTACACTATTTTGGTCTGAGTGACAAGACTTGAACTTGCGGCCTCTACCACCCCAAGGTAGCGCGCTACCAACTGCGCCACACCCAGATATTTTTTGAGATTTGCGGTGAAAACGCAAAGGCGCTTCCCGAAAAGTCTAGTATATTATATCATTCGATTAAAGAAAAGTCAAGGGGTTTTTGAAATTTTATGTTGAATTTTTAAAAATAAAAAATGCAGTCGTCATTACTGCGCAAAATCTTGCGAAAAATGTATCTGGATATGCATTTTCTTGACACCGCATTTACATTATGATATAATAAACAAAATAAAAGTCAAGGAGAAAAATATGATAGAGTTAAAGCCTTGCTGCAACGTGCCTTTTCCGGAAAGACTGTTTGAGGAATACGAGGTTGGCGGAGATACAATCTGCGCTAATGTGAGTACATCCAAGGCGCTTGATATGATGAAGCGCTTTGCAGAAATGCACACTGACGAGTTGATGTTTTTCATTTTAGAGCTTCCACGTCAGTATAAGGATGATATCACGCAATCAAAAATTCTTTATGATACAGACGAGTATGACGTTTATTTTATTGACGGTCTTGATGTGTCAGCCGTATGCGAGTTTGTCTATGCTGTTGGACCTTTTCTTGTCAAGGATGGAATGAACCTGTTCGGAATCGGGTGCCATAAAACGCATGAGGAAATACTGTTTGGCAGATACAACGTGATGACCGTTTACACAAAAAGAGCAGACGAGTATCACCGTTTCTTTGATGAGTTTGGCATTAAACAATCCAAAAAGCTTGTTACAGCATGGGATACATTTGACGAGGATCACCCCGGAGAGTGTAGACTCTATACTTCGGAAGAAACAGGTAAAACCATATATGACATTCCCGAGCACTATAAGGATTACGGAATGTATTTATATGAGGTGGTAAAGGAGTATGAGAAGGCAGACGAGAAGGAAATAACGCACTTAGATCTGGTTGGAAGGCTGCTGCTGGTCGGAATAACATACTATACGAATGATGACCAGATTGTTGAACAGAAACAATTATACGGAACGGTATCACAGGCGAGCGAGAAGGGGGTCTGCATAAAGCAAAAGGACGGCTCTGAATATTGGCTGCCTGGCGACTTAAGCTCGACAAATAAAGCCCGCCCCGGAGAATACACGCTCCGCTCCACAGGAGAGGTTGTTATAAATCCCGATTATCTTGCGACCTGGAATGTAGTTAAGGGGGATTGACAAATAAAATAGCCGATGAAATTTCTCATCGGCTTTTGATTGCTTTTTTGCGCCCAAAAATGCCAAAATGACAAATAAGGTTTACAAATATGCATTCTGCGGCAGTTTTTGGTTTATAGAAATGCTCGCATTTCTTTTTCAAGATATTCTTCTGAGGCAATTATTCTTTTAGCAAGCTTTTTTGCGCTGTCATCGGCAGCCTTGTATTTGTTCAGGTATTTATGAAGCGACTTGATACCCATATCACAGCCGTCCGTCATCAGATCTGCTATACGGCTGTCGCTCTCCTTGACCATCATTGTTGCGTATATTTTCATATTGCTCATGGCACGTGCCATAGGGTGAGCGTCCTTGGTGTCCGCTCCGTTATGAAGAAGCAGACTGTGAGTTTCATCGCCTAGACTTGCGTGAGTATTCTTGCAAACCTCAAGGCTCCGTCGCATTTCCTGGTTATGAACACGGGGAAGCACCTGCTTTATTGCATCCTCACCCATTTTTATCCCTGCGTTACATTCTCGCAGAAGCTTTATTGTATCGGTTTCCATACCGTAATTCCTTTCATTTTCGGTAGGATTAGTATTTGTAGAAATGCCAAAATTATTAGAGGAAAGAAATTGCAAAATATACTTTTTAAAATTACGCTCTTGACTTTTTCGTAAAAAAAGTATATTATTATATGCGAAAATAAAAACAAGGAATTTAAAATGGCATTATTACATACACACGCAGAGGAGAATCTTCTGGTCGGGATACTTGACGAGATTTTTCTTCACGGTCTACTTGACACATTAAAAATAATACCGTTCCTGTTTCTGACCTATCTTCTGATGGAGTTTATCGAGCATAAAGCCGGAGATAAGGCAGAGAGATTTATGCAGCGTGCAGGAGCATTTGCTCCCGTAATTGGAGGAGCATTGGGTGCAGTTCCGCAGTGCGGATTTTCGGCTGCTGCGGCAAATCTCTATGCAGGACGCATTGTTTCTATGGGAACTATCGTAGCGGTATTTCTCTCCACCTCCGATGAGATGATACCTATTCTCATCTCGGGCGATATTCCCGTTCTTACCATTGTGCTTATAGTTCTTTACAAGGTTCTTGTGGCTATTATGATAGGTCTGCTCGTGGACTTTGTTATGAAGCTGATGAAAAAGGAACAGGAAAAGATCAACATCGACGCAATATGCGACGAGGACAACTGTCACTGCGAGAGAGGAATCTGGTATTCTGCGCTTCATCACACCTTAACCATATCGATCTTTGTGCTTATCATCACTCTTGCTATCAATGCGCTGGTATTCTTCGTCGGCGAGGAAAACATTGGCGAAATCATGTACGACAAGCCTGTTATCAGCCATATTATCGCTTCTGTATTCGGACTTATTCCAAACTGCGCAGCCTCGGTGGCACTTTCTACTCTCTGTAAGGAGGGCTTTATCACAGCAGGAACAATGCTTTCGGGTCTGTTCTCGGGAGCGGGTGTTGGATTGCTGGTGCTTTGCAGGGTGAACAAGAAGCCAAAGGAAAATGCCATCATCATCGGCATAGTAGTCCTTTCGGGCATCATATTCGGTCTTATCGGCGATCTTATATTCCCGACATCAATGTTTATAGCATAAATAAATAATCTCTGCTTTCGGGCAGAGATTTTTTGTTAATAAAACGCTATCTTTTCGGTATACTTATTATAAAGAGAACGGAGAGATATATGGAAAAGTGGAAAAGACGAAGCATTGATCTATTAACCTCATTGATTTTTGGCGGCAGGGAGGATATGTCGGTAATACCTTACTATCCGCAAAAAATCAGAATCAGCGAAAGGGAAGAAGGCTATTTCAGACGAACGCTGCCTGAAAAGAAGGGAATATCCTCAAAGCGAATATACAATCTGCTCTGCGAGCTGGAGAGCGAAAGGCGGGCAAATGTACACAGCATCAAAATTCTCTGCGGCGGAGAGGTGATATGCGAATGTCATTCTCCGGGATACGAGGGAGATCTTTGGCATGCGGCCCATTCTATGTCAAAGACCGTCTGCGGCATGGTTATAGGGTGCCTGTGGGATGAGGGAAGGATTGCTCTTGATATGCGGCTTGCAGACCTCTTTCCCGAGATTTCCTACAAGGATAAGAGATTTCCCGAAATAACCGTAGAGCATCTGCTGAGTATGACAAGCGGCGTTGAGTTTGCCGAGGTGGGAGTGGTTACCGAGCAAAGCTGGACCGAGGCATTCTTTTCCTCGACGGTAAGATCCACGCCCGGAGAGCGCTTCTCCTATAACAGTATTAATACCTATATACTCGCAAGGATTGCAGAGCGAATAACGGGAAGAACGTTCGGCTCGCTTGCAGAGGAGCTGATTTTTGCTCCTCTCGGGATCAAAAACTACATGTGGGAAATTGGTCCCGAGGGAACCGAAAAGGCCGGCTGGGGGCTTTATTTATCCTCTGAAAGCTGGGCGAAGCTTGGTATGATGATTCTGTCCGAGGGGATTTTTGAGGGAAAGAGAATTCTATCGGAGGAGTGGGTAAGCCGATCAACCACAGTAAAGGCTATCACCCCGAAGGAAAAGGGAAGCTTTAACTATGCCTATCAGATGTGGGTGGGTCGCAACAGCGAGGAGATCCTGTTTAGCGGAATGCTTGGTCAGAACGTGTGGATCTGCCCGAAGAACGATATTATAGTAGTGTTGAGCGGCGGAAACAACGAGCTTTTTCAGGCAAGCCCTACCCTTGAGATAGTGAGAGAACATCTGGGCGGTAAAATAGCCGATAAAACGAATTTCAGAGATGCCGTTTCCTTGTTAAAAAAACAAACGGCGTTTTTTGAGCATCGCAGATGGGCAAGGCCGTTAGAATCGGGAAGGGGATTGCTTTGTTGGTTAGGGATACGTCAGAAAACGCCCTTTGACAGAGAGTGGAATGACGTTCTCGGAGAATACAGATTCGCCACCCCCGGTGTTGGAATACTGCCTCTTATTGTAAGGGCGATGCAGAACAACCTGAGATCGAGCCTCGAGGGCATTGCTCTGGTCAGAGAGGGAGAGGGATTGTTTTTATGCTTTGCCGAGAGTGACGAAAGCTACGGTATACCCATAGGTCTTTACGGCTACGAGGAGAGTGTAATCGACGTAAGGGGCGAAAAATACATCGTCAGGTCGTTGGGAGAGGCCTATGACGGTCCTTTGGGTAAGGAATATCGAATAGAGCTTGTTTTACCCGAAACAGCCAGCGTAAGAAGAATAGTTATCAAAAAGGGCGAAGAGGGCAGAGCGTATTTTGAGATGAAGGAAACTCCGAACGATCGCCTTGCTGCTGATTATCTTAAGGAGTATTCAAAGAACAACAGCGCAGTTGCCTTCACCATTGATCTTCTGGAAAGACGGCTTGGAAAGGGAGTGGTTGCAAAAACTCTGAGCAAAACCTTCAATCCGATTCTGCTGGGAGTGGAAACATCATCGCCGGGGTATAAGGATATATTGAGTAGTGAAAGAAGCAGGTATTCGGCAGAGCAAAAAAGAGTGAGATTTATTCGTGCGGTGGTTGACAGATTCTTCAAGGAGAACGAATAAATGTGTCGCATAATTTTGACACAGCATAGATATACGTGTCCGAGGTTTGCAAAAGAAATGCGACAAAATGCAAACTATTATTGTCAAAACCGCGCATTTATGTATAAAAAGAGACCGCAGAACATCTGCGGTCTCTTTTTATTTTGTGAGATTAGTCGAGGTTAAGTGCGTTAAGCATATCACGAAGAACCTTCGCTTCTGCAGCAGAAATAGTAACGCCCTTGCCCATCTTCTCGTGGTCGGGGGACCAGGTACGAATGTCGTAAACGGGCTCTCTTTCGTTCCAGCTGATAAGGTTAAGCTCCTTATTCCAACCGTTGTTGCCTTCGCTTACGATACCAATCTTATCCACAACTTCATACTTAATTTCAGGCATGCCGGTATCTCCTTACATTTATTTAAAATTTTTGCTTTTAATATATTTTAGCATATACTTCCTTAAATGTCAAGAATATTGTAAAAAAATAACGATAAATTTAATAAAAATTTAAAATATTTTTTGTATATCACTATATATTTTTAAAATAAACTTTAATTTTTTTACAAATAATCGAAAAAGGCTTTGCAAATGCGGTTGACATAGGGGATTTTATTTGATATAATTATAAAGGTTTAAAAATATGAAAAGGAAGTTCGTTTTTATGGAAAAGTTTTCTAGAAAAAATTGGTTTCTGCTTCTTCTTTTCGGAACAATAGGTCAGATCGCCTGGTCGGTTGAAAATATGTTCTTCCCCAGCTTTGTATACGACGCTGTTGCTCCCGACATCAGCACTATAACCCTGATGGTTCAGGTCAGCGGTATCGTTGCCACGCTTGTTACTCTTATCGCAGGTACTCTGTCGGATAAGATAGGTAACAGAAGAAGCTTCGTTTCTATCGGATACATTATCTGGGGTATTACCGTTGCTATCTTCGGTTGCCTTTCCACCGATAATATCGCCGCACTCTTCGGTATGCCCGAGGAGGAGGCTATGAAGTTTGCCCTTGTGCTCGTAGTGGTTGTTGACTGCATAATGACCCTGTTCGGATCAACCGCCAATGACGCTGCCTTCAACGCTTGGGTAACAGATAACACCAAGCCCTCTTACAGAGGATCGGTTGAGACTATACTCTCCATTCTTCCTCTTATCGCCCTTCTTATCGTTGCGGGCGGCTTCGGTATTCTCACCGGCTCCTTCGGTTACCAGGCTGTATTTATTGCACTCGGTGTGGTGATCTCCGTCTGCGGTATTGCAGGTATCTTTATTTACAAGGATTCTCCCGATATTCAGAAGTCGGGTAGCTTCGGTGATATTATCTACGGCTTCAAGCCCTCCGTGGTTAAGAAGCACCTCCCCTTCTATGCAACTCTTCTTTCGGTTCTCGTATTCGGCGTTGCAATCCAGACGTTCATGTCTTATCTCATTATCTTCATGGAGCACTATCTCCATTTCGATAGCTTCCAGTACAGCCTTGTATTCGCAATAGCTATTCTCGCAGGTGCAGGTGTTAACCTTTATCTCGGTAAGGTTTCCGATAAGGTTTCCAAGAGCAAGCTGCTTTATCTTGCTTCCGGCATTCTTGCTGTCGGTCTGTTCATCATGTACCTGGCTCCCACGATCCTCGACGCAAGCAATCCCGATAACAAGATTGCTATGATGATCTTCTTCGGTATCGGCGGCTTCATTATGATCTGCGGTAACATCTTCAGCTCGGCTCTTAACGGCTCCATCCTCCGTGACCACACTCCCGAGGGAGCAACAGGTAAGATGCAGGGTATCAGAATGTTCGCAAGCGTTCTAGTTCCTATGATCGTCGGCCCGGAGATCGGTAAGGCTATCAATATTGCGCAGGGCATCACTCTTGAGGACGTAGGTGTTAATCCCGGCGTTAATGCCGCTACCACCGAATACGTTCCCGCACCCGAGATCTTCCTTGCAGGTGCTATCATCGCTCTCCTTGCTCTTGCGGTTATTCCTCTTATTCGCAAGGCGGAAAAGAAGGTAAAATAAATCGCAAAAATTGTTTTAAATTATAGTAAACTCTTTACAATTTGAAAATTTTGTGCTATAATGTTAATTTGAGGGAGCTCGTGAAAAGCAATCGGGCAAACTCACCTATAATTATTTATAATAAAATGTAAATAAAATTTTTATATGGAGGATAAACCAATGATAGAAAGAAGAAAAATTTCTATGGATGGTAATACATCTGCGGCTCACGTATCCTATGCATTCACCGAAGTTGCTGCCATCTATCCTATCACCCCTTCCAGCCCCATGGCGGAAGTAACCGACACCTGGTCTGCGTCCGATAAGAACATCTTTGGCGAGCCCGCTAAGAACATTCTCGGCCAGAACGTAAAAGTTGTTGAGATGCAGTCCGAGGCAGGCGCAGCAGGCGCAGTTCACGGCTCTCTTGCAGCAGGTGCTCTCACCACCACTTACACCGCATCTCAGGGTCTTCTCCTTATGATCCCCAATATGTACAAGATCGCGGGCGAGCTTCTTCCTTGCGTAATTC
>CAZUJY010000015.1:0-24237 GCA_964620565.1 uncultured Ruminococcus sp. | reverse complement strand
TATATACAACGGACAAAAATGCACCACTCTAAGACGGAGTGGTGCATTGCATATAAATGTATAAGAGGTTTATGACTTGGTTTTAGAAAAGAAATTTTAATAAATTGAAATATGGAAAAACTTGACAAGTTTAGAAATATGTTGTATAATTAAATTACAAGCTATCGGCTTACTAAACAAGGAGGTATTACAGATGAAACGAACGATAGGTATTTTGCTTTTAGTGGTTATGCTATTGACGTTGCTTTTACCATTGGTAAGCTGCGATTTTTTTGAGCCGCAGTGGATTGGTTTTACCGACGAGTTTAAGGTAACTATTGAGGACGTTATCGGCTTTAACAGCGTTGATTTTGAGATTTCTCAAAGTCACCTAATTACTGTTGAGCTGGGAGATGACGCAGAGGTCAATGAGGAAACCTATAAAGACGTTCAGATTGAATATAACGAGGCAAACGCCGTCGTATATTACGTCGGTTATATTGAGAGAAAAAATCAACTTCGCTTTTATATCTACTTATATGAGTTAGGGCAGGACGATGAGCTTGCTATCAGCTATAACGGTAAGACGACCAAGGTAAATTACAACGTCGTTGATTTTGACTTTGAGGGAAACGGATACGTTACCATGGATTCTGTTGACGACCTGGCTCAATTCCCGGAGTTCCGAGAAATGCTTCTTTCAATACAGCGCTACGAATTTACAGAGCCGTACATAGGAGTAGGTGAGTTTGATGTTAATACCCGAATCAACAGCTATGGTGAGCAGGTAAAGTGGTTGAATTATTATATTACTGAAAATGAAGAAACTTCCGATTATATAAGCACCGATTATCTAAGCTATCTCAAGGATTCGGTTTATTATCCCGCAAAATTCAGCTCCGTGCCGGATAATCCTATTTCATCTATTAATGTTACAATGGAAATGCCTATATCTGCTTCTCTTGACGAAGGAACGGGCAGAGAGGCTATGAGTAGCTTTTCTATCGGTTACGACGCAATTGACCCCTGTTGTACCAGCCCCCAGAATCCTATACGCTCAATGGCATTCAGGGCTACAAGCAGAGAAAAGGCGATGACCTATAATCGTAATAAGTTGAAGGGTAGCTATCCTTCGAAGTTAAGCATCTTCTTTGAAAAGTATTCCGATCAGTTCTTTGCATACGATTTTAACGGCATTATGATATATATCATTTGCACCGAAGGCGGCGCAAGTGCGTATTTTGAGGACGGAACATATTTCTACAGCATGTCCGCTGGGTATGAAAAATAAAATAATAACCAAAAGCATAAAAAAGCAGGCCCCCGTGGTCTGCTTTTTTGTGCAGTCAACGAGGATGTAAAGCCGCCTTATGAATCAAACGATCATTAAGGGTTTTTATGAAAAAACTATAAACTTTATTCAAAATTAAATTTTGATGCCGATTTTATATTGTATTTTGAAAAAATTTGTGCTACAATAGAGCAAAAGCAAATTCGGCTATGCCGAGATTGTGGAAAAAGGAGATACTTATGGAAAACATCAGAATTCAGGACGATCTTTATACCTTCGTCAATCAGAAAAAGCTTGATGAGCTTGTTATTCCCGATGACAAGCCCTGCGCAGGCGGATTTATCGAGCTTGCGGACAGCGTAGAGAAGATTATGATGAGCGAGTTTGAGGTTATGTCCGAGAGCAAGGCTTATCCCAACGAGCATATGGAAAGAGCCTGCCAGCTTTATGCTATCGCAATGGATGCAGAGAGAAAGGCAAAGCACGGCATCACACCCGCACTTAATAATCTTGCAATTCTTAACGATATTAATTCCGCCGACGACTTCAGCCGTCTTTATAAGACCCTGTCGCTTAAGGGAATTCCCACTCCCATCAACATCGGCGTTGAGACCGATATGAAAAATACCAAAAGACGCCTTGTATACATCCAGGGCGCTAGCGTAATTCTTCCCGACGCATCCTACTACAAGCCCGAGATGGCTGCTCAGAAGGAGCAGATCCTCGGCATCTGGAGTGGCGTTGCAAAGATGGTAATGGCCAAGACCGACCTCTCCCCCGAGGAGCAGGAAAAGTACGTAAACGACGCACTAGCATACGACGAGATCATCGGTAGCCTGGCAAAGACCAGCGAGGAGTGGTCGAGATACGTTGAGATGTATAATCCCATGGACGAGGCAGAGGTTGCAAAGATGCTTGACACCATTGATTTTGGCGGCATTCTCACCGATCTCTTCGGTCACGTTCCCGCAACGGTAGTAGTTACCGAGCCCAGATACTTCGGCGACTTCGCAAGGGTTATAAATGCTGAAAATCTTGACCTCTATAAGCACTGGGCATACGTTACAGGTCTTCTTCAGTCCTGCTCGCTTCTTTCCGAGGAGCTTCGTGATATGGGCGGTATGTATATGCGTGCTATCACAGGCGTTGCAAAGATGCAGTCTATCGAGAAGTTTGCATACAACCTTGCTGCAGGTATGTACTCCGATCCCGTAGGTATTTACTACGGCGACAAGTACTTCGGCGAGGAAGCAAAGAAGGATATTACCGAGATCGTATATCAGATCATTGATACATACAAGTCCCGCATTAAGACCAACGAGATTCTCGGCGAGGCAACCAAGGAGAAGGCTATCCTTAAGCTTTCCACTATGGGTGTTAAGATGGGTTATCCCGATAAGGCGAGAGCCATCTACGATCAGCTCGTATTCAACCCCGACGATTCTCTCTTTGATATCGTTCTTTCCCTCAAGGCGATTAGAGAGCTTGACCTCCTTGGCAAGCTTGATAAGCCCACCGAGCCTGAAAACTGGGCAATGCCCGGCCACATGGTAAATGCCTGCTACGACCCCTTCGTAAACGACATTACCTTCCCTGCGGCTATTCTTCAGCCTCCCTTCTACTCCTTAAAGCAGACCAGAAGCGAGAACCTTGGCGGTATCGGTGCGGTTATCGGTCACGAGATCTCTCACGCATTCGACTCTAACGGTGCGAAGTGCGATGAAAACGGTAACATCAATGACTGGTGGACCGAGGACGACTTCAAGAGATTTGAGGCGAAGGTTAATCAGATGATCGAGCAGTTCGACGGCATCGAGCTTCCTTGGGGTAAGGTTAACGGCGCATTTATCGTTAGCGAGAACATGGCTGACAACGGCGGTATGTCAGTAACTCTTGACATTATGTCCAGAACTGAGGGCGTATCCTACGAGGAGTACTTCTACAACTGGGCAAGAGTATGGTGCCAGAAGTCAAGACCTGAGTACGCACAGATGCTTCTTGCGGTTGACATTCACGGACCCTCCGTCCTCCGTGCGAATATGCCTCCCAGAAACTTCTCCGAGTGGTACACCGCCTTCGACGTTAAGGAGAGCGACGGAATGTATATCGCTCCCGACAAGCGTATTGTTATTTGGTAATTATATATGGAAGTTGAAAAAACATTAGTAAAATGGATCGACAATAATTTTTCCACAGACCCACAAACTTTTATGGATGTTCTAGATATGAGTCCTAGCTCCAAAGGATATATACATGGTGCTGTTTCTGAACTTGAATTGAAGAAGTTGTTAGAAGCAAATGGATATATTGTAGAACGAATAAAAGAAAAGCCTTCCGGTGGATTTGATGAAAAGAAAATAGGATACAAAGGTGATTTTTTAATCCACAAGGAAGGGCATGAGTATTATGTCGTTGAGTGCAAAGGGCTAAAGACAAATGCTGAGTTTAGATCAGCGGCAACAGGAGAAGAACATCTCAAAAGGTTGAGCAGAAAAGATGCGATTTCCTTTTTAAGCAAATATATAAATGTAGACAAAGAAAAGATCTACAAAAAGGGATTAAAAGCATACAACAAAATAAAGACTATATGGGAAAGCAAGAATCCGGGAAAGACATATCCTCCATTTACTTGGACAAAAGCAAATCCTGGTCCGGATTCTGTAGATTTAAGCAAATATTTTGCCAACAAACAAGAAATCGTTAATTTTGTCAATTCCTGTGATGAAGACAAATTTGATGAAAGCTCGTTTAGAAGAAAAAATGGTATTTATAAGGTTTTACAAACCCATAAACCATCTGCACGATTGGATGAAACTACGGGATATAAAATTGCAGCACCTTTGAAAAGCGATTTTTCTATTCTAGCCGTTGATCTTTATCAGCGAATTGGAGAACACAAGTTTGTTTTTATGAATCCTGATACAATCTCATCCTCTCCGAAATATCCAAATCATTTGTACCAAAACTATATAATAGATGTTATCATTCCTGGTATTAAGGATGAGCTGATAATTAGCGCACCATGGTATGAAAACATTGATGAGTGTATAACCACCAAACCTAAAACCGTTCAACGTGACGAAAGTCAGCTTGATTATAGAACGGTAGAGGAAATGTCACAAGACGGCCTTCTATAATAAATAATAAAAAATGGCATTGAATTAATCAATGCCATTTTTTATTAATGATTTCAACAGTTCTTTTGCTTTTTCTTTTAAGTCAAACGCTGTTTTGTATGTACTTATTATTTTATCTTCCTTTTGCTTTGAGTATCGAGGAATGGAAATGTTCATAAAATCATCCTTGCTTATTGTAGGGATAGCGGTTCCATATTTTGATTGAATAATTTGCGCTCTAAACTCATTGGTGCTAAAGAAATGAAGTAGAAGATGGGGGGGTAAACTCGAGTTTCGTAAAACTATGAATCCATTTGTGCAGATAGCACCGGCATATTCTTTAGTTACTATTGCTTTCGCTCCGTATACAGTTCCTATGGCATTGCCAGCGATTGCAACAATAACATCGTTTTCCTGCAGCCTATAGCTAGCCCTACTAGGTAAATCAGAGCCTTTAAGAATTGAACAGTTTACTATCTCACAATTTTCGGTACTAACATTACCTATTTCTACATAGTTATATATTCCATCTTGCAGTATTTTTTCCTTTTTATTTACATATTCACATATGTCATACAACTTTGAATGCTTTTTAGATTGTATTTTACTGACAATTTTCTTCCAAGATAAGCAATATTTGTTATAAGCCAAATTGTAATTATTGGATATGATCTCGTTGCTTTGAACTAGGAAGTTAAAGTCATCATATTTTTTGTTTTTATATTTATGCAATACTTCGGAGTAATCTTCGTCAACAGCTCCGTTTTCATTGTACACGGGTTTTGAGTGTTTAGAAAAAGTGTATCCTAATTTATTAATTTTGCCAAAGAAAATATCATAGTTTTTATTATGAGCTGATGCATCCTTCGTGATAAATAGAATGCTGGTCTTTACACCTGTTCCATATGGTATAAATGAGCCATCTGGCAGGGACACAATAGCATTTATTTTGCAGTTGTTAAATATGTATTTTCTGATGTAATCGGAGGAAGGATTTTCAAAATTTCCGTCCGGAAGTACTATAGAAGCTCTTCCTCCCTCTTTTAAAATAGATATAATTTTTTCAATGAAAAGGATATCCGGAACTTGAGAGGAATATAGATTTCCTTTTTCATCCTTACCCAAGACATATTTGGAAAGAATTGTTGTGTCAGATATTTTGCCCTGTGATCCAAAGGGAGGGTTTGACAAAACATAATCGAATTTTAAATCAAAAGAAGATGACAGAGAATCTTGAATGATTAAGTTGGGCTCATCTATACCGAATTCAAACATTAGTCGCATAGCAATTAAATTTGCTAAGCTTCGACTAATATCATAGAAAAACAGATTATTAATGTCATTGTTAGTTAAACTGTTATTTTTGGATATATGTTCCAACGCCGAAAATACAAAACCACCTGTTCCGCATGCTGGATCGCAGCCAACCTCTCCCTTTTGCGGATCGATCATTTGTATAACAAAATCAACAATTGCGGAGGGGGTGAAGAATTGTCCACGTCCTTCTCTAAAAGATCGGTCAACAATTCGTTGAACAATGTGTCCTTTCAGATCGGTTCCGAGTTTACTAATTCTAAAATCTGACAACTCATTAAAAATGTAGATAATTGTTCGTTCCTTGACATTGAAAGAATCGTTATGGTTAAACATACTTGGGTATTTTTCTTTTATATGATTTAAAAGCTTAAGGGCAACTCTATAAAGATCTTGTTCGGAAAAGGTATGTTCCAGTAAGTTTTCATGTAATTCGTCGTATGTTTTACAATACAACACTTTCAAAATGACATCTAATACTTCGAAATTATTCAATCCTTCGTTTGCATAAATATAGTTATGAATCTTTGTTATTGAAGAATTAATACGATTTTCCATAGTTTGCCTCCATACACATTTGTGTAAATTATATCACATAAAAATGTAGATGTCAACCTTTTTGTTGTAAAAAAGAAAAAGAGCGTATATTATCACGCTCTTTTAAAATAATTATATTTTCGTATCCCACATACCGCAGAAGGAATCGATGGGATCTTTGCCACGGAAGTCGCCGGTCAGGAGAGCATCTACAAGTGCGTCCATTGTATGATCGGCAGAGTCGTAGGCGTTGATATAGGTGCGGAGCATAGGGCAGTCTGCGAGTATGGTGGGCTTATTTACGCTGATGCCGATCACGGGCAGCTCGTGAACATACCAGGGGATCTCGCCGCCGCCCTTTGAAAGACCAAAGGAGGGATGTCCGTTTGCAACGTCAAATAGCGAAATTACAAGATCCTGATTTTTTACAAAGTCCGATATGGCGTGCTTGCCTGCAAAATAAAGGTTAAGGCTTGGCTTTTCACCCGCCCTTATCATTTCCTTCATCCTTTCGATAGGACTTTCGTATATAAAGGCCTCAAAGCCTGCCTTCTCCAATCTCTCCTTCAGCTTCTCGGCAGGAGTTTTTCTTTGATCTCCATCGCCCATAGCCATAGCCAAAAGCGTCATAAGAGGATTGTCCGCTCCTTTTATAGGCACGATCATTATCCTTTTTGTCTTATCGGGAGATAAGGGCAAAATATCATTCTGCAAATTTTTAACCAGAGTGATGGCATCGCGGCTCACCTTTGTTGCAATGAATTTGTAGTCTTCATTGTAAACTATGCTTTGCATATCGCTGTTATCGGGGCATAATTCGCCCTTTTTCTTTTTGTGAAGCCCCATTTTAGCTTTGAGCCCGAGAATTCTTGTAAGCGCCTCGGTCATTCGCTCCTCGCTGATTATTCCCGTCTTATATGCGTCCAGCATGGTCTCAAAATCCTCATCGGGATCGTTGAAGAAAAGAAACATATCGCAGCCTGCGTTTATGGACAGCGGCAGCATCTCCCGTCTTGGCATCCGATTGGTCATAGCGACCATGTGGCTGGCATCGGTTACCACCATACCGTTAAAGCCAAGCTCTTTGCGGAGCAGGGAAGTCATTATCTCGTAACACAGAGTAGCGGGCAGTATATCATCATAAGAGATGCCGGGCTTCATATCCTTCATCATCTCGGGCATAAGTATATGACCGCCCATAATTGCCTCAAGACCGCCGTCAATAAGCTCCTTATACACGTAACCGTAGGTCGACATCCATTTTTTGTGGCCGAAGCAGTTTATATTATTTGAAATATGAGCATCACGGTAATCCTGACCGTTGCCGGGAAAGTGCTTTGCGGTGGCGGCAAGCCCCTCTGTTTTGCGCAGTCCCTCCATATACGCCTTTCCCATGGCGGCAACTCGCTTCGGGTCATTGCCGAATGAGCGCAAAAGCACCTCCTCGCACTCGTGGTTGTATATAATATCCACCACCGGCGCAAATGCCATATTGCATCCAACCGCCTCCATAGTTTTACCCGAAACGTATCCCATAGCCTCGGCATATTCGGTCTTACCTGCTGCACCCACCTTAATACCCGATCCGACGGTAGCTCCGTCACTGCACACTCCGTCGCCGCCACGCTCGGGGTTGCAGGCGATAAACAGCGGGATCTTTGAATACTTTTGAAGCATTTGATTTTGCTTCAGAACCTTATCGCCGGTCATTCCGTTGTACCTGCATCCGCCAACGTGGTACTTCTCCACAAGTTCTCGCAGATACTCCTCGTCCTGACTTGCCGTAAGCTGAAAGAACAACTGTCCTACCTTTTCCTCGGGAGTCATTTCCTTAATAGTCCTTTTGACCCAATCAATATCCTCATCCGAGAGATAATAGGGTTTTGCTTTCAAATCTACCATTTTGTAAACTCCTATTTACATTAATTCATTCTTTGCCCAGATTGTTGTAAAAAGCCTTCTTTTTGCCTTCGCTATACTCTCCGACGTAACTGCCGCCTATAAACCTGTCAAGTCCCTCTGAAATGAATTCATTCCAGCTTGCATCTTCCCGATCGGCAAGGATGGGGTAGAAAAGCGCTCCGACCCTTTCCGCCGAGGAAAGATCTCCCGGCGAGTCGCCGCACATTAATACCTTATCTCTCTCATACCCCAAATCTGCCAGCCTGCCTATACAGGATGCCTTGCTGCCGTCGCTCTGCGTCATAATAACGTCGACCGTCGGGATAAGACCGTGCAGGCTCCACTCTTCGATAACCGCCTCGTAATTTGCGCCGGATACGATAGCCACGTCCGCCTTTCTGTGCGCAAGCTCAAGGGCTGTCACTGCGGCAGGGAAGGGAAGCTTGTCCTCTGTGGGAAGATCTGCGATCATTCGGTTTACCGTTTCGCTCCATGACAGAGTTTTTTTGAAGATCCTCTCGAAAGGATTTTCATCTATCATACCTTCGAGCGCCCGATTTGAAAGCTCGGGAGCTGTCCTTACCCACTCCTTAAGCGCATCAATGCCGTCAATCGGACGATGCCTTTCGTTGATCTCGTCAAGGATCATGGCAAGACCGCGGAATCTGTTAATTCCCCTATTTATAGTATAAAGGTTGATTTTGTTCCACCTCTCCGGGATTTCAGCCCTCAGGCTGTGAAGCCCCCATTCATCCGCAACGCAGGGGCCAAAGCACTTTGTATGCTTGGTCCTCATAGTGTCCATGACGCATCCGTCGCTGTCAAAGCAAATAAGATGCTCTCTCGCCCTTTTGAATTTACCGAATTCCTTCACGTCATCCTCCCCTTCCAATATAATAATTCTCATTTTGATAACAATTAATTTTATGATGAGCCGATTTTTTCAAAAAATACTATTAAAATACTCTAAAATAATTATTTAAAAGAAATTTGCAATAAAATCATTCAAAAAACCTCAATTTGCAAGATGAAAAGAAGGAAATTCAAGGAGAATCGCAGGCTCTCTTCTGTAAAAACGGATTGATGAATTGTTAAAAATGCCTAAAAACTCAGGTCTGACAAGTAAAAAAAGGCTTTTTACGGCAGCTTTCAGTGGTTAAAATGCACAAAAAACAGGCTAAAATCGAATATGCATAAACAATGCATAAACAATGCATAAAAATTCGTCAAAAACTGTCAAAAATGCAAGAGACTGTCAAATTCTTGCAAAAAATGGCATAAAAACAATGTAAAATGAAGCCAAAAAATAAAAAATCGTCAAAAAATGAAAAAAATATTCAAAAAGGGGTTGACAAATTAAAACGGATGTAGTATAATAGCAACATCTATTTCATTTTTCTAAGGACAGAAGATCAATTCCCGTTGCACCCGGCATGGAGGCACACCGCTTTTGCTCGGTGCAAAATGAATTTAGAAAATATTTATTTATTTTACATTGTATATTTACTATAGGTTAAATAGAGAATATTTACCAAGAGATAAATATAAAAAAAATTTTTTGAAAGGACTTTTTATCATGAAAAGTACAAAGATTTTTGCACTCGTTCTCGTAGCAGTAATGTGCTTCACTATGCTTGCTTCCTGTGGCCTCTTCGGTGGCGATACACAGCATACTCACAATTACGATTCTGCTACCGGTCTTTGCGAGTGCGGCAATAAGGATCCTTGGTTCGTAGATCCTAACGCTCCTAAGACCTACACTTACAACAGCTACCTCACTATATCTCCTTCCAACTGGAACGAGCTTACCTACCAGGACTCCAACGATACTAACGTTATGACTTGGATAGGCTCCTCCTTCTTCGGATACGATTTCAAGTATGATGAGAACGGCGAGATTATCTCCGGCGAGTACGACGTAGTTTACAATGCAGCTACCAAGCTTACCGACGTTACCGCAAAGTACGCAGAGGCTTGGGGTCTTGATCCCGAGAAGACCGGCTTCGCTTGGCAGATCACTCTTCGTGAGGATCTCAAGTGGGAGAACGGCGACGAGATCAAGGCTGAGGACTTCGTTTATACTATGAAGGAACAGCTCAACCCCCTCTTCAAGAACTACAGAGCAGACTCCTACTACAACTCCGCCCAGTCTCTCGTAGGCGCTAAGAACTATGCTAAGCAGGGTGAATCCGGTATCTTTGCAGCTACCACTATCTATAGCACATATTCTACCGATCTTGATGCTAACCTTATCTTTACTCTTGCTCCCGCGGGTGGCTCTTATCTCGAACAGTGCGCGATGAGAACCTATATGGGCTTCCCCTCTTCCTACAACGCAGAGGCTTGCGCAGCTTACCTTATCGGTAGCTACGGCGCAGCTATGCCCGCTTTCACCGCTGATGCAGCTAAGGAAATGGAGGGTAAGACCCTTGCAGAGATCAAGGCTGATCCTACTCTTGCAGCAGCTTGGACCGATCTTCTTGGTTGGTGGCAGACCGAGCCCAACGAGGAGCTTCACTTCTTCGTAACAGAAGGCGAGTTCCCCGAGTACGCTTGGGAGAACGTTGGTATCTTCGTAGGCGATACAGAGTATGATATCGTTATCGTTCTTGAGAAGGCTCTTAATCTTCTTAAGGATGATGGCACTCTTGATTACAAGGCTGCTTACAACATGTCCTCTCTTCCTCTCGTTCACAAGGAGACTTACGAGGCAACCAAGGTTGCTCCCTCCGGCGCAGAAACTCTCTGGACCTCTAAGTACAACTCCAGCGTAGAGACCACCATGTCTTGGGGTCCCTATAAGCTTACCAGCTTCCAGACCGACATGCAGTACACTCTTGAAAGAAATGAGAACTGGTACGGCTACGGTCTTGAGGAAAATGAAGGTCTCTACCAGACCGATAAGATCGTATACGACATCGTTAAGGACTGGAACTCTGCATGGCTTCTCTTCCAGGCAGGTCAGATCGACGGTATCGGCATCGACGTTTCCATCGCAGACGACTACAAGAATTCCGACCAGGCATTCTTCACTCCCACTGACTACGTAGGTTCTCTCCAGCTTCAGTCCTCTAAGGAGGCTCTTGCAGCTCGTGAGGAGGCTGGCGTTAATAAGACCATCCTTTCCTACGTAGATTTCAGAAAGGCTATCTCTCTCGCTATCGACAGAGCTGACTACAATGCGAAGTGCACCACCTCCTCTAAGGCAGGCTTCGGTCTCTTCAACTCCATGCACTACTACGACGTTGCTAACGGCGGCGTATTCAGAAATACCGATGAGGCAAAGAAGGTTCTTTGCGAGATCTACGCAGTAGATTACACCCAGTATGACAACCTTGATGATGCGGTTGCGGCTATCTCCGGTTACAATCCTACCGTAGCTAAGGAGCTCATCACTAAGGCATACAACGAGGCTCTTGCAGCAGGCGATATCAGCGCTACCGATAAGGTTGTTCTTACCTTCGGTTCCGGTGCTATCAACGACGTTGTTACCAGAAGATTCGAATACCTCAAGGCTGCTATTATCGAGGCTTGCGTAGGCACTCCTCTTGAGGGCAGAATTGAGCTTGAGATCAAGGACTTCTCTACCGCTTGGGCTGATGACTTCCGTGCAGGCGCATACGATATCTGTATGGGCGGTTGGACCGGCGCAGCTTGGGATCCCGGTTACTTCCTTCTTGCTTACCTTGATGAAGAATACATGTATTCCTCAGCTTGGGATACCGCTAATACCATGATGACCTTCACCATGGAGGGCGTTGCTGAGGAGCTTGGCGGTGGCGTTGAGCTCACCATGTCTCTTCTTGATTGGTACGCTTGCCTTAACGGCGACACCTCCGCACCCTATGACTGGTCCTCTAACGCAATTCCTGAGTCTCAGAGACTTCAGCTGATTGCAGCTCTTGAGAAAGAGGTTCTTAAGGTTTACTACACTGTTCCTCTTCAGAACGAGTACAGTGCATCCCTTATCTCTTACCAGTGCGATTACATTACCTATGAGTACAATACCTTCATGTCTTACGGCGGAGTTAAGTATATGACCTACAATTACTCTGACGCTGAATGGGCAGCTCAGGTTGGTAGACTCGGTGGTACCGTTGACTACAAATAATTAAATCGTCTTAATTTCTAACGACGTTGAGGGATAGTGCGAGCTATCCCTCATTGTCGGCTTTAAGAAAAAAGAAAGGAGAGTAGAAAAATGTATATGTTCAAATATATTTGTAAGAGAATTGGCCTTATGCTGATGACTTTTACAATTATTTTCTGCATATGCTTCGTTTTAATCAAGCTTCTTCCTATTCCGATTAACGTTACCATTGGTCAGGACAGAGAAATTATTGAGGCGCAGCTCAGGGACAGAGGATATTTCGATCCCATTCCCGAGCAGTTTTTCAGATATATTAAACGAATTGTAACTGAAGGTGACTTTGGTGTAGGCGTTAATATGCCCGGCTACCGTGGAAAGCCGGTTTGGAACGCCTTTATTGAAAAGCTTCCCCCCACAATTTTAATTAACATTTATTCATCTCTTTTAGCGGTTCCGATCGGCATTGCTCTCGGAATTTTTGCCGCTCTTAAAAAGAACAAGTGGCAGGACCACTTTATCAGTACCGCAGTAATGGTTGTTATTTCGGTACCTTCATTCGTATACGCATCGCTTCTTCTGTATTCCATCTGCTTTAAGCTTGGATGGTTCCCGTTAAAAATGATGTCCTTCGAGGACGTCAAGAGTGCTTATCCCGAGCTGGGACTAGAGTATAAAGAGGGCACGTTTAACTGGGATTTCTACTTTAATGGAAAAATGTTCCTGTCAATGATGCCTGCGGTACTTGCAATGTCGTTCGGCTCTATTGCAGGTTATGCTAGATTTACCCGTGCGGAGCTTACCGAGGTTCTTACCTCCGAGTTTATGCTCCTTGCAAGAACAAAGGGTCTTACAAAATCTCAGGCAACCGTAAGACACGCACTTCGTAATGCGATGGTGCCTATTTTCCCGTCGATCGTCGGTGAGTTTATCAGCGTTCTTTCAGGCTCGCTGATCATTGAGAACATCTTTACCATTCCCGGTGTAGGCGGACTTTACCTTACAGCTATCAACACCCAGGACTACGACTTCTTTATGATGCTGTCCGGCTTCTATCTGTTGGTAGGTCTTGTTGCGGGACTCGTTATCGACCTTTCTTACGGTGTCATTGACCCGAGAATCAGAATGGGGGCGAAGTAATGAAAGCACAAGATTATGTAATTTCTAAAGAAAAATTCACCTTCCGCTCTGATGCCGCCAACATTCACGACCAGAAGCTTGAGACCAAGCCTGTTACCTATTTTCAGGATGCGCTTCACCGTTTCTCGAGAAACAAGGCTTCTATCGTTGCTACGGTAATTATCGGTATCCTTGTTATTTTTGCAATTGTCGGACCTCTCCTCACCCCTTATACCGTTTCATACGAGGATAAGTACTATTCCTTCGTTCAGCCCAAGAGCGAGCTGTTCTATGACCTCGGCATTCCCTTCTGGGACGGTGGTATTGAAAAGACCGTAAACGAGCACACCTATAAGTACTACCGCGCTATGGAGCAGGAGCTCGGCGTTAAGATCATTATGAACGAGCCTGTTGAGTCCATTAAGGATTACCTTGGCAAGCAGACCAAGATGTATACCTTCAGACTTGATACCTACAATTCCGTAGGCGCTAAGTTTGTACTTCTCAGCACTGAGGAATATCAGGCGCTTCAGGCATACCAGGATGAGTATAACGTTCAGGTTATTCTTCCTATAACCGACAGGAATCTTCGTCCCGAGGCTGAGCAGGATCAGACAGATGCTAACTATTGGTATGTTACATCTTTGGGCAAGGGCGGTAAGACTGAAATTTCCGAAGGTGAGCTTACTCCCGCATATAAGACCTATGACGGCAAGGACCTTTACACCAGTAAGATGCGTTATGAGGGCGAGGGCGTATATCTCTATAATTACGCCGAGCCTAAGGATAACAACACCAACTGGAACGTTCGTGTTGACTACAAGGCTTATTACACCTATATTCACTACGTTGCAGGCGACGGTATCACCGAGCCCAGCTTCCTCTTTGGAACCAACGATGCAGGTAAGGATATCTTTACCTGTCTTGCAAGCGGTGCAAGATTCTCCTTCATCCTTGCTCTTATCGTTTCTATCGTTAACCTCTTCGTCGGCGCTATTTACGGTGCTGTGGAGGGCTACTACGGCGGTAAGATCGATATCATCATGGAGAGAATCGTTGAAATTCTCGGTTCTATCCCCTTTATGATCGTTATTACACTGCTTAAGTACCACTTCAACGTATCTCACGTAATTATCCTGTTTATATCCTTCTTCCTTACAGGTTGGACGGGTATGGCGGGCAGAACCAGAATGCAGTTCTACCGCTTCAAGAACCAGGAGTACGTTCTCGTTGCAAGAACACTCGGCGCTAACGACCGTAGAATTATGTTCAAGCACATCTTCCCCAACGCAGTTGGTACACTTATTACCGGTAGCGTACTTGTAATCCCTAGCGTTATCTTCTCGGAGACAAGCCTTAGCTACCTCGGTATCATTAACCTTACGTCCGGTAACCTTACCAGCGTAGGTACACTTCTTGCTACAGGACAGACCTATCTGTTCACTTATCCTCACATGATTCTGTTCCCCGCAGTGTTCATCAGCTTGCTGATGCTTTCCTTTAACCTGTTCGGTAACGGTCTCCGTGATGCGTTTAACCCCTCCTTGAGAGGAACTGAATAATTTAGATTAAAGACATTTGAAAAAATTGCCGTAGAGCAGGGAAAAATCTCTCTATGGCGGAAAGGAATGGTCTATTTATGGATAAGAAATTAGAAGTAAAAAATCTGCAAATATCATTCCGTACTCAAGGTGGAATTTTAAAAGCCGTTCGTAACATTTCCTTCGATCTTTATGAGGGAGAGACTCTGGCGATAGTTGGTGAGTCCGGCTCGGGAAAATCCGTAACCAGTAAGGCTATTATGGGTATCCTGGCGGGCAACTCTATCGTTGAGTGCGGCGAGATATTATATGACGGACAGGATTTACTGAAAATTTCTGAGGAAGACTTCCACAAGCTCCGTGGAGACAAGGTGGCAATGGTCTTCCAGAACCCCCTGTCGAGCCTTAACCCCATTATGCGTATAGGTCAGCAGATGACCGAGGCAATGATCCTTAAGGCAAAGACGGGTAGAAGAAACGCAAAGAATGCGTTCAACAATATGCTCAAGGTTTTGGGCGGAAATATAAATGCGGCTTACGCTCTCGAGGGTGTTGACGAATCGGCATCCGTTGCTGAGAAGATAAAGAAGTTTGATTCCTTCTGCGTTTCTGCAACCGAGATTGAGCGTGAGTTCAACAAGGCATACGGAGCTGCTATCGAGCTGGAAATGGACATCGATAACACTCTTCTTATGCTTAAAAATAACAAGAAGATCGATCTTCAGGCAAGACTTAAGCGTATCAAGAAGAAGCTTCCCCTTGCCTTCCACGAGTACGTTATCGTAGCTAACGAGAGCAACCTTGCATACAAGGGCGGCGTTGATGCTCTTATTGCAAAGGGCAAGGAGCTGAAGCCTGAGGAGGCTATTGCTCTTCTTGACAATCTTGTTGCTATCGTTAAGGATGCTCTTGCTAAGGAGAAGCCCAACTTCTTCACCATAGGCTACTACATCACGGAGAATCCGGGTGTTGATCTTAAAAATATGTCGGTATCCGACATGAATGCTATGACCCGTAGATTCCTTGATGAGAATTTCATGGACGACTTTATCGCAACTGCGACAAAGGGCGTGCGCTTCTCTCACAACAGATCTATTGAATGTAAGAAGGCTCTTCTTCCGGATCTTTATAATGCTATAAACTACTTTAAGTCCGATAAGATCGATCGCGATGGATGTAACGGATATGTTCATCACCTCAGCGCAAAGGTAGCAGAGGCTATTGACCGCCTCGCAGTTAAGAAGGCAAGCTCGGAGTACGTATTCCGTTCTGCTCTTGAAAGCTCGGTTAACCGCTACTTTGCGGGTGTTAAGAATAATCCTATTGAGGAGAAAAAGTATCTTAAGAGCAAGGCAAAGTATGATGCTATTATCGCTAAGGGCGGACAGCCCGACTGGGTACTCACTCCCCAGATAGTTGTTGACCTTGAGCTTCAGCAGGCTAATATTTGTAAGGTTGTTGAGAACCTTTACAAGCATTATATTGATGATATCGAGAAGGATGCGACCTTCGACGCCGAGGCACACGTTATTGAGATCATTGACTATCTCAAGGATCAGGCCTCCAGATTCGTTGTTGAGATGAACAAGAGAATCGCAAAGGCAAAGGCTATCAAGCTTCTTGAGGAGGTTGGTATTCCTGAGCCTGCGGCAAGATACAATCAGTATCCCTTTGAGCTTTCGGGCGGTATGAGACAGAGAGTAGTTATTGCTATCGCTCTTGCTGCTGACCCCGATATTCTCATCTGTGACGAGCCTACTACAGCGCTTGACGTTACCATTCAGGCGCAGATTCTTGAGCTTATCAATAAGATCAAGAGAGAGAGAAATCTTTCGGTAATATTCATCACTCATAACATGGGTGTTGTTGCGAATATGGCTGACAGAATTGCAGTTATGTACGCAGGTAAGATCGTTGAGTACGGCACCTCTGAGGAGATTTTCTATCAGCCCGCTCATCCTTATACCTGGGCACTGCTTTCCTCTATGCCCGACCTTCATACTACCGGTAAGATGGACTCCATCCCCGGAACTCCTCCCGATCTTCATTTCCCTCCCAAGGGAGATGCCTTTGCGGCCAGAAACAAGTACGCAATGGATATCGACTTTGAGCTGGAGCCTCCGTTATTCGAAATTACCCCCACACACTCTGCAGCAACCTGGCTGCTTCATCCTAACGCACCCAAGGTTGAGATGCCTGAGATCATAAAGGCACGTATTGAACGTATGAAGAAGGAGAGAGAAGAATAATATGGAAAAAGAAGTATTATTAAGTGTTCAGAATCTCCAGCAGTATTTCAAGATGGGCAAGTTTGAGCTCAAGGCGGTAGATAACGTTAGCTTCGATATCTACAAGGGTGAGGTTTTCGGTCTTGTTGGTGAGTCCGGATGCGGTAAGACCACTACAGGTCGATCCATCATCAGACTCTACGACATAACCGGCGGTTCGGTATACTATAAGGGCCAGCGTATCTGCGCAGGTACCCGTAGCTATAAGGACGCCATCAAGACTGCACGCAAAAGCTATAAGGAGAACAGGATCTCTAAGGAACAGCTTGACAGCATCGTAGCTGAGAATACCGCTTTTATCAAGGCGGCTAATGCAGATCACCGCAAGTGGTCCCGTACCAACGGTAAGAATGCTCTTACAAATGAGATCCAGATGATCTTCCAGGATCCCGACTCCTCTCTTGACCCTCGTATGACGGTTAGAGATATTATTGCGGAGGGTCTTATTATCAGAGGCATTAAGGACAAGGCGTTTATTGACGAGCAGGTATATAAGATGCTTGAAACCGTTGGACTTGTTCGTGAGCACGCAACACGTTATCCTCACGAGTTCTCCGGCGGTCAGCGTCAGCGTATCGGTATTGCGAGAGCGGTTATTATGAACCCCGAGCTTATTATCGCCGACGAGCCTATCTCCGCTCTTGACGTTTCTATTCAGGCGCAGGTTATCAACCTTCTGAATGACCTTAGTGAGAATATGGGTCTTACCATTCTCTTCATTGCACACGACCTTGCTGTCGTCAAGTACTTCTCTAACAGAATTGCCGTTATGTATTTCGGTAAGATCGTTGAGCTTGCTACAAGCGATGATCTGTTTGCTCATCCTCTTCACCCTTATACCCGTTCGCTTTTATCTGCTATTCCTCTCCCTGATCCCATCACCGAGAAGAACAGAACCAGAATAGTATATAACCCCGTGCTTGATCACGATTACTCCAAGGAAGGACCTACTATGAGAGAGGTTACTCCCGGCCACTTTGTTCTTTGTAACAGCGAGGAGTTTGAAAAATACGTTAAGGAGTGCCAGGATACAGAAGAATGAAATCGCTAAAAAAGTATTTAATAACTATAGGCGCCGGATTGCTTTCTGTTCTGCTTATTATAGCCTTAAAGGACATCTTCAGTAAGACCGAGTCGATAGAGATTTTTCACATTTTGTGCGATGCTTTCTTTGCTGTCGGTGTGGTTATCACAGGCATTGGTCTGCTTGTTTTCACCACTAATGAGGGCGTTTTTGACGGACTTACCTTCGCCGTAGGCTCCTTTATGAACATCTTCAAAAGGGATAATAGCAAGAAATATTCAAGCTATTATGACTATAAGGAGGAGCATCATAAGAAGAAATTTGAATTCGGTTTTATGCTGATTTGCGGTGTTTCCTTCCTCGCAGTGTCTCTTATAATGTATCTTTTCTACAGTTAGTACGAGTGATCTGAACCGGTCATTTCTAAACAAAATTTAACACAAATTTTTATCAGTCCCGTCGCAAGATGGGGCTGATTTTTTGTTAAAACTGCTCCAAATGACAATAATAGTTGTCAAAGCAGCACATAAATCCCAAATTTTCACAGATTTGTCGACCTTTATAGCGAACTAAAATGTACTTAAAATAGCGCATTAATTTGCGATCAAAAAATGGATCAACTGACACAAAAATTCAAAATTGTGACACACCTGTACAAAAAAAGCTGTTAACAACTTGTGCAGTTGTTACAAATATTTAGGTTTCAATTTTTATTAATTGATATAACATTGACAATTAAATATTTGTGTGATATAATTTATGTGCCGTTAAGGTTGTTATGCGATTTTACGGCAATAATACATTAACAACAGGCTATGCCTGAATAAAAGGAGAATAACATGAGAATTCTTGGCAAAATTGTTTCGGTTATCCTTGTAGTTTTGTTCGTGATCATGATTCCCGTAAATGTTGTTGTTAGAATGTTTGACAACACCGTTTCGCTTCTGGTTGCCGGCAATACCTTCTGGGAACTCGAAAACAAAGATCCTAACGCCGTTTATTTCAAGGGCGATTACGCTAGCCAGGAGGAGAGACTCGCCGCAGGCGAGGCGCTCTGCTACCAGGTAGAGGCAGAGGGCGCAGCTCTCCTGCTCAACAATGGCGCGCTTCCTCTTGCTGCCGGCACTAAGGTATCTACACTTTCCGTTAATTCGGTTGACCTTACATACGGCGGTACCGGTTCGGGTAACGTAGACGCTTCCAAGGCGCTTAATCTTAAGCAGGCGCTTGAGCAGAGCGGCTTTGCTGTTAACCCCACCCTTTGGGATTGGTACGGCTCCGCAGATGCAGCTGCACTTATGGAGGCAGTTTCTAGCGGTGAGAGCGGCGGTGAAAACGCACTTCTCGGCGGTCAGGCTCCCATCCTTGAGATCGACCCCGCAAACTATCCCGCAGACGTTAAGGCTTCTGTAAACGAATACTCCGGCGCATTCGTTATTACCTTCTCCCGTGTTGGCGGCGAGGGTTATGACTGCTCCTTCCCCGGCTATGAGGGTGTCGAGGATGCTTCGAACTATCTTGAGCTCAACGATAACGAGAGAGCGCTTCTCGCTTACGCTCAGGAAGTAAAGAAGGCTACCGGCGCAAAGATCATCGTTCTTATCAACACCTCTAACGCTCTTGAGGTTGATTTCCTCAACGAGTACAACATTGACGCTTGCCTTTGGGTAGGTGGTCTTGGTATCGCAGGTACCGAGGCTGTTACTGACATCCTCGCAGGTAAGGTTAACCCCTCGGGTAGCCTTGTTGACACCTACTGCTACGACAACCTCACCTCTCCCGCAATGCAGAACTATATCGCTCAGACTTACACCAACTTCAACGGTCAGGTTCCCGATGCTGCAAGTACCTACATGGTATACCAGGAAGGCATCTACGTAGGCTACAAGTACTACGAGACCAGATATTTTGATGCAGTTATGGGTAACGGCAATACCGCAGGCTATGCTGCACAGTACAAGAACGAGGTAGCATTCCCCTTCGGTTACGGTCTTTCCTACACCGAATTCAGCTACAGCGATATGACTGTTGAGTATGATGCTGAAAGCGACAAGTACCTTGTAACCGTTACCGTTCACAACGACGGTGACTACGCAGGTAAGGAAACCGTTCAGATCTACGCTCAGTCTCCTTACACCGCATATGACGTTGCGAATAACATTGAGAAGGCTGCAGTTCAGCTTATAGGCTTCGGCAAGACCGGCATCATCGCTAAGGGCGAGTCCGAGACCATCACCATTGAGGTTGACAGACGTGATCTTGCATCCTACGATGCATACGGCTACGGCACATACATTATCGAGCCCGGTGACTACTATCTCACCGCTGCTACCGACTCTCATAATGCAGTTAACAACATTCTTACCAAGCTCGGCAAGGGTATTGCTGACGGTATGGACGAAGATGGTGATGCATCTCTCGTTGCAGGTTGGACAGAGAAGGCTGTTGATCTCAACTACGGTACCTCTCTCAACGGCACTCTCATCGTTAACCAGCTTGATCACGCAGATCCTAACAAGTACTTCGGCGAGGGAACCGTTACCTTCCTTTCCAGAAGCGACTGGGAAGGCACTTGGCCCACCGAGTCTGTAAAGCTTGAGATCATCCAGAAGATGGTTGACGAGCTTGCTATCGAGCGTTGGGGCACTCTTGGCGAGAACTTCTATGAGGTTCCTGAGGAGTGGCACGAGATGCCTATTCTTGATGCAAAGAACGGTCTTACTCTCTACGATATGTTTGAGATGGATGAGGACGGCGACGGCATTATGGCAAACGAGGATTATGACGATCCCGCATGGGATAAGCTCCTTGAGAACCTTACCATTGACGAGCTTATCATCGTTGGTGACTGCTTCCACTGGAGACACGCAGTTCCTTCTGTAAACGCTCCCGGTTCCCGTGACGAGAATGGACCTCAGGGTCTTACAGTATCCCTCTTCGGCGGCGGTCTTGTTACTATGGACGGCAAGTCTGCAGAGGCAACCGCATTCACATCCGAGGATGTTATGGCTGCTACCTTCAACACCGAGCTTATCTATCAGGTCGGTACTATGATCGCAAACGACTGCCTTGATGCAAGCGTTTCCTGTCTCTACGGCCCCGGCGCTAACATTCACCGTACTCCTTACGGCGGACGTAACTTCGAGTACTACTCTGAGGACGGCTTCCTTGCAGGCGAGATGGCATACACCGAGGTTAAGGCTCTCCTCGATCACGGTATTGATGTAGTTCTTAAGCACTTCGCGCTTAACGACACCGAGCAGAACCGTCTTGGTCAGGCTGCATGGCTCACCGAGCAGACCGCTCGTGAGATTTATCTCAAGGCATTCCAGAAGGCTCTTGAGGAGAACGGCGGCCGTGGTGGCGTTATGACCGCTTACACCCGTTGGGGTACCACCTGGTCCGGTTACAACCAGAACCTTATGACCGGTATCATGCGTGGTGAGTGGGGCAACAACTCCATGCACATCACCGATAACATCATTACCGATTACTGCGACGCATCTGCTGCTATCGTAGCCGGTGGCATCACCTGCTTCGACGCTATGATGTCCTCTGCTCTTGACGACCTCAAGGCAACTGCAGGCAAGGGTGATCCCGTTGTTATCAACGCACTTGTAGAGGCTATGCACCACAACCTTTACACCATCATCAATTCTGCGGCTATGAACGGCGTTGGTCCCGAGACCACCGTTAAGGCAATTACTCCTAACATCATCAATATCATCACTTACGCTACCGTAATTCTTGGTGTTCTTGGTATCGGCGGCTGCATCATCTTCCGCAAGAAGCACTAATATTCATTTGACAAAAAGACCCTCCGGAGCTTTGGCTCCGGGGGGTAACCCTAAAGATTGGGCTTTTTTCTCCGACTTAATTAAGGCCCATTATTTATGCGTTTTCGATATGGAGAACATTAATCCTTACAGGAGATTGCTATGAGAAAAGAGCAACTTATTAACAGCGACTGGCTGTTTCGTTATCATGACGGAACAGAGAGCAAAGTAAACATTCCTCACACCTGGAATAATCTTGACGGACAGGATGGCGGTAACGATTATTACCGTGGCACCTGTATCTATGAAAAAACCTTCAGCGCTCCTACCTTTACCGACGAGGAGCGAGTTTACCTTGAATTCAACGGTGTAAACGCATCTGCGAGAGTAGTTTTGAACGGCAAGGAGATTATGACTCACGACGGCGGCTACTCTACTTTTCGTGCGGACATCACCGATCATATAAAGAAAACTAACCACATGACCGTTGAGGTTGACAACTCGGTCAACGACAGGGTTTATCCTCAGAAGGCCGACTTCACCTTTTACGGCGGTATTTACCGTGACGTAAAGCTCATCGTGGTAAATAAATATCATTTTGACATTGACTTTTTTGGCGGCCGTGGACTTGCGGTAAGACCCGAGGTTGCAGGCGAGGACGCTGCAGTTTGGGTAAGAACCTGGCATAATGCTGAAAATGGCCGTGTTGAGATCACACTCCGTGATGCCGACGGCAATGTTGTAGGCACCGGTGATGACAATGACGAGATCATAGTTATCGACAAGGTACATCTCTGGCACGGAATAGAGGATCCCTATCTCTACACCTGCGAGGCTGTGCTGTTTGTAAACGGCAAGGCAACCGACAGAGTGTCCTGCAATTTCGGCTGCCGTTCCTTCCGCATAGATTCCGATAAGGGTTTCTTCCTTAACGGTAAGTCCTATCCTCTCCGTGGCGTTTGCCGTCACCAGGACTGGAAGGGAATCGGTAATGCGATAACCAAGGAGCATCACGATACCGATATGGCGATGATCCGTGAGATCGGCGCCAACACTATTCGCCTTGCTCATTATCAGCACGATCAGTATTTCTATGACCTCTGCGACAAGTACGGTATGGTCGTTTGGGCAGAAATACCTTATATTTCCGAGCATATGCCAAACGGCAGAGAAAACACCGTCAGTCAGATGAAGGAGCTGCTTGTTCAGTGCTACAACCACCCCTCTATCTGCGTATGGGGTATCTCCAACGAGATCACCATCTCTACTAAGAATCACAGCGATATGATGGATAACCACAGAGTGCTGAACGATCTTATTCACGAATGGGATCCCAGCCGTCCTACGACCCTTGCCTGCTACGCTATGTGCGCACCCTTCGATAGTGTAGGACATCTGTCCGACGTGGTAAGCTGGAATCTTTATCTCGGCTGGTACACTCCCTTTATGTGGCTTAACAACGTTTGGGTTGACTATTTCCACCACCGTTATCCCAACCGCTGTCTCGGTTATTCCGAGTACGGCTGCGAGTGTATGCCTAATCTTCATTCCTCTCATCCCAGACGTGGAGATCAGACCGAGGAATATCAGTGCAAGTATAACGAGTATATGCTTAAGTTCTTTGATAAGCGTCCCTTTATGTGGGCGACTCATCTCTGGAATATGTTTGACTTCGCTGCCGATGCGAGAAATCAGGGTGGCGAGCCCGGCATGAACCACAAGGGTCTTGTTACCTTTGACAGACAGACAAAGAAGGATAGCTTCTATCTCTACAAGGCATGGTGGTCCAAGGAACCCTTCGTGCATATCTGCGGCAGACGTTACGTTGACCGTGCAGAGAAGAAGACTACCGTAAAGATCTACTCCAACTGTCCCGAGGTTACCCTCTATGCCAACGGCGAGAAGGTAGGCACTCAGCAGGGTGATAAGATCTTCACCTTCCGCATTCCCCTTACCGGCAAGGTAAAGCTTGTAGCAGTACATGGCAAGTGCCGTGACGAAATAAAGATTCGTTACGTTGAGAAGCCCAATGTTATATATAAGTTAAGCAAAAAGATAGCCAACGGCGGTAACTGGACATAAATTTTTAGTCGTGTAATTTGGTTATTTTCTCCGTTTGTCACCACTCGCAGTAGGTAACTGCAGCTTCGGGCTCCAAACGAATAAACTAACTCAAATTTCACCGCCTAAAAACGATCGGGGATATATACAGCTTCGGGCCGCATTCGAAAAACCAATCTCAATCTTTGTTTACTTTTAATTT
>CAZUJY010000014.1:0-24318 GCA_964620565.1 uncultured Ruminococcus sp. | reverse complement strand
ACGAAGGGGATATTCCTCGCCGTTAAGGATAAAGCCGTTTACGGGATCGATCTTGAAGGTACGGCAACCGAATCTGGAACAAACGTTATCGATAACCTCGTCCCCCTCAACGATCTCTGCTTCACAGCAGTAGAGGTAGGGGTCACGGCGTCCGTGCCAGAGGTGAACGTCCTTGATCTCAAATACAACCTTGGTATCGGTGGAAACTATCTTCTGAAGCTCGTTTTCTTCCTTGTCGTAGAGGGTGTAAGCGATCTTCTGACCCTCTGCAAGATTCTTTACGTAAACCTCAACCTCAACCTTTGCATCCTTGCCAATGATCTCGGGAGTGATCTTGATACCGGGAGCGCCGTAGTAATCAAGGTCAAAGTGATTTTCAGCAACGGTTACGATGTAAACGTCACGGTACAGACCGCCATAGAAGGTAAAGTCTGCCATCTGGGGATAAACTCTGTCGTTGGGAGCGTTGTCAACAACGATAGCCAGCGCGTTGTCACCCTCGTGAAGATCAGCGGTGAGATTAACTCTCCAGGTGGAGTAGCCGCCGTCGTGGTGAGCAAGGTGCTTACCGTTTAAGTAAACGTCTGCGGAGGAGTTTGCGCCACGGATCTCAAGGTAGTGAAGACCCTCACCAAGCTCGTCCTTGTTAATGCTCTTGGAATAAACGCAGCTGCCACGGAAGTATGTACCGCCGTCATAGCCGTCCTCATTATTCCAGGTATGAGGAAGTGTAACCGAAACTGCGCCCTCGGTTACAGAGGGGTCTGCACAGTCCTTAACGAACTGCCAACCCTCATTTATCTTGAGTATTTTTCTCATAAAATGCTCCTTTGGGAATTTTTACCTAGTATTACCACTCTTTATTATAGCAGGTTTTTGTTGGTAAAATCAATATTTATAGATTAAAAATATGTAAATAAATTTAATAATGCGACGCCCGACGCTTTTTTGTCGGACGCCGCGAAAATTCACTCGTCTGAGAGAAATTTTAAGTTTAAATTACTCGGTAACCTCTGCGTTTGCAGCAGCACGGCGAGCGTCAAGCTCTGCGTTCATGGTAGCAAGAGTCTTCTTGTCAAGGTTGTAAACGAGACCAAGACCAATGAACTGCATAATACCTGCTACAAGGTAGAGGATTGCAACAAGCATACGGATCTTGGAGGAAACGTCCCAAGAGAACGCGGAGGGGTCTATGGAGTCGAAGGGAATGCCTTCAATTAAGGTGTGGCTGTATTCGCCTGTTACTGCGTCAAGGTATGCGTTATTCTGGTAGCCGAGAGTACCCATAATAGCGATAGCTACTGCGGGGCCAACACCCTGAGCGAGCTTTCTGAAGAAGCTGTGAAGCGAATATACGATACCCTCTTCTCTTTTGCCTGTCTTCCACTCGTTGTAGTCGATGGCGTCTCCCATCATTGCCCAGGATACGGTGGAATAAATGCCAAGTCCGAGAGCGCAAACGAGCTGACCAACAACGTAAACGATAAGGTCAACAACTGTATTGCCTTCGCTTACGGGAATGATACCGAGAGGACCCGCAAAGAGAATCAAAGCGCCTACAATGTAAGCGATAGAACCAATTACGGAGAGCTCCTTCTTACCGTACTTCTTAACCATCTTACGAGCAAGAGGTGTGAAGAGAATGATAGGAAGCATTGAGAACATAGATACGAGACCGGAAATGCCGGTGTTCTTAAAGTAGGACTGGAATGTTACAGTAACTGCTGTGGCAGCGCCCTGCATGCCGATGAACATACCCATAGCTGCGATGGTAGCGCCCATTGCAGGACGGTTCTTAAGGAAGTTGCCCATAGCCTCAAATACGTTGAACTTAGGCTGCTCCTCGTTAAGCTTCGTATCCTGCTCTACTCGGATTTCTGTATTCTTGATCATGAACAAGAAGCATAAGAAGCCGAGAATACCCATAATGAAGGCGGTGATGAATGTCTTCGTGGGGTTAAGTACGTTATTATCATAGATAAGTATGGGGAGAAGAACCATAGGAAGCATATTTCCTACCATGCCGCCGATCGATCTCCATGCGGAAAGAGAAGCGCGGTCGGAAGCATCGGAAGAAATAAGGGAAAGAAGAGAACCGTAAGGAACGTTAGCGATGGTGTAGAATGCATCCCATACTACGTAACCGGCTACGAAAATGATAGCCTTTGCGATAGGATGAAGACTGGGAACCGGAATAAATACGCAAGCGCCACCTATAATTAGACCGATAGAACCAACGAAGATGTACTGAAGGAACTTATTTCTCTTATAAGTACGCTTGTCAGCATCAATAATACTACCGATAAGGGGGTCGTTGATAGCGTCCCATACCTGAACGATAAAGAGAAGGATGGAATACCACGCCTGCATACCCATTATCTGTGTCCAGAAAATTGCCATTGTGCCCTTGAGGGCGAAGCTCATGTTACAGCCGAGGTCGCCTGCAGCGTAAGCCAAGCTGTCGCGAATGCCAAACTTGCGCTTGCCATTTTCATCAAGCTGAACGGTTTTTTTTGCCATTTTAAATGTCCTCCAAAGAAAATTTATTTTTGCGCAATATTATTATAACAAATCGTTAATAATTAGACAAGACCCAAAAGTGTTACTTCTGTGACACCCCCCTCCAAATTATTATAATTATTTTTGGTGATAATGGATAGAAAATGAGAGATTTTTGGTTGATTTTAGCGAAAAATTCAAAATCTATTGACTAAACATAGTAAAATAAGTATAATATTCTTAAGACTTTAAAATCATTGCAAAATACGGTTTTGCCTACGGAGGGATCATGTATAAGCTTTGTAAGACCGAGGAATCCAGCAAAAGACAGCGTGAGATCGAAAATGTTTTGCTTGAATTAATGAGGGAAAAACGCTACGACGATATTTCGGTCAGTGAGATTTGCGAGAGGGCGGGTGTCCCGAGAAAATCCTTTTATAGATACTTTGACGGTAAGGACGGCGCAATGCAGTCGCTCCTTATCCATAATATAAGCGACTTCCACTCCTTCTCGTCGTTTATAGGAAAGAGGGATAGACGCACGCTGAACGGAGAGTTCGAGGATTTCTTCTGTTTCTGGAAGGAAAAGCGAGATTTTCTCGAGGCCTTTGACAAGAGCCAGCTTATCGGTCTGCTTGTGGAATATTCAAGCAGCTATGCTATGAGCGAGTTTATCAACATCCGTAAGTTCCTACCCGGCGGTGAGGAGAGGGAGAAGATCCACGTATTTCAGTTCGCTATCTGCGGACTTATGACGCTGACGATAGATTGGTATCGCTCGGGCTTTGCGGAAAGCGTTCCCGATATTGCGAGAACCGCCGCGCGTCTTATCAGCAAGCCTCTGTTCCCTGATCTTGACAAAATGGGAATACAGACCTAAAATGTAAATAAAAGGTTGCAAAATCGTCGATTTTGCAACCTTTTTTTGTAGAAACGAGCATCATTCGTTTTTTTATTTACTCTTGAAAAATTGATACAGATAGCAGGGAAGCATTCCGTTATAGAGCTTTCTTACCTTATCTGCCTTTCTGCCGTAAAAGCGTTCGAAGGAGGGGTGAGAGGTGATAACGTACACCTGCCAGGGAGAGAGCGAGCGGAAGTGAACTCCTATCTCCTTATAAAGCTGCTCTACCTCACGGAGAGTTCCCAGTCTTTCACCGTAAGGGGGGTTACAAACGATAGTTCCACGTCTGCCGTCGGCAGAGATTTTTCTCGCATCCTGACGGAACACTCTTACCACATCGCCAACTCCTGCAAGACGGACGTTCTTCTCTGCCAGAGCAACCGCATCCGGATCAATATCCGAGGCAAAGGCGCAAAATTCGGTAGGATGCTCCAGGTCAAAGGCCTCTTCTCTTGCCTCGGTCCATATTTTCTTGTCGATAAAGGCGAATTCCTCTGCCGCAAAGTGACGGCTGCGACCGGGAGCGATCCCCTTCATCATCATAGCCCCCTCGATTGCGATAGTTCCGCTGCCGCACATAGGATCCCAGAGCAGTACGTTTTCACGTGGACGGGCGGTTGCGGCTATTGCGGCGGCAAGGGTCTCTCTTATAGGGGCGCCGAGAGCGTCCTTGCGATATCCTCTCTTGTGGAGAGCTATACCCGAGGTGTCTATCATCAGCGTTGCCAGATCGTTAAGAATAAAGAATTCTATCTGGTATTTCGTTCCCGTCTCGGGAAACCTACTTATGCCGTACACGGCCTCAAGCGAGCGTACCACCGCCTTTTTGACAATAGCCTGGCAGTCGGGTATAGAGTGGAGCTTTGACTTTATTGCGTGACCCTTTACGGGGAAGGCATCGTTCTTGCCTATAAAATCCGACCAATTAAGTCCCCTCACACCCTCAAAAAGTTCCTCAAAGCTCTCGGCCTTGAATGAGCCCAGCTTGATAAACACCCTCTCTGCATAGCGAAGGAATATATTTGACAGTGCAACCGCCTGCTCGTCACCCGCGAAGGTAACTCTGCCGTCAATGGTGGATATTCTTTCATATCCAAGCGCATCTATCTCCTCGCCGAGAAGATGCTCAAGACCGAAAAGGCAGGTTGCAACAAGCTCTAGCTTCATAAATTTTCTCCAAAAATCTTATTTCGGCTATATTATATCATCAATCTCCCTATCCGTCAAGCAGAAAAAAATATTGACATACGAGGATATTTGTGGTAGAATAAACATAGAAGTAAACTAGGAGGTAATAATATGAAGCCTATTTCCACAAACAATCTTTCCGCTTGGGGCTACGTCGGACTCTTTATTCTGTTCTCTCTGCCTTACGTAGGAACTCCCGCTCTTTTAATCTGCGCGCTCTTCGTAAAGGATCACGCAGTAAAGAGCTTTGCACGTGCATTACTTATTCTTTCGCTTATTAGTCTGGTGTTTGTGATTGTCGTCGCTCTTCTCGGTGTAATTAATCTTGAAGATTTTCTTGAAGATTTTTACTTTAATTTCGGAGGCGAGGGAGACGTCGAGGTATTCAATGGAATTATAGGTTATCTCGGCTTTTAATATCTGAATTTACGACCGCAGGAAAAACTCCTGCGGTTTTTCTTTTTTGCTGTTGATTTTCTTTGGCATTTGTGATATAAAATAATTGTAAATTATTTTGAAGGGAAAAGCACTATGAAAAGACTCTATCTCAACAACGACTGGCAGTTCAGCTTTGACGCTGATGAATATATACCCGTGAGAATTCCGCATACGGTAAAGGAAACCCCCTTCCATTATTTCTCCGAGGAGGAATATCAGACAGTTTCGGGCTATAAAAGGAGCATTTTTGCCGAGGAGGAATGGCAGGGCGATCGTATTCTTCTTACCTTTGACGGCGTGGCTCACTATGCCGAGGTGTTTCTTAACGGCGATAAGATAGGCGAGCATTACAGCGGATATACCGCCTTTACCATAGACATCTCGGACAAGCTGATCTTTGGCGAGGAAAACGAGCTGTTTGTTAAGGTGGACTCCCGAGAGAGCCTTAATATTCCACCATTTGGTAATGTTATTGACTATATGACCTACGGCGGCATCTACCGTGACGTGTATATCGACATAAAGAACTCTACCTACATTTCCGACGTGTTCCCGAGAGCAAGAGCCAACGGTGAAATAGATACGGATATAAAGATCTCAGGCGAGATCTCCGGAAAAATGACCGTAAGGCAGAGCATATTCGTTGATGGAGTGGAATATCTGCTTGACGAAAGGGCGGCTGATGCAGAGCTGACCATTTTCTCTTACGTGGACAATATTGATCCCTGGCATGTGGACAGCCCTAATCTCTATACTCTCAAGACTCAGCTCTGGCAGGGCAAGTATCTGCTTGATGAAAAGAATGTCAGGGTTGGCTTCCGTGATGCGGAGTTCCGTCGTGACGGCTTCTATCTTAATGGAAAAAAGCTGAAGATACGCGGTCTTAACCGTCATCAGTCCTATCCTTACGTTGGATATGCTATGCCTCGCTCTATGCAGGAGATGGATGCGGACGTATTGAAGAACGAGCTTGGACTTAATACCGTCCGTACCTCTCACTATCCTCAGTCCCACTACTTCCTTGACCGGTGTGATGAGATAGGACTGCTTGTTATTACCGAGATCCCCGGCTGGCAGCATATAGGCGACGAGGCTTGGCAGGAGCAGGCGGTGAAGAACGTGGAGGAGATGATCCTTCAGTACAGAAATCATCCGTCTATAATCCTCTGGGGTGTTAGGATCAACGAATCCCGTGACAACGAGGCTCTTTATACACGTACAAATGCTTTGGCACATAAGCTTGATCCCACAAGAGCTACCTGCGGTGTGCGTAATTTCAAGAAGAGTCAGCTTCTCGAGGACGTTTATACCTATAACGAGTTCCTTCACGACGGCAAAAAGCCGGGCTGCGATCCCAAATTCCTCGTTACCTCGGATATGGAGAAGCCTTATATGATCACCGAGTATAACGGTCACATGTATCCCACCAAGTCCTTCGACTGCGAGGATCATAGGGTAGAGCACGCTCTCCGCCACGCAAGAGTGCTGAACTCGGTTGCGTCCTATGATGACATTGCGGGCAGCTGCGGCTGGTGCATGGCAGATTATAACACCCATAAGGACTTCGGCTCGGGCGACCGTATCTGCTATCACGGTGTTACCGATATGTTCCGTAACCCTAAGCTTGCCGCCGCTGTATACGCATCCCAGGGAAGCGCGCCTGTGCTTGAGATAAGCTCCAGCATGGATATTGGCGAGCATCCCGCCTGTATCAAGGGTGATATTTGGACGTTTACCAATGCCGACAGTATAAAAATGTATAAGAACGATAAGTTTATAAAAGAGTATTTCTCAAAGGACAGCAAGAGCTTCCGCCATTTGAAGAACAGACCTATCCTTATTGACGATTTTATCGGTGAGAGCATTGCGGTAAACGAAAATATGAAGCCTCGTCAGGCAAGGCTTGTGACAAGGGCGCTTAATTACATCGCCCGTCACGGCTACGGCAATCTGCCTCCGAGGATCCTCTGGATCGCAGCGCAGTGTCTTGTGCTTTACGGAATGAAGATCAGCAATATCGTTGATCTTTACACCAAGTACGCAGGCGATTGGGGTGGAGTTTCCACCGTATACCGCTTTGACGCCATTGTGGACGGCGAGGTGGTGAAATCTGTTACCAAGGCGCCTATGAATTACGGCGGACTTACGGTAAAGGTTTATAAAAATCTGCTCACCGAGAGGGAGAGTTATGACGTTACCGCCCTTAGAATCTCCGCCATTGACGAGAACGGAAACACGCTTTATTTCTCGGGCGAGCCTCTGACCGTCACCACCGAGGGTCCCATAGAGCTTATCGGACCCCACATCGTACCCCTTCGTGGCGGTATGGCAGGCGTTTATATCAAATCCACGGGTAAGGCGGGCAGAGCCTCGGTTACCGTCAGCGCATCCGATCTCGGAGAGATCAGGATACCTCTTGAGATAAAAATTGAGGGCTGATTTGATTTTAAACTATTGACTTTACCTCTCAAGCTATGATATAATTAAGTGTTTTATAAAATAACAGCAAAGATTTTAGGAGAAAATTCCAATGAAATGGACATCACTTAATGACCTTCGAGAAAAATATCTCGCATTCTTCGAGAGCAAGGGACACGTAAGACTCCCTTCCTTCTCGCTTGTACCTAATAATGACAAATCCCTGCTTCTTATCAACTCCGGTATGGCTCCTATGAAGAAGTTCTTTACCGGCGAGGAGCAGCCCCCCAAGAACAGAGTTTGTACCTGCCAGAAGTGTATCCGTACTCCCGACCTTGAGAGAGTTGGACATACCGCACGTCACGGCACATACTTTGAGATGCTTGGTAACTTCTCCTTCGGAGATTACTTCAAGGAGGAGGCTATTCCGTGGGCGTGGGAATTCCTTACCGAAACTCTCGAGATCCCCGCAGATCTTCTCTGGCCCTCTGTTTATGAGCAGGACGATGAGGCTTACGCTATCTGGCGTGACAAGATCGGCGTTCCTGAGGAGCATATCGTAAAGCTCGGTAAGGCTGATAACTTCTGGGAGCACGGCTCGGGTCCCTGCGGTCCCTGCTCGGAGATCTACTTCGACCGTGGACTCAAGTTCGGCTGTGGCTCTCCTGACTGTAAGCCCGGCTGTGACTGTGACAGATTTATGGAGATATGGAACAACGTATTCTCTCAGTTCAACAACGACGGCAAGGGTAACTACACCGAGCTTGCGCAGAAGAATATTGATACCGGTATGGGTCTTGAAAGACTCGCTTGCGTAATGCAGGGCGTTGGCAATCTCTTTGAGGTTGACACCGTTCGTGCTCTCCTTGACCGAGTTTGTGAGATCTCCGGCAAGACCTATGGCGCCGAGTGGTCTGATGATGTTTCTATCCGTGTTATTACCGACCACGTTCGTTCCTCGACCTTTATGATCTCCGACGGCGTTATTCCCTCCAACGAGGGACGTGGCTACGTTCTCCGCAGAATCATCCGCCGTGCTTGCCGTCACGGTAAGCTTCTCGGCATCAACGGTATGTTCCTCCGTGGTCTTTGCGAGATCGTTATCGCACAGAACGAGGGCGCATATCCCGAGCTTAAGACAAAGTACGATTACATCCTTAAGGTTATGACTCTTGAGGAGGAGAGATTTAACGCAACCATCGACGCAGGCCTTGGTATTCTTAACGGCCTTGTTGCAGATGCAAAGGAGAAGGGCGAGAGCACGCTCTCCGGCGCTGATACCTTCAAGCTTTACGACACCTTCGGCTTCCCCGTAGATCTTACACGTGAGATCGCAGAGGAGGCAGGTCTCTCTATTGATGAGGATGCCTTCAAGGCTCTTATGGAGGAGCAGAAGCAGAGAGCAAGAGCTGCAAGAGGCAATATCTCCGGCTGGTCCGACAGCTCCAAGTCCCTTCTTGAAAATCTTCCCGAGACCGAGTTCCTCGGCTACGTAAAGCATAATCCTTGGAGTCACACTGAGTGTGAGTGCAAGGGTAAAATTCTTTCCATTTTTGTTGATAACGAGGCTGTTGATTCTGTCTCCGAGGGTGAGTGCACCATTATTACAGATAAGACCGTATTTTACGGCGAGGGCGGTGGCCAGGTTGGCGACAGCGGCTTAATCCTTCTTGGAGATACAAAACTTACAGTTTTTGATACAAAGAAGACAAACGGCATTTACCTTCACCAGTGCCAGGTTGATAACGGCTCGGTTAAGGTTGGTGACGAGGTGACTCTTCTCTTCGATGTTTGTCGTAGAGATGCCATTGCCAGAAATCACTCTGCGGCTCACCTTCTTCAGGCTGCGCTTCGCAGTGTTCTCGGTACACACGTAGAGCAGGCAGGCTCTTACGTTGACGAGCATAGAGTTCGCTTTGACTTTACTCACCTTGCAGCTATGACTCCCAAGGAGATACAGGCTGTAGAAATGTCTGTAAACTTTGCTATTCTTGAGGCTCAGGATTGCGAAACTATCGTTACCACACCCGACGAGGCAAAGAAGATGGGCGCTATGGCGCTCTTTGGCGAAAAGTACGGCTCTGAAGTCAGAGTTGTTAAGATTGGTCGCACATCTACCGAGCTTTGCGGCGGTACTCACGTTTCCAACACAGGTAATATAGGTCTGTTTAAGATTATTTCCGAGTCAAGCGTTGCCGCAGGCGTAAGAAGAATTGAGGGTACAACCGGCTACGGTGTACTTGAGCTTCTCGGTGAGAGAGATGCTCTTATCCGTGACACCGCAAAGGAGCTTAAGTCTCCTAACGTTAACGGCATTGTAAAGAAGGCTGAGGCGCTTCAGGGCGAGATCAAGGAGCTTCGCCGTGAGCTTGAGAGCGCAAACTCCCAGATCGCTAATGCAAAGGCAGAGGCTCTTCTCTCCGGCATTAAGACTGTTGGCAAGTTCAAGCTTCTCGCTGCAAAGGTTGAGATGCGTCCCGATCAGGCAAGAGGCCTTTGCGACACAGTTAAGGAAAAATACAGCGATGCTGTTGCAGTATTTGCGGCTGTGTCCGACGGCAAGCTGAACTTCGCGGTAGCGGCAGGCACCGACGCCGTTCGTGCAGGCGCTCACGCAGGCAACATTCTCCGTGAGGTTGCGGCTATCTGCGGCGGTAAGGGCGGCGGACGCCCCGACTCTGCTATGGGCGGCGGACGTGATATTGACAAGATTCCAGAAGCCCTTGCAAAAGCAGAGGAAATTCTTATAAAAATCTAATAAATGTAAATAAGTATTGTCATTTTAGCTGAAATTTTGGTAAAAACCGAGTTTCAGCTAATTTGATATAGGAGAATAATATGACTGTATACGAAAGATTTTTGAAGTACGTGTCCTACCCCACGACTTCAGATGAAAATAATGAAAAGTGCCCCTCTACCGAGGGACAGAGAGTTCTGGCAGAGGAGCTTGCACGAGAGCTTATTGAGATAGGCGTTATTGATGCAAGAGTTGATGAAAACGGCTACGTTTACGGCTCTATTCCCGCAAACTGCGAGGGTATGCCCTCTATCGGCTTTATTGCTCATATGGACACCGCATCCGACGCTCCCGGCGAGAATATAAAGGCGAGAATGATCGACTATAAGGGCGGCGATATTCTACTCAATGAGGAGCAGGGAATAGTGCTTTTGCTGGCAGATTACCCTTACGTAGGCGCACTTTCGGGACAAAAACTCATTGTTACCGACGGAACAACCCTCCTTGGCGCAGACGACAAGGCGGGCGTTGCAGAGATTATGGCTGCGGCAGAAAAGCTTGTTCACGCAGATTTTCCTCACGGTAAGATTTGTATAGGCTTCACTCCCGACGAGGAGATAGGCAGAGGCGCTGATCTCTTTGACGTAGAGGGCTTTGGCGCAGATTACGCCTATACTCTTGACGGCGGCGGACTTGGTGAGATAGAGTATGAGAACTTTAACGCAGCGTCTGCAACCGTTAAGATACACGGCAGAGCGATCCATCCCGGCTCGGCAAAGGATAAGATGATAAACGCCGCACGCATCTGCTGTGAGTTCGATTCACTTCTCACTCCCGATGAGATTCCCGAGAAGACCGAGGGATACGAGGGCTTCCACCATCTGATAGCCATTGAGGGAGAGACTGAGGAGGCTGTATCAAGATATATTATTCGTGATCATTCCAAGGAAAAGTTCTGTGCTATCAAGGCGGAGTTTGAGACTGTTGCAGCGAAGCTCAACGAAAAGTACGGCGATGGAGTAGTTGAGCTTACTCTCACCGACTCCTATTATAATATGAAGGAAGTTTTGGAAAGCAAGATGCACGTGGTAGATCGCGCAACTGAGGCTATGGAGCGTCTTGGAATGACCGCTAACGCAGTTCCAATCCGTGGCGGTACAGACGGCGCAAGACTCTCCTTTATGGGTCTTCCTTGTCCCAATCTGCCCACAGGCGGCGGCAATTATCACTCTCGCTTTGAGTACGTGTCTGTTGACGCAATGGAAAAATGCGTTGATATGATTATTGAAATCGTAAAGGGTTAAAAGTATGATAGATGAATATTTCTAATAGAAAAAGCACCCAAGCGGGTGCTTTTTCTATTTAAGTTGTGGGGGCGAGCATTACTCGTCCTTTTTTATTACTCTAAAGAGAACATATCTGCGCCAACGCCGCAGAGGGGGCACTCGAAGTCCTCGGGAAGATCCTCAAACTTCGTTCCGGGCGCTATACCCTGCTCAGGAAGTCCAACTTCCTCGTCATATTCCCAGCCGCAAGCGTCACATACGTATTTTGCCATATTTATTTTTCCTTTCAATAATCAAAATTTGAATTAAAATTTGCTTTTGTGATTTGATTATACTATAAATATAGGCAATTATCTGTGACTTAATCACAAGTTTTTTATTTTTTAAATTCTTTTGCCAGAGCCAAAATCTGCGCCCTTGCTTCATCATTCATCGCCGACATAATCTTAACCTCTGTATCGGCATATGTGAGATTTTTGCTCTTTTCCAGCATAGATTTCATCACCTTGGTTGCCATAGGCGCCCAGGAGCCGTTCTCGATAAATCCAACCCGTCTGTTCTGATAGTTTCTCTCGGTAAGGTGGTTTATAAACTCCTTCATAAAGGGGAAAATGTCTGCATTGTAGGTGGTGGTCGCAAGAACGAGCCTGTCGTATCTGAATGCGTCCTCTATAGCCTCGTGCATATCGCATCTTGCAAGATCGTTTAATGCCACCTTCACACCCTTGTCGGTAAGAGCGCTGCAAAGCAGCTCGGCTGCCGCCTTTGTGTTGCCGTAAACCGAGGTGTATGCTATACAAACGCCCTCTGTTTCGGGACGGTAGCTTGACCAAATATCATAGAGATTTATATAATATCCAAGATTTTCCTTCAGCACAGGACCGTGGAGAGGGCAAATGATAGCTATGTCAAGAGCCGCCGCCTTCTTAAGAAGCGACTGAACCTGCGCACCGTACTTACCGACTATGCCGATATAATATCTTCTCGCCTCGCACGCCCAGTCCTCCTCTACGTCGAGGGCGCCGAATTTACCGAAGCCGTCGGCAGAGAACAGCACCTTATCAAAGGAATCGTAGGTTACTATAACCTCGGGCCAATGCACCATGGGTGCGGTGATAAAGGTCAGCTCGTGTCTGCCTAAAGAGAGCTTGTCTCCCTCCAAGACAACGATTCTCCTCTCGGCGAAATCCACACCGAAAAAGCCCTTCATCATCGAGAATGCCTTTGCTGAAGCAACGACGGTGACTCCGGGGAAGGCCTTAGTAAATTCCATAATGCTTGATGAGTGGTCGGGCTCCATGTGCTGGATAATTAGATAATCGGGAAGTCTTTCGCCAACAGCCCCCCGAACCTTGCCTATCCACTCGTCAGCAAAGCGGATATCTACGCTGTCCATAATTGCAATTTTTTCGTCAATAATAGCGTAGGAGTTGTACGCCATACCGTTAGGAACGTCATATTGACCCTCGAAAAGATCTGTTATGTGGTCGTTAACACCAACGTATTTAATATCTTTTGTAATCATATTTCACCTCTTTGTTTTATTATGCCCGATAAATTATAGCATAAATCATGCAGAATATCAATATTCAAGTAGAAAAAATGCCTGCAAAAAGCAGGCATTTTATAACTTTTTTATTCGTAGAGAAAGTTTTTAAAATTATTGGAATAATGCTTTACCTCATCCTCTGTTACCCACATGGCCTCAACGCCGTCAAGCGAGTTGACAAGCGCCATTCCGTCCTCAACACTCATACAGAAGAGAGCGGTGGAAAGTCCGTCGCCCAATGCCGAGTCCTCGCAGATTATGGAAACCATAAGCAGGCCTCTTGCGGGCATAAGAGTTTCGGAATCGATGATGTGGTGGTAGGTCTTACCGTCAACTATATAGTATCTCTGATAGGAGCCGCTGCTGACGATAGCCTGGCCGTTAAGACCTATATACTCGATATAGGGAACGTCGGGGTCACCTGTGGGGTTTTCAATGCCTGTTTTCCACTTCTTGCCGTCTGCTCTTTGTCCTGTGGTGCGAATGTTGCCGCCTACGTTTACAACGTAGTTGTATTCACGCTTTTCCTCAAGCATTTTAGCAACCATCTCAACCGCATATCCCTTTGCGAACGCGCCGACGTCAAGCGTCATTTCGGGATCGGCAAGCCAGACGGTAGAGTTCTCCTCGTCGATAATAATATTGTTAATATCGGTGTGCTGCGCCGCCTTTTCAAGCTCAGCCATAGGTGGAAGCTTTGCTTTCGAGGGATTGTCAATACCCTCGGTACGATAATCGTGCCAGATAGAAAGCACGCTACCCATAGCAATATTCATTTTTCCGTCGGTCAGCTCGTACATCTCCTTTGCGTAAAGGAGCATATCTATAATCTTCCGATCAACCTTAACTACGGGATGCTCGCCGTCTACAATCTTATTTATGGTGCAGATGTTGTTAATGCCCTCGTACTCGTTGTATATATCAAAGAGTCTATGATATTCGGCAAGCAGATTCATCGCCTCGTTGCTCACCTCGGCAAACTCATCCTGGGTCTTTTCAAAGCCAATTATGGTAGATACCGTGTCGAAATAGGCAAAGGAATAGTTTTTGTACGAAACCTTGCTTAAATCTATCTCATTCCTTAAGGGATCGTCCTCATCGTCTTCGGGAGTGTCACCGGAGTCTCCTCCAACGTTGCCGCCGGGATTACTACCCTGACTGTTTCTGCCTACAAGCACAACTACAAGAGCGATTACCGTAATAATAAGCACAAGGCTTGAGATTATCAGTATAAGATTATCCTTATTTTTAAGGAAGGAGATAAGGTCAAAGCCTGCGTTGCCGTCTTTACTGTCGGTCGGTTTGATATTCTGCTGTTCTTTGGAATTCTTATTTTCTTTCATTCTTTTACCGTCCAAAAAAGGGAGGACGTCCTCCCTTTTTGGTTATAGTTTAATTATTAGTTAGCGTCTGCCGCTGCCTCAAGAACAACGTCCTGAATGCCGGTGATCTGCATGGTGCAGCCTGCGGTAAGAAGAGTATCGTCAGTAGAGATGTAGTGGCCGTTTACGAGAGTGGTCTCAAGAGCAGCAACCTCTGCCGCGGTCTTGCCTACAAGGTACTTGGAAAGCTCTGCGGACTGAAGGTACCACTCAAGAACGATACCGTCACCATTGTTGTCAGAGCCGTATGCTGCCATGCTGTAGCCTTCCTTAAGCTCTCTCTTGGAGATAAGCTTGGCGGTTCCTGCTACAGCGCCATCCTCAAGGGTAACCTGAGGCTGAGTAGCGTCGTTGAGAGTAGCAACGATAACGCCGTCAACGGTTGCAACTGCAGCGTAGTCGATGTTCATCTTGATAGTAGCCTCGAAGTCGTCGCCGCTGGAGCCGTTGTCTGCGCTGTTAACGCCAAGACCGAGAACGATCTCACCGTCAGCGGTGAAGGTCATAGCCTGGTCATCGTTGCCAGCCTTTACAACTGCAGCGATGAAGTCGGTGATAGAGATGGTGCAGCCTGCGCCGAGAAGGTCTTCGTCAGCGGAGATGATGTAGCCATTATCCATGGTCTGAGTCTCCATAGCTTCAACCTCGGCAACGGTCTTGCCTACGCACCAAGCCTCGAAAGCAGCTGCCTGCTCGAACCACTCCTTAACGGTTGCATTACCGATGAGAGAGTGACCGAAAGCGGACATATTGTAGTTAAAGCCAAGCTCCTTTTTGGTGAGAAGGTTGGTGAAAGCAACAGAATCGGTAACGGTGTACTTGTTCTGAACTGCATCGATCTTACAAGCAACGATTACGCCGTTCTCGTCAACAACGATGGTAGCGATGGTAGCGTTGATCTGTGCGTTGGTAACGTCGCCGTATACAAGACCAAGACCGAGAGTGTATTCTTTTTCGGCGGACTCCTCAACGTAGCCTGCTGCCTCAAGAACAACGTCCTGAATGCCGGTGATCTGCATGGTGCAGCCTGCGGTAAGAAGAGTATCGTCAGTAGAGATGTAGTGGCCGTTTACGAGAGTGGTCTCAAGAGCAGCAACCTCTGCCGCGGTCTTGCCTACAAGGTACTTGGAAAGCTCTGCGGACTGAAGGTACCACTCAAGAACGATACCGTCACCATTGTTGTCAGAGCCGTATGCTGCCATGCTGTAGCCTTCCTTAAGCTCTCTCTTGGAGATAAGCTTGGCGGTTCCTGCTACAGCGCCATCCTCAAGGGTAACCTGAGGCTGAGTAGCGTCGTTGAGAGTAGCAACGATAACGCCGTCAACGGTTGCAACTGCAGCGTAGTCGATGTTCATCTTGATAGTAGCCTCGAAGTCGTCGCCGCTGGAGCCGTTGTCTGCGCTGTTAACGCCAAGACCGAGAACGATCTCACCGTCAGCGGTGAAGGTCATAGCCTGGTCATCGTTGCCAGCCTTTACAACTGCAGCGATGAAGTCGGTGATAGAGATGGTGCAGCCTGCGCCGAGAAGGTCTTCGTCAGCGGAGATGATGTAGCCATTATCCATGGTCTGAGTCTCCATAGCTTCAACCTCGGCAACGGTCTTGCCTACGCACCAAGCCTCGAAAGCAGCTGCCTGCTCGAACCACTCCTTAACGGTTGCATTACCGATGAGAGAGTGACCGAAAGCGGACATATTGTAGTTAAAGCCAAGCTCCTTTTTGGTGAGAAGGTTGGTGAAAGCAACAGAATCGGTAACGGTGTACTTGTTCTGAACTGCATCGATCTTACAAGCAACGATTACGCCGTTCTCGTCAACAACGATGGTAGCGATGGTAGCGTTGATCTGTGCGTTGGTAACGTCGCCGTATACAAGACCAAGACCGAGAGTGTATTCATTGTTCTCAACGGGGGGAACGTAGTTGGGGTCGGTCTCGCCGCACTCACATACGCCGTCAACAAAGTTGTGGGTGTGAGGGGGAACGTAGTTAGGATCGGTCTCGCCGCACTCACATACGCCGTCAACAAAGTTGTGGGTGTGAGGGGGAACGTAGTTAGGATCGGTCTCGCCGCACTCACATACGCCGTCAACAAAGTTGTGGGTGTGAGGGGGAATGTAGTTGGGATCGGTCTCGCCGCACTCACATTCACCGTCAACAAAGTTGTGGGTGTGATCGTCGCCGCCACCGAGGGTAAGTACGAGTACAAGTACGATAACAAGTACTGCAGCTACTGCGCCGATGATAATGCCAAGAGTCTTCTTATCAAGAGGCTTCTTAGCTTCGGGCTGATTTTCAACAGGAGCCTTCTCGGGCTCGTTGTTGAGATTCTTCATTTCTTCGCTCATTTTTATTTTCTCCTTTTAATATTGTTGGATTTAAAACTCCATTCGTCATTATAACATAAAAATAATTAATTGTCAATAATATAGCTCTATAAATATGATTGTTATTATTTAGTTAACATTTAATATTTAATATTTAATATTTAATATTTAACCGCTAAACAACTTGACATAAACCGTGAAAAATGGTAAAATATCTTGTTAAGGAAACATTAGGGGGTAAAAAATGGACGTAGCTTTAAAGTTAATATACAATGTTGCACTGCTTTTTATAATGATGGTACCCGGTATTCTGATGAAAAAATGTCATCTTTGCTCTGACGGATTCGGTAAGGGACTCTCAAATCTTGTGCTTTACATAGCCCAGCCTGCGCTGACCTTCGTTGCATATCTGAGAGAATATGATCGCAAGATAATGATAAACGCCCTTTGGGTGCTTGGATTTTCTATCGTGCTTCACATTCTTTTTGCCTTTGTGGCTATGTTATTCTTCAAGAAGGCTCCCGACGCTATGAAACGTATGCTCAGATTTGCTACTATTTTCTCAAACGTTGCGTTTATGGGCATTCCTCTTATCGCCGCGGTACTTGAGGACACATATCCCGGTTCTACCGTTTACGCTCTTCTTTACAGCATCACCTTTAACGTATTCCTATGGTCGCTTGGTGTTAAGATCTGCACTGAGGGAAGAGATGAAAACAAAAACAATGTGGACGATTATCAGGATGCAAAGAAAAACATCTCCCCATGGACCGCAATCATTCATCCCACTACGATTGCGTCGGTTGTCGGTCTGATCTTCTTTATTTTCCCTATTCACAACTACGTAAACGGCTCTATTATCGAGGAGGCGTTCGTAATGCTCAAGGGCCTTGTTGCTCCTCTTTCTATGGTGGTCATCGGCCTTCGTCTGGCGGATATGAGCTTTAAGGGAATATTTAAGGATAAGGAAATGTATATTTTCCTCCTTCTCCGTCATATCGCTCTGCCTCTTCTGTCGCTTGGTATCGTAAAGCTCGTGGGACTTATGGTCGAGCTTGATCCTGCGGTTGAGATGGTAACCGTTATTCTTGCCGCCGCTCCCGCTGCCACCTCTGCGACTATGTTTGCCGAGAAGTTTGACTGCGACGCAATGTACGTGTCGAGATTGGTTACAGTATCGACGCTTATTTCTATAGTAACCATCCCACTTTTACTTCTTTTAGTGTAAATTATCTTTGAATCGCGAGGAAAAAATGAATTTCAGTAAAAATATACCCGAAATTGAGAAAAAAATAGGCTATACCTTCAAGGATAAAAGCCTGCTGACCCAGGCGTTCACCCGCTCCAGCTTCTGCAACGAGCATAAAACACGCACGTCTAGGGAATACGTATCCAATGAGGTGCTTGAATTCTTCGGCGACAGCGTTCTCTCCACGTCTATAATCAGTATGATGCTGAAGGAAAAAACCGAGAGATACGAGCACGGCGTTTATACAAGGCTTAACGAGGGTGATTTTTCTAACATCCGCTCGAAATTGAGCGACAAGCGTAACCTTTCGAAGAGCATGGCGGTTCTCGGGCTTCAAAAATATCTTCGCATGGGCGAGGGTGATGAAAAGCTTGGAATTGAAAACGAGCCCTCGGTTATGGAGGACCTTTTTGAGAGTATAGTCGGTGCCGTATATATCGACTGCGGTATGGATATGGCAATGGTGATAAAGGTCGTTTCGGGTATGCTTGACGTGTCTGCCTACTTCTCGGGCGAGGCGGCTCCCATACAGAGCTATAAGAACGCCCTTCAGGAGTGGTGCGCAGATAGAAAGCACCGTCTTCCCACACCTGTATACAAGACGGTTTCAGAGTCCGGTCCCGATCACAAGAGAGTGTTCGAGAGGGCGGTCGTTATAGGTGACCGAACGGTAGCGACAGGCAAGGGCAAAAACCAAAAGCTCGCTGACGCAGCCGCAGCCGAGGCAGCCCTTGAAATTCTCAAAAAAGAGAGTCAAAATAGTCAAAATGTAAATATAAGTTCACTTTCCGAGCTGAAAAACCTTGCGATTAAGAGCAAACAGCCCTCGCCTGAGTTCAGAGATTTGGGTGAAACACCTGAGTCAACACCCGCTTCAAGAGAGTATAAGATCGAGTGCCGCTGTATGGGAAAATCGGCTTCTGCCACTGCGAAAAGCAAGCAGGAGGCAAGAGCTTTGGCGGCAGAAAAGGTACTTACCGAGCTTTTACCTCCAAAGGCTCCCGTTGCTAAAAAGAGCGGCTCAAAGAGAGTGGCAAGATCCACCAACAAAAAGCCATCGTCGACAGGAAAAACCAAGTCTAAGACCGATGGCGCAGTAAAAAAGAGGAAATAATATGAAACAAACCTACCTTGAGGGCGGTAAGATCTGTACCTCTCACGGCGTAAAGGGACTTTTTAAGGTAGAGCATCTCTGCGACTCTCCTAAGGTTCTTTTGGGTATAAAAAGAATATATTTCAAGGAGCGTGACGGCTCCTTCACTGAGAGAGCGGTCAATTCCTGCTCGCTTGCAGGTCAGTTCGTTCTTATTGGTGTTGAGGGCATCGCCACCCGTGAGGAGGCGATCGCCTACCGTGGCAGGATCTTCTATCTTCACAGAGAGGACCTGCCTCTGCCCAAGGGCGCAATGTTCATTGCGGATATGATAGGCCTTAAGGTTTATCACGCAGAGAGCGGCGAGAGTCTTGGTGAGATCTCGGACGTCAGCGACGTTGCGGGCAGAAGGATCTATACAGTAAAATATCAGGGACGTGAGGTGCTTATCCCCGACGTACCCGAATTTATAAAGGAGATTAACGAGGAGAAGGGTATGGCGGTTCTGACTATTCCCGGTCTTTTCGATTCGGCAGATGAGGTTTGATGTAATGACCCTGTTTCCGGATATGGTACGCAATGTGCTTTCCGAGAGTATAATCGGCAGAGCGCAGAGCGGCGGTCTTATTGAGATCGGCTATCACAATATCCGTGATTTTTCTATAGACAAGCACAGGAAGACCGACGACACTCCCTATGGCGGGGGTGTGGGTATGGTTATGACCTGTCAGCCTATATACGATTGTTATATGAATATCCTGAAGGATATTCCCGCCGAGAGCAAAAGGAGGGTTATCTATATGTCCCCCAAGGGCAGAATGTTCTCTCATTCGGTGGCAAAGGAGCTTTCGGAGTATGATAATTTAATATTTCTCTGCGGTCACTACGAGGGTGTGGATCAGCGTATCCTTGACGAGATAGTGGACGATGAGATCTCTATCGGCGACTACGTTGTTACCGGCGGTGAGATCCCTGCCTGCATAGTTATCGATGCGGTATCCAGACTTATCGATGGCGTTCTTGCATCCAGCGAGTGCTATGAGGGTGAGTCGGTTGCGTCGGGTATTCTTGAATATCCCCAGTATACCAAGCCCCGTGAGTTCCGTGGCAGAGAGGTGCCCGAGATACTTCTGTCGGGCGACCATGCAAAAATTGACAGGTGGAGACTTGAGGAGGCGGTTAAAATAACCAAGGAGCGCCGCCCCGATATGCTTCTTCTTCACCCCGAAATAGAAGAATCTCTTAAGCCTAAGGCAAAGAGAAGAAAAAGGAGGGATGACAATGGCTAAGCCCTCGATCTGGGAGATATTTTTTGAAAAGGACGAGACAAGCGAGTCATCGAAAAACAGAGCGGACAGATTTTTCTCCCGTGAGTTCTCGGGCTCTGTTACTCAACGACTGAAAAGAATACTTTCGGGTAGATTTTTCAGATTTACTAAGGCGGCGTCCTATCTGATTGCCCACATTTCAACAAGAGTATACGGAACGGCTCTGCTTTCCTTCGGCGTTCTCGGAACGATTATGTATTTCCTCGGCTTTGGCGCTGATGAAAGCGTTGCAAATCCCATAATCGGTTTGATCTGCTCGCTTCTTGCGATCCCCTTCCTTCTTGCAGACAAGCCCCTCCCTATATTTCTTCAGGATTTTAAGCCCACAGACTATATCTTCTTCGAGTTCTTCTGTATGAAGAGGCACACGGTTTTGGAGAATGAAAGACGTTTTCCTATCTCGGTTGCCATAATCATAGGTTGTGTTCCCGCGCTTCTGTCGGCTCTTATGCCGCTTTGGGAGATAGCGCTTATCATCCTTATAGTCATCTGCGTTTATATCGGCATTGAATCCCCCGAGTTTATATTCCTGTCGTCGCTCTTTGCGCTTCCTTACCTGCGTTACATACCGTCGGGTGACGTTGTGCTTGCGCTGGCGATCATTCTCGCGGTGATCTCCTTCGGTATTAAGGCCTTCCACGGACGTCGAGTTCTCTGTGTGGAGCAGTATGATATCTACCTTGGCGTAATGCTTCTCTTTATACTTATCAGCGGTATTTTCGTCAAGGGTATCGAGTCCTTCTCCGGCTCCCTCCGAATGATAATTCTTGCCCTCGGATACCTTCTGGCAAGTAATATTATCACCAACCGCCGTCTGGCAGAGCTTTCTGCCAATTCAATAATTGTTTCGGGAGCTATCTCCTCGGTGGTTTCGGTTATACAGTTTATAGTTTCCTTTGCGGGCGGTGATTCCGAGATAACCTCCGACACCCTTTCCGCTATTCTCTCAAGAGGCGATGGAGTGGCGGTGTTCCTGATGGCGGCTATCATATTTTCGATCGGACTGTCCTTCAATTCGGTAAAGCGTAACCGCATATTCTATATCGTCTGCGCTTCTCTCTGCTCGATCGCGCTTATTCTTTCGGGTGAGATGTTTGCTCTGACCTCGCTTCTTCTCGGTATCGGAGCCTACGGAGTGATAAAGTCTAACAGACTCCCCGGATTGTTTATGCCCCTCCTACTTGTGGCATCGGTTCTGCTTCTGCTGCTTCCCCTTGGCGTGCTTGATTTTATTTTCGAGTACAGCCCCTCTATCGTTTCCGCCGAGGAGCTGTTCGGTCTTTGGCGTGGCAGCCTTACCGCCTTTTCAAGAAATCTGCTTGTAGGTATCGGTATAGGTAAGGAGAGCTTTGCCGCAGAGATGGAGGCGTTTGGAATTGCGGGCTATCCCGATTCCTCAAACCTCTTTATCGAGCTTGGACTTGAGGCAGGAATATTTGCTCTTATGGCATTTATTGCTCTCCTGATAACAAGAGTAAAGCACAGACACATGCAGTATCCTTATATTCACAATTCCCAGACCGAGAGGATGTCTGTTCTCAGCGGAGTATGTCTTTTCTCTTTGCTTTCCTTCGGTATGGTAAACTATCTCTGGTCGGACGCTTCCTCCTACTATCTCTTCTGGTGCATATTCGGTATGGGCAGCGCAACTCTGCGTGTTGCGAAGAAGGATCACACCGACAGAAAGGTATACTATGAGGAGACCAGCGCACACGACTCCTCGGTGATTGATATAGAAATTGGATAATTATGTTCAATTTGTGGTATTTTATGCAAAAAAACTTCTAAAATAGCATTTATTATTTAAAAAAGGTATTGATTTTTGGTTAAAAATTTGATATACTTGTTAAGAATTAAGAAATCCTAAGGAGAAAAAATATGATTTCTCGTAGCGTAACTATACGCAACAGCGTTGGTCTTCATGCAAGACCTGCGACCTTCTTCGTACAGAAGGCGAATTCCTTCAAGAGTTCTATCTGGGTTGAGAAGGAGGATTGCCGTGTTAATGCGAAGAGCCTTCTAGGTGTACTTTCTCTCGGTATTGCCAAGGGAACTGACATCACCCTGATCGCCGACGGTGCTGATGAGAGTTCTGCGATCGAAGGACTTGCAGAGCTTGTTGACAGCGAGTTCAGTGAGCAGTAATTGAGTTGCCCTAACACAGTTTTTTCTGTCGGGTTAGCTCCAAAAGGGTAACGATCATCCATTGACCGAAACGGTTTTTGGTTCGTTACCCTTTTTATTTTGAAATTCACCTCGGGAGGTACGGTATGTCCGCAATAGCAAGGCTTCGGGACAAGGCAAATTCTCTGCCTACCGTTCCCGGTGTGTATATAATGAAGGACAAGGCGGGACAGGTAATCTACGTCGGCAAGTCCAAAAAGCTGAAAAACAGAGTCACCACTTATTTTACAGGCAATAACCATACGCCCAAAACGGCTAAAATGGTATCGCTTGTAGATGATTTTGACTATATCGTCTGTAAGACAGAGATAGAGGCGCTGACTCTTGAGAACGTGCTGATAAAAAAGCACATGCCTAAGTATAATATTCGTCTTAAGGACTCAAAGTCCTATCCTTATATTAAGGTTACAAACGAGGAGTATCCGAGGCTTTTCGTCACCCGTGAGAGAAAAAGCGACAGAGCCAGGTATTTCGGCCCATATCAAGGAGCATCCTCGGCTTATGCTGCTCTTGAGGCGGTGATGAAGGTGTTTGCGCTTCCCACCTGCAAGCGCTCATTTCCAAAGGATATAGGCCGTGAGCGTCCCTGTATCTATCGTGATATGGGAAGATGTATAGCTCCCTGTGCGGGAAACGTCACTTCCGAGGAATACCGTGAGCGTGTAAAGTCGGCAGAGCGTGTGCTGGACGGCAATACGGGCGAGGCGAGAGAGGCCTTAAGGCTTGATATGGAGCGTGCCGCCGAGAAGCTTGAGTTTGAGCGTGCCGCCGCAATACGTGATCAGCTTTCCGCTCTTGATAAGCTGTCTGAAAAGCAGAAGGTTGTTGCCGACGTAAAGGTAAACCGTGACGTTTTCGCCCTCTGCTTTACCGAGGGCGTGGGAGTTATGTCGCTTCTCTCTGTAAGAGGGGGTGCGCTGGTCAATAAGAGTGTGTTTATGCTCTCTGCGGCCGATCCCGTCACCGCCGAGGAGGCGATCTCGCTTATTGCCGCCCATTATGACAGCGGCGGCAGTATTCCAAGGGAAATTATGCTGACGTTTGATGCCGAGGACGAGGATATCACTCTGCTTTCGGAGTATATGTCGCTCCTTGCAGGCAGAAAGGTTGCCGTTAAGATACCCGAGCGTGGTGACGGCCGTGCGCTTTGCAATATGGCGATAAAGAATGCCGAGGAGGCTGCCCGTCAGTACAGGCTTGAGGGAGAGAGAGAGGATAAATCCATTCGCCGTCTTGCAGAGCTGCTGGGACTTGCAGAGCCGCCGAAAAGGATCGAGGCCTATGATATTTCCAACATCGGTAACGATAATATCGTTGCATCAATGGTAGTATGGTCGGACGGAAAGCTGAAGAAGAGCGATTACCGTCTGTTTTCCATAAAAACCACCGACGGCGCCGACGATTACGGCTCGATGCGTGAGGCTCTTTCCCGCCGACTTTCCCATATCGGCGACGGAAGTCAGTCGCTTGGCAATATGCCCGATCTGCTTTTGGTGGACGGCGGAGATGCTCACGTCGGAGTGGCAAGGGGGGTTCTTTCCTCTCTGTCGCTGGAGATCCCGGTGTTCGGAATGGTTAAGGATGACTTCCACAAAACCCGAGCGCTTACCGATGGCAAAAATGAGATTTCCATAGCAAAAGAGTTTGATATGTACGCTTTTATTTACAATTTACAGGAAGAAGCGCATAGATTTGCGGTAAAATCCTCCCAAAAGGGTAAAATAAAAACGATGACACAT
>CAZUJY010000013.1:0-24536 GCA_964620565.1 uncultured Ruminococcus sp. | reverse complement strand
AAGACACGGCCCTTTCACGGCTGTAACATGGGTTCGATTCCCGTACGGGTCACCACATTATAACCAGTCGAATATTTCGGCTGGTTATTTTTTATTGTGGTGACCCGTACGAAGGAATCGAATACACTCTTTCAAGCTTGCACTCCTCGGCAGCAATCCTCATATTGACCTCTGCAAGCGAGTTTTCAAGCTCGTTCATCCTTGCCTTTGTTGTTGAAGTGATTATGCCTTCTTCAATTGCCTTCATAATGTTATCAAGGGGTTTTTGAAGCTTTGCCCTTTCGGCAGTGAGCAGATTAAGAATGCTTTGCTCTTTTGTTATCTGCTCATTGAGCTTAACGATCTCTTCTGCAAGCAGTGAAATATTTTCTGGTGTGTTCAAAAGCTTGAGCGTTGTATCAATTACAAGCTTTTCAAGTCGCTCCTTTCGAACACTGTTTTTTCTGCAGCCACGGAAACGCTTTTTGTTAGAGTGGGTGTAGTAGAATTTCAATTCACCATTTTTTGCCGTTCCGCTGTCACCGTTAATTTTCATACCGAATCTACCGCAGTAAAGCTTGCCTTTAAGTAGAAATTCCGTATTGCGACTGTTTGAGCCAAGCTTACAATAATAATTTTATTCTACTTTAAATCAATTATTTTGGTTAATCGATTGAGTAACTCAGAAGCTAACTTTCGTTGTTTTTCCCAAAAAGGATCGGATTTCAAGGCAGTTAACGTCCAAACGCTTTTGTCATACATTTCACCACCTAATGAAACGGATGCAAAATTATCATTGATTTTAATGTATACATCTAATACACTTTCATCAACTATTCCTTTTGTTAAAAGTTCTTGGAGCAAATAAATGTCCTCGTCAATCCACTCATTAGCAATATCGTCCGTTAAATAATCTCCTAATACAGATAACCCTACAATCTGTTTTTCATAAGGGCTTGATAGCATAATAGCCTTATCAATTAGATATTCTATGTGATTATTGATGATAGACATAATGTACTCTCCTTAAAATGGTACTCCTGTTAAGTAATAGAATCGCGCCGCTTTATTAAATGAGCTCGTAATTTTCCAGTATGCCAAAGGGCCATGGTGCCCTCCGCCCGGATGCCATTGAATATATCCTATAGAAGCGTGTTTGTTGTGTGTTAATGTATAACCTTGACCAATATGCCCCCCTTTTTGTAATGTTCCGGGGCTATAAATGGAAGTGTATTTTCCAAAGGTTTTTATCTGCCACAATTTGTAATTAGTGATCTTTGAAGGATCTTGAACAATAGCATTTAATATTTTATTTGATGCAAACCTCATACCAATATTTCCTGCAATTGAACCCACAGCAGAAACAACATTTAATCCAGCATAAACAGCAGAATAAGTGTTATTGCTCCATCCCGTCCAATTTTGAATATAATTTACACCTGTTGCACCGGCTACTATTTCATTGGCACCAAATGCTATTGTTGCTCCTCCTACTATGATTAATACTACTCCTGCCGCAACCCCCCAAGGACCAAACGCACATAAACTGATACCAGTTGAGATGGCGGTTGCCCCTCCACTTAAAGAACCAATACCTCCTGCAATTTGCGCTCCAAACAATTCCGATACTCCCCACATCGCTAAAGATGATAAAGCAAATATACCAAGAGTTAGTAATGCACTATGCCCGCTCGGATCTGCATAGTTAACAGGATCATTATAACAGTATGCGTAAAGATTAAGTCCATTAGGATTTTCGGAATCAATATATTCGGTGCTATCCGGCGAGATAAATCTTCTCCACTGGGGGTTGTAGTATCTAGAGTTCAGGTAGTACAGTCCTGTATCCTGATCGTAATAATAGCCTCTGTAACGGATAGGGTTAACACGAGCAAGTACGTAATCGTTGGTTTCGCTCGAAATGGTACAATTTCCCCAAGCGTCATAGTTGTACTTAACCTTTAAATTGCCATTTGTATCGTAAATGCCGATAACATCGCCCTGAAGATTACGGAGATAATAGTAAATATTTGTTCCATATGCCGAAGTGTACTCGAAACCAACCATAGAATTCTCGTCATAAAGAAATACGATTTTGGAAGACGCAGTTCCATCACCGTAACGTTCCTCGGTGATGGATTCGGAAATTGGTCTTCCGAAGTTATCGTATGAATATGATTTGGTGTATTCTACGACTTCGCCATTGGAAACGGGAGTTATAGAACTTGCACTGAAAAAGTGAGAATAATGGCTTGTAACTCTCTGACCAAGTGCGTTGTAGATAAAGGAATAAGTCTTGCTGTTTCTAAGGGTAGGTTTAATAAGACCATCTGCTATTCTGGCTGAAGTGCCATACTCCATTCTCACGGTGCTAAGCTTACCTTTGCTCCAGGTGTAATTCCAACCGTCATAGCTTGAAACATCGCCGTTAGAGTTATAGGTAATTTCATCGCCGTTAAAACTCGTGAGCCTATCGTCAGAGTAAGTGAAAGGTGTTGCACTCGGTGTTCTCGAAAGCTCGCCCGTAGTGTACGCATAGGACTTTACAGCAGTAACATTTCCAGTATTATCATTATACTCGTATACATAGTTTTGTCAAGAGCTTTATTATCTTCACGGATGAGTTGACCGTATGTATCGTAGTTATATCTTTTAAGTACGTTGTTGCTACTATCTTTTTCACAAATTATTCTACCAATATTAGGAGGCTTCATATGTTCCATATTCTTGTGGTGGACGATGATAAAAATACACAGCTTTTATTCAAGTCGATTCTTGAAAAAGCAAATTATAGCGCTTATCTTGCGTGCAATGGAGAAGATGCCCTTGAGGTAATGGAAAGGGAGCATATTGATTTAGTTGTGCTTGATATTATGATGCCGATAATGGATGGTTATGAGTTTACCAAAACTCTGCGTGATGTAAATAATAATTTACCTATTCTTATGGTTTCTGCCAAGCAGCTGCCCAAGGACAAGCACAAAGGCTTTGATCTTGGAGTTGACGACTATATGACAAAGCCAATAGAAAAAGAGGAATTTCTTTATAGAATCAAGGCGCTTTTAAGACGTGCTCAAATAGCAAGTGAGCATAAAATTACAATAGGAAACGTAGTTATAGATTACGACTCAATGACCGTAATGCGTGGAAAAGAGGTTGTGGAGCTTCCTCAAAAGGAATTTCTTCTGCTTTACAAGCTGCTTTCATACCCCGGCAAAATATTCACACGAATTCAAATAATGGATGAGATATGGGGGATTGAAAGCGATGCGGGTTGGGAAACCGTTACCGTTCACATTGCAAGACTTCGCAAGCGATTTGAAGGATGGGAAGAATTTGAAATACAGTCGGTGAGAGGGCTCGGTTACAAGGCGGTGAAAAAGCATGAATAACACAGAAAGAAAAAACCGACTGTCATTAACGCTATTTCTCTCATTGACAGTCTTTCTTAATATGCTGGTAACTCTTGTAGTAATAACTATTATTATGAACCGATGGATTGAGCACGGCATCATCTTCGTTCTTGATGAATACAAGCCTGAGGTAAAGAGCCTGTTACTTTTTGCTACCATATTCAGTCTTGTGCTGGGAGGAATTATCTCTTTCTTCACCAGCCGTTATCCCCTTCGTCCGGTAAACAAAACAATTTCAAAAATGAATCGCTTAGCGGAGGGAGATTTTAGCACAAGGCTTGAATTTGCCCCCCCTCTCAACAAGCTTCCGCCAATGATTGAGGTTTCGGAAAGCTTTAACAAGATGGCAGAGGAGCTTCAGAACACCGAAATGCTGAGAGGAGATTTTATCAACAATTTTTCACACGAATTTAAAACCCCCATCGTGTCTATTGCAGGATTTGCCGAGCTTCTTGAAAGCGGAGATCTGACAGAGGAGGAGCGAAGCCGGTATATAGCAGCAATCAAGGATGAGTCACGCAGACTCTCTTACATGGCGACAAACGTTCTTAATCTTACAAAGGTAGAAAACCAAAGCATACTGACAGACAAAACCTCTTTTAACGTTTCCGAGCAGATACGCTTTTGTATTTTACTTCTCGAATCTAAATGGACCGAGAAAAATATAGACCTCGATATTGACTTTGACGAGCATCAAATAGTTGGAAACGAAGAGCTTTTGAAGCAGGTATGGATAAATCTGTTTGACAATGCCGTGAAATTCACCGAGCACAGAGGCGTCATTAAGATAACAATAAAAACCGAGGCGAAAAATATTAAAATTTCAATCTCAAATACCGGAAGCGAAATACCTCCCGAAGTTCAAAAGAAAATATTTAATAAGTTTTACCAAGCGGATACGTCGCATTCGACACAAGGTAATGGAATTGGCCTTGCAATCGTGAAAAAGATTGTAGAGCTCCATAACGGAAGCGTAACCGTCACCAGCGGAAACAACCTAACTACATTTACCGTTACTCTCCCTATAGAGCAGTAAGCCCGGGGCAATCGAATTATTTGTTCGATTGCCCTTTCTTGTTTATTTTCGCGTAATGTTCGTTATGTATTATACTGTCAGCATTAGTAAAAACAGGAGGAAAAATATATGAAAAACGAAAAAGCAAAACAAACAGGAGTACGAATTGTAGGCGGTGTTTTACTGCTTGTTATGGGCTTCTCGGTTTTAGCGGGAACATTATTTTATCTTATGTAAAAAACAAAGGAGAAGAAAAATGAAATACTTATTATACAATCCATTATCGGGGAAAGGCGAGGCAAAAAATGATGCCGAAAGCTTTGCGGATGTTGCAAATGACAGATGTGAGATAGTTGACATTACAAAAATCTCGGATTTCAAGGATTTTCTTGAAATTCTTTGCGAGGGCGACGAGGTTTATATTTTTGGTGGAGACGGAACTCTGAACGGATTTATTAATAAAATAGGAGAGGCGCATCTTACCAACGATATTTACTATTACTCCTCCGGCACGCACAATAATTTCGCTGTTGACGTAAAATCAGAATCAAAGCCTATTCTCATTAACCATTACATAAAAAGATTGCCTTACGTTACAGTTAAGGATAAAAAATACAGGTTTATAAACGGCATTACCTTTGGACTTGACAGCTATTGCGTAGAGCTTGAAAAAAGGCAAAAGAAAAGCGGCCAAGCTAAAACCTATACTTCAAATGCAATACACGGAGTTTTTTCCGCTTTCAAGCCGATTGGTGTGACCTTGGAGGTAGATAACAGACGCACACATATTAAAAAGGTATGGACGTCTGCCATAACCTTTGGAACGCATTGCGGAAGCGGAATGATTCCCGCGCCTCGCCAAAAGAGAGGCTCAAGCGAAAGGAAGGTATCTTTAACGCTTCTTCACAGCTCGGGTAAGCTTAAAACGCTTGCCATTATGCCTTCCATCTTTAAGGGAAAGCATCTAAAGTATAAGAAAAATATTACGGTTCTTAGCGGAAACTGTATCAATCTGAAATTTGATAAGGAAATTTCAATACAGATTGACGGCGAGATTCTTAATAACGTCAAAGAGCTTAGCGTAAATATTTAATTATAGGGTGATAGAATGAAAGAAACGAAAGGACATCTCGGACATAAAGAGCCGATGTCAAAGGTCAGAAAAAAGTATTTCGTAAAGCTTGTTTTCAGGTTCATTGTTTTTGTCTTGTGCCTTTTGTTGCTGATTTTTAAGCCGGAGGAGTTTAGTATTATAGAGCGGGGCGAGTTCTTCGAACGCTTTTCGCTGCTTCATTTATTATGGCTGATATGGGTAATAGATATGGTGCTGCAGGTTTTTCCCATAAAAGATGCTCTTCCGCTCGGTTCACAGAAGCATTTTTCTATCAGATTTAAAGAAATCAAGGAAAAAATAAACTATAAGTCACTTAAGGATTACGTAACCTCGACCACAAAGGCCGCTTACAAGGTGTTCGTTCTCTGGGTTATGCTGCTTGCGGTTATCGGCGTACTCTATTATACGGGAGTCATAAACAACCGTTGGCTATTTATGATCAGCGTAGCATTTTACGTATGCGATCTGATATGTGTCCTTATATGGTGTCCCTTCAGGCTTATAATGAAAAATAAGTGCTGTACCACCTGCCGCATATTCAACTGGGATCATTTGATGATGTTTACGCCGATGCTGTTTATTATGAGCGAATTTTCGGTATCACTACTGCTTATTGCCTTCGCAGCCTGGGTAATCTGGGAAGCCTGCGTAATGATATACCCCGAAAGATTCTGGGAGCACTCCAATGCTTCTCTCAAATGCTCAGAATGTACCGACAAGCTATGTACTCAGTATTGTAAAAAACAAAAGAATAGGAAGGAACTATAAAATGTCTAATATGAATGAAGTAAAAAAGCCTAAAAAGCCGATAATGATATTCTACGGCATTATGCTGGCAATTATTATTGTTTTTAATATGGTAGTTTTGCCCTGGCTGGTTGACCGCCAGGTAAAAGAGGTTGGATACGAAACCTTTATCGCAATGACGGAAGAAGGAAATATTGGTCTGGTCCAGCTTTCTGACAGCGAAAACCTTATTACCTTCACAGATAAGGAACAGAAACAGGTATATAAAACCGGAATGGTAAACGATCCCGGACTCACCGAGCGCCTGTATAATGCCGGTGCAACATTCTCCGGAGAAATCATTGAGCAACCATCAATTTTTTCGCAATTATTCTTTAACTGGATTCTTCCTATCGGTGCGTTCTTCCTTATAGGACAGCTGATTTCCCGCCATATGATGAAAAAAGCGGGTGGCGAGAACTCTATGATGTTCAATATGGGTAAGAGTAACGCCAAGATTTACGTTCAATCTGCATCAGGCATTAAATTTGCCGACGTTGCGGGTGAGGATGAGGCAAAGGAAAGCCTTGCCGAAATTGTCGACTATCTGCACAGCCCGAAAAAATATGAAGAGATTGGCGCAAAAATGCCTAAAGGTCTTTTGCTCGTAGGCCCTCCCGGTACAGGTAAAACTATGCTGGCAAAGGCTGTCGCAGGTGAGGCTAACGTGCCATTCTTCTCTATGTCTGGTTCGGAATTTGTTGAAATGTTCGTCGGTATGGGAGCTTCAAAGGTGCGTGATCTCTTTAAGCAGGCAAAGGAAAAAGCTCCTTGTATTGTATTCATAGACGAGATAGACGCTATCGGAGGAAAGCGTGACGGTATGAGTCGTAACGACGAGCGAGAGCAAACTCTTAACCAGCTTCTTACGGAAATGGATGGCTTTGAAGGAAATACAGGTGTTGTTATCCTGGCGGCTACAAATCGCCCCGAGATGCTGGATCCCGCCCTCACACGTCCCGGTAGATTTGACAGACGTGTTCCCGTTGAGCTTCCCGACCTTAAGGGCAGAGAAGCAATTCTCAGGGTTCACGCTTCTAAAATCAAAGCTCAGGCAAGCATCGATTACACTCACGTTGCCCGTATGGCTTCAGGTGCATCCGGAGCGGAGCTTGCCAATATAGTTAATGAGGCGGCGCTCAGAGCTGTAAGACAAGGCAGAAAAGAAGTTACTCAGGCAGATCTGGAGGAAAGCATTGAAACCGTAATTGCAGGTCATCAGAAGAAAAACGCTATTCTTACAGATAAGGAGAAAATGATAGTATCTTACCACGAGATCGGACACGCACTTGTGGCTGCCAAGCAGACGAATTCTGCTCCCGTTCAAAAGATTACAATCGTTCCTCGTACGTCGGGTGCGCTTGGATACACAATGCAGGTTGACGAGGGCAATCATTATTTGATGACTAAGGAAGAGATTGAAAATAAAATTGCTACCTATACCGGCGGACGGGTTGCGGAGGAAATTGCTATCGGTTCAATAACCACCGGAGCGTCCAATGATATTGAACAGGCTACCAAGCTTGCCCGTGCAATGATCTCAAGATACGGAATGAATGATGAATTCGGTATGGTTGCCTTCGAAACGGTTACTAATCAATATCTCGGTGGTGATACCACTTTGTCCTGCTCATCCGAAACACAATCGAAAATTGATGAGATGGTAATAAAAGTTGTAAAGGAGCAGTACGAAAAGGCAAAACGTATCATCACCGAAAATCGTCAAAAGCTGGATCAGTTGGCACAGTATTTGTACATTAATGAAACAATTACAGGCGATGAATTTATGGAAATACTTAATCAATAACGAAGGAGGACGAGAGATCCCATACTACTTGATGGGCATAATACGAAGATGAAAGAAAAAAATACAATATGCTTACTTAACGACTCGTTTCCGCCGCAGATAGACGGAGTCGCAAATACGGTTGTGAATTATGCAAATCAAATAGAGTTAAATGGCGGTCGTGCGATGGTGGTTACACCGTCTCACCCTACGGCAAACGATTTCCTTTTTCCTTATGAAATCGTAAGGTACCCCAGTGTAGATTTTAAGGCAGCGGAAGCGTACAGAGCCGGCTTTCCATTCTCACCAAAGGTAGCGGAAGCGGTAAAGAAGAATGACGTCGCACTTCTACACAGCCATTGTCCGGTTATGTCCACCTTTATGGCACGAGAACTCAGACAAACGATAAAGAAGCCTATAGTCTTGACATATCACACGAAATTTGATATAGATATAGATAATATCGTGAAATCCGAGCACCTTAGAGCGAACTGCAAGAAGGCGCTCGTTGAAAATATAAGTGCTTGTGACGAGGTGTGGGTTGTAAGCGAAGGAGCAGGACAAAATCTTCTTTCTCTTGGCTATGAGGGTGAATATATAGTTATGCCAAATGGCGTGGATTTTCCGCGCGGAAGAGTTGGCGATGAATTGATTGATTTGGCAACAAAAGACTATGATTTGCCGCAGAATACTCCTATGTTTTTGTTTGTGGGAAGGTTGCTGTGGTATAAGGGGATTCGTGTTATTCTCGATGCAATTGCAAAGTTAAGTTGTCAAAACAAGGATTTTAGAATGGTTTTTGTCGGTGATGGCGATGACAGATGTGAGATTGAACAATATGCGGACTCAGCAGGAATCAAGGATAAATGCATCTTCATCGGTGCTATTTCTGATAGGGACATATTACGAGCCTGGTATTGCCGCGCGGATCTTTTCCTATTCCCATCAACCTATGATACAAGCGGTCTTGTAGTGCGAGAGGCAGCGGCGTGCGGACTTGCAAGCATTCTTATAAGAGGAAGCTGTGCAGCAGAAGGCGTTACCGATGGTGTAAATGGTTTTCTGATTGATGAAAAATCTGATAGCTTGGCGAGTTGTCTTGCTCTGCTATGTGACAATCGGGATAAAATGCAATCGGTAGGAAAACGTGCGGAAGCAGAAATATACATTTCCCGGGAAAGCTCGGTAAATACGGCAATTGAGCGCTATAAGTATGTAATTAACGCTTATAATGCAGGATTATACCCTAAACGAAGAAGCGTTGCTGAGGGTGTCTTAAAGATCAACGGTGAATTGATGAGTGCCTTATCCAAGGTTTCGGCAAAAAGCTGGAAGGGGCATAAAAAATGAGTAATAAATCCTTTGAAGCAGGACACGATAGCAAATATTTCGCTCCTACGGCATCAAAGTCGATGGATATAATCTCGAACGAATCTCTATCCTTTTTGCATAATCAAACTAAGATGTTTATGGGGAAAATGGTTGATTACAAAGAGCTTCGAATGATCTACGCATGTGCGATGAAGGGGGTTAAAACAAGATTTGAGGTTTTAAATACCGAATTTAATCTTAAGTACCATAGAAATCCTATCAACACCGTACAAACAAGACTGAAAAGCACCTCCAGCATTATTTCAAAGCTTGTGAAAAAGAACAAGCCGTTAACAATTGACAGCATTGAGGAAAATATAAACGATATTGCCGGTGTCAGAGTAATATGCTCTTATATTGATGATATTTTTTTGGTTGCTGAATCTCTCCTGAAGCAAGACGATATAACCTTTATTTCAAAGAAAGATTACATTAACAATCCTAAGGCTAACGGTTATCGAAGCCTGCACCTTCTTGTTACTATACCCGTTTATCTTTCCGAGCAACGCTTGGAAATGAAGGTTGAGGTTCAGATACGCACCATAGCGATGGATTTTTGGGCAAGCCTTGAGCATCAGCTTCAATATAAAAATGATTTTGATGAAAAGAACGATTTGGCAGAGCAACTGAAAAATTGTGCCGAAACTATAAATAACACAGACAGAGAGATGATGTGTATCAGGACAAAAATAGAGACTATGGCTGATGTTCCGACAGAAGAAGAAATACTGCTTGAAAAATTCGGCAAGCTTGATATGCCGATCGAATAATATTTCAAGGAATATATTTTAATTAACCCGGGTGAAGGGAGAAATGTAAAAATGGCTAAAAAGCAATTCAAAACAGAGTCCAAAAAGCTTTTGGACATGATGGTAAATTCCATCTATACACACAAGGAGATCTTTCTGCGTGAGTTGATTTCCAATGCAAGCGATGCGCTTGACAAATTATATTTCAAATCGCTTACCGACAGTACGGTGGGTCTCAGCCGCGAGGACCTTGAGATCCGCATCACTTTAGATAAGAATGCAAGAACTCTTACCATTACCGATAACGGTTGCGGTATGACGAAGGAAGACCTTGAAAACAATCTCGGAACGATAGCTAAAAGCGGTTCCTTTGATTTCAAGAACGATCCCGAACAAAAGGATAACGATCAGGTCGATATCATAGGCCAATTTGGTGTAGGCTTCTATTCTGCATTTATGGTTGCAGATAAGATTACGGTTGAAAGCCGTGCGTACGGCACTGAGGAAGGATACCGTTGGGAATCTAAGGGCGCTGATGGCTACACTATTACCGTATGTGAGAAGGATACCGTAGGTACTGTTATCACACTTCATATCAAGGACGATACCGAGGACGAAAAGTATAGTAAGTATCTGGAAGAATATCAGATTCGCATGCTCGTCAAGAAATACAGTGATTATATTCGCTATCCCATTCGTATGCTGACCGAAAAACAGCAGCCTAAGGAAGGCAGCGAGGATGAATATGAAACCGTGACCGAGGATGAGACTCTTAACAGTATGGTTCCTCTTTGGAAGAAGGGTACGTCGGATGTTACTGACGAAGAATACAATAATTTCTACCGTGACAAGTTTTACGATTGGGAAGCTCCTATCAAGGTCATTCGTCAAAAAACCGAGGGAGTGTCCAACTTTACGTCGCTTTTGTTTATTCCTTCCCACGCGCCCTATGACTATTACAGCCGTGATTATGAAAAGGGCTTGCAGCTTTATTCAAGCGGTGTTCTCATTATGGAGCATTGCAAGGATCTTCTCCCCGACTATTTCAGCTTCGTAAGGGGCTTGGTTGACAGCTCGGATCTGTCACTCAATATTTCACGCGAGATGCTTCAGCACGACCGTCAGCTTAAGAGTATCGCCAAGGCGGTTGAAAAAAAGATCGCAAGCGAGCTTTATAAAATGCTTGAAAACGACCGTGATAAGTACGAGCGGTTCTATGCGGCGTTCGGCGCACAGCTTAAATGGGGTATTTACAGTGATTACGGTATGCACAAGGACGTGCTTCAGGATCTCATTATGTTCAAGTCCTCCCATGAAGGTAAGCTCGTAACGCTTAAGGAATACGTTGCTCGTATGAAAGAGGATCAGAAGAAAATTTACTTCGCATCGGGCGAGACCGTGGATAAGATTGCTCTGCTTCCGCAGGTTGAGTCGGTAATTTCACACGGCTATGAAGTGCTGTATTTGACCGATGATGTGGATGAGTTTGCTTTGCAAATGCTTCGCGCTTACTCTGAAAAGGAATTTTCCAACGTATGCAACGATGACCTTGACCTTACCACCGATGAGGAAAAGGAAAGCCTCAAGAAAGAAAATGAGGATGCAAAGGAAATGCTCGACTTCATCAAGGAGAGCGTAGGTGAAAATTTACATTCGGTACGCTTTACCAACACCTTGCAGAATCACGCTGCCTGTCTTTCAAGCGAGGGCGCGGTCAGCGCAAATATGGAGAAGGTGCTCAGCAAGAACCCCGGCAACGATGTCGCCAATATCAAGGCAGAATTTGTATTGGAGATCAATATGAATCATCCCATTGCCGCAAAGCTGAAAGAGCTTTTCGAGAATGACATGGAAAAACTTGCAAATCACAGTAAAGTCCTGTACGCTCAGGCTCGTCTTGTTAGCGGCCTTTCGATTGAGAATCCGGCAGAAGTCAGCGATTTGGTTTGCAATCTGATGTTGCAATAAAACATTTAGTCACGGAAGGCTCTCGTGGGTATTCTTTGCGAGCCTTCCTGTATTACTGATAGGAATTCAAAGCGCAAGTGAACCGGGGAATGAAAGCTATACCTAATGATTGAAAGGAAATACAAATGAAGAAATTAAAAAACATCAACCTAAAAAACATTTTCATGCTAACGCTTGCAGGAATGATCAATGCATTTGGAATTACAGTGTTTCTTTCACCTGTTAACCTGTATGACAGTGGAATTTCGGGAACGTCTATGCTTTTGGCAGAGATTACTCCGGAACGCTTTACCTTATCAATGTTTTTACTTGTTCTGAATATTCCGCTTTTCTTATTCGGACTCAAACGGCAGGGATGGCTGTTTACCTTTTACGCAATATATTCGGTTTCAATGTATTCCATATTTGCATGGCTTATAACGGATATCATACCGATAGACGTAAGTGTTTCCTCTCCTATTGCCGGAACCGATCTGTTGCTATGCTCATTGTTTGGAGGTCTTATTTCGGGAATAGGAAGCGGACTTGCTATTCGATACGGCGGAGCTATGGATGGCATTGAGGTCATGGCAGTAATTTTTGCAAAAAAGCTTGGAATTACTGTTGGCACTTTCGTAATGATGTATAACGTACTCCTTTACATCGTTTGTGGTATCTTAACTCAAAGCTGGATATTGCCTCTTTATTCAATACTGACTTATGCTGCGGGAATTAAAACAGTAGACTTTATCGTTGATGGTATCGATAAAGCAAAATGCGCGGTAATCATAACGGAAAAGCCGGAAAAGGTTTCCCAAGCCTTGAGCGAAGCGTTTGACTGCGGAACTACGAGATTAAGTGCCAAAGGCGGTTATTCCAATGCAGAGAAAACAATGATATATTTTATTGTTAACCGTTTTCAAGTTGCTAAAATGCGCGACTTGGTTCATCAAATTGATTCCAAAGCATACATTACAATCAGCGAAGTTTCAGATGTGTATTCAGCTAACAAAGAAAAGTAGTGAACATACCGGTTTAATTACAGTTCGACCTTCTTATACTCCGGCTCACCATGAAAAAAGACAGGCATCCGATTTGGACGCCTGTCCTTTTACTTATAATACTTATTCTCGTCGTTTTATTTTCTCTTGCCTAACCGTTTTTTCTCTTGAAAATAGCGTACAGATGTGGTAATATAGATATGATATATGACAGAATACGTGATTTTTTGCGTACACGGAGGGAAATATGGAAAAGCTTAAGAAAATGTGGCAATCCTTTGCCGAAAAGAACCCTAAAATTGCAGAATGGGTAAGAGAGGGCGGACTGTTCTTTTTAGTCAGCACGCTTATAACGGTGCTTAAGATGATACTGCTTGTCTTTCTGCCCGATATGTTAAGCTTCCTTGGTGATCACTCCTTCGGCTTCCCCGGTATACCGCTGACTATATTCGGCGTGCCCTTTACTTGGAATATTCTCGGCTATGAGCATAAGGACGGCGGCTTTGCCTACTTTGTTGCCTACCTTATAATTATGTTCGTTGGCGAGGTTATCAACTTCTTTATTCAGAGAAAATACGTTTTCCGCTCAAACGGCAACATAGCCTATCAGGGTATGTGGTACTTCCTTGCCTTTATCATTATCACCTGCATAGTTAATTCTATCAACTGCTACTGGAAGGCACTGGCGCAGCTCTACTTCAACAATGTTATCGAGGCTATCGTAACTACAGTTGTAAGCGGTGGAATTTCTATGGTGGTGTTCTTCTTCGTCAATAAGATAGTGTTTAAAGAAAAGAAGGCAGAGCCCGAGGCTGCTTCAGAAAATACGACCTCCGAGGAATAAATTGAATTTTAAAGATCCGCAGAAGAGTCTGCGGGTCTTTTTTGAATAAACAGGCATAAGTTCGTCCACAATCCTAAAAAAGCTTGAGAGGGAAATGTGGAAAATAAACTTTCGGAAGATTACGGACGTAATATTGAAATGATGAGCGGGCTGCTCCGTGTAGACGAGAGCTTTGATATGATAGAGCGGCATCTTACGGTGGCAGATCGGGATATGTGCTTTTTTTATATCGACGGCTTTGTCAAGGATGGCGAGATGCTACGCATTATGCAGTATCTTCTGTCACAGAATACTATCGGTAGAGCAGGGGAGCTTGAGAGGAAAATACCCTATGTCGAGGTAGAGGTATGCTCCGATGTTCAAAAGGCGATCCTTGCCGTAATGTCGGGTCAGACAGCCATCCTGGCAGAGAGCTTTGGCGGTGAGGCCATACTCCTGGATCTGCGAACCTATCCCGCAAGACCCACACAGGAGCCCGAGAGCGACAGGGTGATGCAGGGGGCGAGAGATGGGTTTGTGGAAACTTTAGTTGTCAATACGGCGCTTATTCGCCGCAGAATACGTGATCCAAGGCTTACTATGGAGCATTTTTCTTTGGGCGGCTCATCGGGGACAGATGTGGTGGTCTGCTATATGGACGGTGTTGCCAAGGCCGAAACAGTGGAGGAGGTAAGGCAAAAAATCTCCTCGGTGCGCCCAAGGTCATTGACCCTCGGTTACCAGAGTCTTGCAGAAACGCTTATCCGCTCCGGGTGGTATAACCCATTCCCGAAGATCCGCACCACCGAGCGCCCCGATACCGCTTCTGCACAGCTGCTTGAGGGCTCGGTCATCGTCCTTTGTGACACCTCGCCCCAGGCAATGATCCTGCCTACCTCGATTTTCGACTACCTTGAGGAAACCGACGATTTTTGCTTTCCACCCCTGACTGGCAGCTATCTTCGGCTGGTACGTACTGCAATACTGCTTTTATCGGTGATAATCACGCCACTATGGTATCTGTCTATTGAATATGCCGACAGACTGCCTGAGGCGCTGGCATTTCTGGTGCCTGATGACCCGGGAGCATTGCCTATAATTCTACAGCTCTTTTTGGTTGAGTTTGCCATCGACGGACTTAAGATCGCCTCGATGAACACACCCGATATACTGTCAAACTCGCTTTCGGTGGTGGGCGCTTTGATACTCGGTGATTTTGCGGTGGACGTTGGATGGCTCTGCGGTGACGTAATACTTTATATGGCATTTGTTGCCATAGCAAATTTTGCTCAGCAGAACCACGAGCTTGGCTATGCCTTTAAATTTATGCGAATGATGATATTGGCTCTTGTCTATTTTCTTGGTATATGGGGCTTTGTGGCGGGAATTTTACTCTTTATTTTCTTCGTCAGCACCAACAGAACCCTGTCGGCAAAGCATCATTATCTCTATCCTCTCGTGCCCTTTAATCTTAAGGATTTTCTGCATCTTATCATCAGACACAGAAAGCGTGATTTTGAAAAAGAGGAAGAAAATTAGTCTAAAATGTAAACTATAATTAGAAAAGCAGGTATTTCGCCTGCTTTTTCTTGCTTTTTAAAACAACGCCCTCTTTTTATTCGCCTGCGTGCTTTGCTTTAAGGACAAGGACGTTCTTATCCACCTCTTTTTTGTGAAGAGGATACCAGAACCACAGCACTAGCGCCAGGAGGATAAAGCCAATTCCCGGAACTATGGTTGAGATGTCGAAAAGTCCCTCCTTCACGCTCTCGCTAAGGGGTGCTCCCGCTACCTTTTCATAGCCTATCAGGGTGAGAAACAGACCTGTTAGTCCTGCCGCCGCTGCCTGCCCCATCTTTCTTGCAAAGGAGTAGAGGGCATAAATTGAGCCGTCCTCTCTTATGCCGTTTTTGATCTCCGAGTAGTCGATAACGTCGGTTATCAGCGCCCAGGATACCATTGCAAAGATGCCGAGACCCAGCCAGGAGAATACGTTTACCGCCACGTAGACCCATACGTTCCCGGGCCTTACGAAGAAGAGGACAAAGCAGACGATAGCGGCTAAAACGTTAGAAAACACGCTGATCTCAGCCTTTCCGAATCTCTCTGCCAGCGGTTTTGCCAGCGCCGCCGCAACTATCATACCGAACATCATTGCGACCGTGGATGCCGATTGGGCGGTAGTGTTGGCGTAGTAGTCGGGAAAGACGTAGTTTGCCATCTGCTGAAGGGTGAATTGGGAGAGAAGCATCAGAATCGAGGCTACGATTATTGAGATAAGCGCTCGGTTTGTCACCGCACTGACTATCAGCTGCTTTACGCTCGTGCGCTTGGATTTGGGCATCGCCTCGGGGATCACTCGCTCTGTTGTCATTACGTAGCAGAGCAGGTAGGCAATAACAGCCAGAGCCGAGAAAACTCCTGCGATAAGCGTAAATCTTCCGCCGTTCATCTCGGCGATCTCCACTCCGTCAACTATCCTTGTGTCATAGGCTACCAGCGGCACTCCTGCGCCAACGATAACACCCGCCAGTGTGCTTCCCATTGTACGGAAGGTAGACAGCGACTGCCGTTCACCCGGCTCACGTGAGATGGTGGATGCCATAGAGCCGTATGGGATGTTTATTGAGGTGTAGAAGATCGAGCCCCAGAGAATGTAGGTCACCACCAGCCAGGTGATGCGGAACCACATAGCCGACGAGGCAAACGCCGACTGATATATGAGGAAGGATGCCAGGGCAACAGGAGCGCACATTCTGAGTATCCAGGGCTTGAACTTGCCGTTTTTTGTAGATCTCGCACGGTCGCAAATACGTCCCATCGTCACGTCGGTAAATGCGTCCACAAATCTTGCCAGCATCATAACTATTCCCACCACGCCTGCGCTGACGTGCATAACGTCGGTATAGAATTTTAAAAGAAAGCTCGATGAGAGCAGAAAGGTAAAATCGTTGCCGAAGTCACCGAAAAGATATCCTATCTTGTCCCGAATACCAAAGGGACGAGCTTGATTATTGATCATTATTTCTGTTAACCTTTCCAGCCGCAGAGCATAAAGAAACGCACATCTGCGACTAAAACTGAAATTAGTATGGCTTTTTCAAGAGAAAATATGAAAAAATTCAAAAAAGATGAAAAAACTATTGCATTTTTAAAATCTTTATGGTAAAATACCCATGTTAACCATACTCGTTCATCGAGAAATAATTTTGAAAGGAAGCAAAAAATGGAAATTCTTGAAATCGTACTTCTTGTACTGCTTCTCATTTCCGCTGCATTCATCGTTGTTGCGGTTGTTCTTCAGAAAAGTAATGAGGACGGACTTTCTGGCACTATCGCCGGTGGCTCCGAGACCTTCTACGGTAAGGATAAATCTGCCGGTGCAGACAGAGCACTCTACAAGTGGACTCTTATTGCTGCTATCGTTTTCGCAATTGCAGTTCTCCTGGTGTTCATCATTCAGCCCGACGTTTCCGAGCAATATTCGCTTGACGTGTGGAAGGATCTTTGCAATTACACCGACGCATTCAATTAATACAAATGGTGCCGTTATTTTCGGCACCTTTTGTTTTCTTTGAGGCTTGATATGGCTAAAACCGTCCTGCGTTTTATTTTTTCTTTTCCTACACAAAATAGGAAAAAAGAAAGCTTTGTTAAGGAATGAAAAAGAAAAAGGATTTTACTAAATTTACAAAAAGAAATACGCACAAAAGGCGCTCGAAGGAGCAGGCGAAGCGCGAGCTTCTGAAGGCTGTCCGTGAGGTTGGCGCAGATACCTCGGCGGCAAGGATCAGCGACGGCGCTATTATGAGCTATTCCGAAGCATCCCGATCTGGCAAGAGCATCACAGCCTCGGGCATCTTTTGCGGTTCGAAGAACGGCTACGGCTTCGTGGCTCTGGCGGGCGAGATGAGGGATATTTTCATTCCCTCGGGCAACTCTCGTGGCGCTATCGACGGTGACTACGTGGATATTATCTACCGCAGATACAGGAATTTTGACGGCGAGGAAAAGACCGAGGGGCGTGTTACCCGTATAGCACAGATAGGCAGAAAAACCGTCATCGGTAGGCTTTGTGAGGACATTCGTCGCCATGGCAGAAGATATTACCGCATTTTCTATATTCAGCCCGACGATCCAAGGCTCTCCCTGACACCTGTTGTGAGCGATCTTGGCGGAGCCCGGATTGGTGACAAGGTTGAGGCGCTTTTGCGCCGTGACGGTACAAGCGAGCCCGAGTGCGATATTATCCGTGTCTTTGGCGAGGACGGAACAAAGGATGCAAGCTACGAGGCCATTCTTGCCGAGTGCGAGATCATCACCGAGTTTACTCCCGAGGAGCTTTCCCGGGCGGAAGATATGGCGAAGGAGCCTCTGTCCCTTGAGGGCCGTGAGGATTTTACGGGTGAGACTGTATTCACCATTGACGGCGAGGGCGCAAAGGATCTTGACGATGCCATCTCGCTTCGCAGACTTCCCGGTGGCGGCTGGCGGCTTGGCGTTCATATAGCCGACGTCTCCCACTACGTAAAAGAGCGCACGCCCCTTGACAGATGCGTTATGCAGAGGGGTACCAGCGTTTACTTTATAGATAAGGTAGTTCCTATGCTGCCTCCTGCGCTGTCAAACGGCGCCTGCTCGCTGAACTGTGGCGAGGATAAATATACTATCAGCGCCCACATCACCCTTGACAGCGAGGGAAGCATCACCGCCTTAAAGCTTCGCCCTGCGGTCATTCGCAGCCGTGTGCGTGGAGTTTATTCCGAGGTAAACGCTCTTCTGTCGGGCGAGGCTGACTTGGATATTAAGAAAAAATATTCTTCGGTTCTTCCAACGCTGAAGAAGATGCAAGAGCTTTACGAGATTCTCTTAAAAAAGAGCAAAATGCGTGGAGCTATCGATTTTGATGCCGCCGAGCCTGTGATCACTATTGCTCCCGACGGCACACCCATAAATATCGAGCGCCGTGAGCGTGGCATCTCCGAAAGAATGATAGAGCAGTTTATGCTCACCGCCAACGAGGCTGTGGCTTCATATCTCTATAACTCGGGTATCCCCTGCGTTTACCGTATTCACGAGCCGCCTCCCAGGGATAATTACGACGACTTCCTCTCCTATCTTGAAAGCCTTGGCTTTGACGTAAGGGCGCTTCGCAAGGGCAATCCCTCTGCAAAGGAGCTTTCGGCGCTTCTTGATCTGGCGGAGAAAAGAGGCCTTGCCGAGCCTGTGTCCTACACGATGTTAAGGTCAATGTCAAAGGCAAAATACTCTGAGGAAAAGATCGCTCACTTCGGACTTGGAATCGATGATTATTGCCATTTCACCTCTCCCATAAGACGACTTTCCGACCTGGCGACTCACAGAATTATCAGGCGTGTTCTGTTTGAGGGCAAGCGTCCCGATCTTTATTCATCCTATGCTCGAAGGGCGGCTGCAGCCGCTACCGAGGGGGAGATACGTGCGGTCACCGCCGAGAGAAAAATTGAGGATCTATATAAGGTTATCTATATGTCCGACAGAGTTGGCGAGGCTTTTGATGCAACTATCACCTCCATTACCTCCTTTGGAATGTTCTGCACCCTTGACAATACCTGCGAGGGACTTGTTCCCATCAGCGAGCTGACGGGCGTGTTCAGCTTTGATGAGAGAAATCTCACCCTGCGCTCCTACGGTAAGATCTACCGTATAGCCGAGAGGGTTAGGGTAAGGCTTGAGGAGGCAAATATCACCCGTGGCAAGCTTCGTTTCTCGGTAATTACCGACTGATTGACTACTAATATTTACAATTTATAAGAAAGGAAGAGTAAAATGAAGAAAAAACTGAATATTCTAACACTCGCATATTTAATATTTTTGGTCCTGCTCTTCCTTTCGGGATATCTCTCCGGGGGGCTATCGGATACGGTCTATTATCTCGCCTTTATAGTCCCCATCGGTATCTGTCTGTTTCTTACCCGTGAGGAGGGGATAGAGTGGAAGAAGCATCTAACTCTTGATAAGGATGCTATTATGCTTTCCTGGCCGCTGATTTTCCCTACGGTTGCGGTGATAATTATCATCTCCTTCCTCACCTCGCTTTTGATCTACAAGCTGACGGGTAAAACCAACTCTGTCGACCTTGGCGACTCCTATATTTTAGCGCTGCTCACCCACGCACTAATACCTGCGATATTTGAGGAGGCGCTGTTCAGATATCTGCCTCTGCGCCTTATAGCGCCCCATTCCTCAAGATGCGCTATAATAGTGTCGGCGTTCTTCTTTGCCCTCGTGCATACCGACCTTTTTGTTATACCATACGCCTTTATTGCGGGTATAATTCTTATGTCGATAGCTATTGCCACCGACAGCGTTATCCCGTCGATAATAATTCACTTTATCAACAACGCCCTGTCGGTAACCCTTTATTTTATTTACTTCCCGGGCATCGATTTCCTCGTTTACATATGGATCGGACTGCTTACCATTTTATCCGTAATGGTTATCTGGCGAAAAAGAGAGGAGTACGAGATCCCTCTTTTACTTGTTACCAAAAAGGGCGAGGGAATAAAATTCACTCCGTTTATGATATCCTTTGCGGCGATTACCTTGGCATTAGCCATACTGAATTTAAGGACTTAAGCTATGGAAAATATTAATCTTTCAGAGGACGAAAAATATATGGAGGAGGCCATAAGGCTTGCTCTCCTCGCCGCCGAGCGTGACGAGGTGCCGGTGGGCGCAGTTGCAGTCCGTAACGGCGAGATCATTGCATCGGCATTTAACACCCGTGAGGAATCGAGGTGCGCAACTCATCACGCCGAGATCTTAGCTATTGAGGCTGCCTGCCGTGCCCTTGGCGGCTGGCGACTTCCCGGCGTGACTCTTTACGTTACTATGGAGCCTTGCGTTATGTGTGCGGGCGCGATCATTAATTCAAGGATAGAAAGAGTGGTTTTCGGAGCAAGGGATCACCGCTTTGGTGCCTTTGGCTCGGCTCTTGACGTAAATCTCGCAGGCTTAAACCACCGTCCCGAGGTAGTGGGCGGAGTACTTTCGGAGAGATGCGCAGACATTCTCTCTGCCTACTTTAAAAACAAAAGAAAAAAGCCCCAAGAGGATAAAATATCTCAAAATAATAGTAAATAATATCATACAACAGTACAATAAAACCGTTTTTGCTTGACAAAAACTCCCTTTTGTGCTATCATTACTACGATTGGGCATACGCTCGATTAATATTTTCGATGCAACCTTAAAAGAACTGCCGTAGCACTTCCCGACATCCCCCGATCCTGGCGGGCTGCTATGCTGAACACTGAGAGGACCTGCGGAGAAATTAAAATGTGAAAGGTGCTTTTAATATGAAAGCAAAAGCTTTAAGAGAAAAAAGAGAGTTTCTCAACATTCGTGATATGGTTGAGGACATCGGTGAGCGCTTTGAGGGTAAGGTTGCTTACCGTTACAGAGTTAAGCCTCATGACAAGGAGCCTATCAAGGTTACCTACAACGAGATGCGTGATCACGTAAGAGCCTTCGGTACCGAGATGATCGCAAGAGGCCTTCAGGGTAAGAAGATCTGCGTTATCGGTAAGCATACCTATCAGCTTATCCAGACCTACTACGCAACTATGGCTATCGGCTCCGTGTGGGTTCCCCTCGATAGAGATTGGGCTAAAGAGGACCTGCTTGAGACCGTAAGATCGGGTGAGTGCGATTATCTTATGTGCGACCTCGACATCAAGGAGAAGTGCGAGTTTATCACCACCTCTCTCGGTATGCCCGAGCCCCTCTTCCTTAACGGTGAGGATGAGAACAGCCTTATCGCCTGGCGCAGAGAGGGTGAGAAGAAGTTTGCAGAGAACCCATCCATCTACTTTGACGCTCCCATCGATCCCGACGCACTTGCAGAGCTTGTGTTCACCTCGGGTACAACAGGTCAGGGTAAGGGCGTTATGCTCTCCCAGCGTAACTTTATGTCCGACCTTGCTGACATTATCCCCTTCATCGACTTCTCGGTTAAGTGTATGAACGTGCTTCCTCCTCATCACACCTACGGTTCTTCCGTTTCTATCTTTGGACAGAACTCTATCGGCTGTGATATCTACATCTCCTCGGGTGTTAAGTACATTCTCAAGGAGCTTCAGGAGCATAAGCCCGGACACCTTGTTGCGGTTCCCCTCTACGTTGAGACCTTCTATAGAAGAATTCTCAAGGGAATTGATGAGAAGGGTAAGTTTGTTGGCGGACTTGTTAAGTTCCTTATTAAGTTAAACAAGGGCTGTCATAAGATCGGCCTTAAGCCCTTCGATAAGCTCTTCAAGAAGATGGTTCTCTCCGCATTTGGCGGTGAGATTAATATGATCATCTCCGGCGGGGCTCCTCTTAATCAGGAGATGGCAGAGCTCTTTGACGGCCTTGGCGTTAAGGTTCTCAACGGCTATGGCATCACCGAGTGCGCTCCCATTCTTGCCGTAAACCATAACAACTATATCGTTCCCAAGAGTGTTGGTCCTGTTCTTCCTATCGTTGATTGCCGTATCGCAGATGCGGATGAGAACGGCGAGGGTGAGATTCAGGTTAAGGGCCCTAATATTATGCTCGGCTATTATAAGAATGACGAGGCAAATGCCGAGGCATTCACCGAGGACGGCTACTTCCGTACAGGTGACGCAGGTAAGATGGTCGTTACCAAAGAGGGCGACCGCATTCTCTACATCACCGGCCGTTTCAAAAACATCATCATTCTCTCCAACGGTAAGAACGTTTATCCCGAGGAGATTGAGGATGCTCTCAGCGCAACCCCCGGCCTTGTTGACATCGTAGTTTACGAGGGTAAGTCCCGTCGTGGCCAGGCGTTCAACACCATCGTTGCCGAGATTTATCCCGACAAGACAGTCCTTGAGGAGAAGGGCATCACCGATCTTAAGGCATACTTCCAGAAGTTCGTAAACGAATATAACAAGACCGCCGTTCCCTATAAGAAGATAGGTCTTCTGAAGATTCGTGAGGAGGAGTTCCCCAAGAACACGCTTCGTAAGATTTTAAGAAGAAAGATGGACATGACCATCGACTAACTTTTGGTATGTAAAAATTGGCTAAAAAGACCGTTTGCTCCCACTCGCAGTAGTTTTCTACAGCGTCGGGTCGCAAGCGGCCTTTTTATCTCAATTTTTCCTATCCCAAAAGCGAGCTTTTGAATGTAAAAATGGTTAAACCGTCATTTGCTCCCACTCGCATTTTTAAACCTTCCCTATTGGGGTAGCGAAGCGTCTCCGAGGTACTGAATGACAGTCCTGTGGACTGTCAGACCCGAGGAGTGACCGAGCTGCAGCGAGACGGGGGACCGCCTTTGGCGGTGGATGAGGTGCGTCGGGTCGCAAGCGGTTTTTTGTTATCGCTCACCGTTTTTAGTTGCTTTTCCTCTCTTTTTAGCTAAAAAAGTAATTTTTACTTGACATTTAACTTAAAATTTACTATAATATAATTAATTCCGATATGGAAAAATAATTTTTAAAAAGGAGATTTACTATGTTTTGCACAAAATGCGGACAGCAGGTAGACGATCGTGCGACCATTTGCCCTTACTGTGGTAGCCCCATGGAAAATGCAGAAGCGTCCAACACTCCCCCTGTTGACACTCCCCCCACCTATACTCCTCCCGCACCCCCTGCAGCTCCCTCTAAGGGTCTTGGCATTGCTTCGATCATTCTTGGCGCATGCGGTATTGTATTAGCTTGGGTCATTGCACTCTTCGGTTATATGCTCGGTGGAGCAGGCCTTGCGCTTGCTATTGTCGGTAAGGTTAAGAAGTGTGGCCCCACCGCTACAATCGGTCTTATCCTTTCCATCGTTACCCTTGTATTTGCATTCATCAACTCCATCCTTGGCGTTCTTATGATGGGTGGTTACTTCTAATAGGTAACATTTACATAGCAAAAATTATTTTGAAAGAGTCCCCATAGGGGCTCTTTCTGTTTTAGCTGGGAAGTGTTTAAATTTAGATAAGCTTTTTCTTGACATTTATCATGAAATTTACTATAATATAATTAATTCCGATATGGAAAAATAATTTTTAAAAAGGAGATTTACTATGTTTTGCACAAAATGCGGACAGCAGGTAGACGATCGTGCGACCATTTGCCCTTACTGTGGTAGCCCCATGGAAAATGCAGAAGCGTCCAACACTCCCCCTGTTGACACTCCCCCCACCTATACTCCTCCCGCACCCCCTGCAGCTCCCTCTAAGGGTCTTGGCATTGCTTCGATCATTCTTGGCGCATGCGGTATTGTATTAGCTTTTGTATCTGCCTTGCTTGGAGAATTGCTTGCCACACCAGGTCTTGTGCTTGCCATTATAGGTAAGGTTAAGAAGTCCGGCCCCACCGCTAACATCGGTCTTGTCCTTTCTATCATCGGTCTTGTAGTTGCTACAATCGTATATGCCGTTGAGATGGTTGAGCTGGTGTCCGGTTACTTCTGATAGGTAATATTACATAGCACATAATATTTGATTTTGGTGCTGTCACATTTGACGAGAACGAAAAAATCCGAAAAGGATATGAAAAAAGCTTTA
>CAZUJY010000012.1:7140-24748 GCA_964620565.1 uncultured Ruminococcus sp. | reverse complement strand
CTCGCCCCAGCTCGTATGCGGCACACCGCCGCTCCCCCAAACGTGCAGACGGTAGATAGATTCCGAAATATATTTGTTCGGGTTTCGGCACACCGCCGCTCCCCCAAACGTGCAGACGGTAGCTAGATAACGAAAAAACTTGACAAATCTTTCTCTATATGATAACATAAAATAAAAAGGGGATAAGTGCTTTATGAAAAAAATACTATCATTACTACTATCATTAATACTGATATGTTGCTTAGTTTTTGCGCTGTTTGGATGCGAAAGAGAAAAAACTTACTATTGGGAATTTGAAAAGGACTATACTCATGTAACCGAGATCAAAATAGTTGTTTCTCCAAACGGTGAAGGTTTTGATATAGACAACTATAAAGTTTTAAAAGAAATACATGTTGATTCTGTAGAGGAAGTATATGATGATGTAACTTCCATAACTATGACACGCTATTACGGCAGTTTAGGATCTCCAGCTGGAATGTGTCTACTTATCAAGTTTGATAACGAGGAGTTTGATGTTATTGCCAGGAGAGAATCAAAGCATTATAGGTATGATGAAAATGGAACAATAATAGGATATAATTCTTGGTTGTCATCGAATAGTGATGATTTTTATTCAGTAATTGAAAAATATCTAGCATTAGATTGATTATCAAAAGCATTCTGACGTTCTTTGGTTTTCATTTAGAGCAGTTTTTTATAGCAGAATTATCCACTTACAAGCTATCATAACTGACTATATCAAACCTTGCTCAATAAAAAAGCCTGCACCAACTCGGTGCAGGCTGAGAACACCTCTCCAACGGCAATAATACCTCATCTCTCATAGGCAGTTATACGAGCACAGTTGGCTCCTCGTCAACAACCTATAGCTACGAATATGATTCAATAGGCAATTTAACAAAGATCGTCAGTGGAAACAAAGAGATTAGATACGTATATGATGATCTGGGACAGCTTCTTCGAGAGGACAATGGGCTGTTAAATGAAACCTATGTTTACACTTATGATAGTGCAGGCAATTTAACCGGCAAAAAGACCTATACGCTCACTGCTGCAAGTGTAACTCCCACGTCACCTGTTTATACAGATACTTATAGTTATGGTGATTCAAGTTGGGGAGATAAGCTGACGTCATACAATGGTTCTACGATAACCTATGACTCTATAGGTAATCCAATTTATTATCGCAGTGATGAATTATATGAATTCGAGTGGGAAGGTAGAAAGCTTGTAAGCGCAGAGATAGGTGATGAGGAATATACCACAGTCACCTTTACATACAACGATGATGGCCTCAGAACTAGCAAGACTGTAGATGGAGTTACTACTACTTACTACTACAACGGAGATGTTCTTGTAGCACAAGAAATAGACACGTTGCTGATGGTATTTATGTATGATGCAAGTGGCTCTCCGATAGGATTTATGTATCGGTATAGTAGTTACGCAGTTAACGAATGGATAATTTACTGGTATGAAAAGAATCTTCAAGGTGACATTGTAGCGATATATGATTCCGAAGGTACTCTTTGTATAAGTTATGTCTACGATGCCTGGGGAAATTGCCGTGCTTCATATGAATCGGGATATATTACGTCCGTCGCCCGTCTTAATCCGTTTAGATACAGAGGATACTATTACGACGATGATTTGAAATTGTATTATCTCCAGTCAAGATATTATGATCCTAATACTTGTAGGTTTATTAATGCGGATGGTTATGTTTCCACAGGTCAAGGCTTGACCGGTTACAATATGTTTGCGTATTGTAACAATAATCCAGTTAATTATGTGGATTATTCGGGAGAGTCTGCGTTCGGAATTGTATTACTTCTATTACTAGGTGTAGGAGTTTTAGGAGTTCTTACGTCGTGTGATAATCCTGATGCAAATGATATATATGATACATATGGTGATGTGGGAGATGTATTAGGCTTTGTAGATGATTCTGTTCAATTTGCAGAAGATTTACAGGCTCATAATTACTATAAAAAATCTTACTGCATTGCAGTAAGTCAGTATTATCAAACAAATCAACCATATTGGGATGAATACTTGAATGAAGCTTTTTCTGGCAACCAAGAAAGGTGCATGGATTTGGTAGAAGGAGATATTATTCTGTTAAAAACTGCGAAAAAAGAACATCTCCCTTATATTAATGATGTTGATTATCTCTATGAACATTTTAATGATTGGGCATACCATGGAAGAACAGGCATAGTTGGACAATCCGCAGCAAAACCAGCAGAAAGTGGTTTAAAATGGTATCAAGACATTTGGGGATTTATCTCCGGATTTGCCAATTAAGTGAGGTATATTTATATGAAAAAAATAGTTGGATTATTTTTGATTTTGGTTCTATTATTCTTGACTTCCTGCGATTTTATAGGCAATACAGATGGATACATTGAGGTTTGGTCAAGTTGTGACGAGTTTGATGGAGTTAGTTTCGATTTTGATAAATACATAGCGGATTCACAGGATGAAAAAGATGTTCAAATAGAACTAGTAGAAGAAAAGGATTCTGTCCAAGAATATAAAGCCACATATTCAGATCAATCTATATTATCTTTCAAAGCATGTAATGATGTTGAAACGGCCAAGAGTATTTATCAAGAGCTCTCCTCTGTGTTTATTGGGGTGCGCAATATAAATCCCCTTCTTACATTAATTCGTATTAATAATATTGTTGTAATACCAAAAGATGATTTAATAAGCAATGAAAGATTGATACGATTTTCAAGAAGCGTAGGCATAGAATCAAATCAAATTGTTCTTACGAAGATTAACGAATCATCACGAGTTGTTCAAAAAAATACAAAAAAGACGTTTGAAAGCATTTTGGAAAGCATGGAGAAGAGGGGGTATTCTTTAATAGAAAAAACATCTTTCGAGGGAGAAAATTATCAGGTATGTACATTTGTTTCTGATGATAACTCCACTGTCTATGAATTGTTTATGGTTTATGGCGATCAGGCAAATAGCGATCTTCTTTATAGAATTGAATCATCTATTCTTGATTTTCCTCATGATCATGTCCACGTTTACTATTCTATAGGCAATGATTTCTGTATGTATATTATGGGAACTTCTGCAGATACTTATGATCTTTGGAATGAAATAAGATAATGCTTACTGTCTAAAAAAATCTCAAATCAGCTTTGAGATATGAATCAGTTTTAATAAAAAATTGCCACCACGGGTAACACCGTGGTGGTAGGATAAAGCTTTTCCAACTTCCAGTGGGTTGACCCGCTGACAAGCTTCAATGGTCATACTATAGCCTACGACGAAATAGGCAATCCTTTGACCTACTATAATGGAAGCGCTTACACCTTCACATGGGAAGGCAGAAGCCTTGTTGAAGCAACAAAGGGCTCAAAAGAAATGCTCTTCACCTACAATGATGATGGTATTAGGACGAGCAAAACGGTAGATGGTCTGATTCATACCTATCAGCTTAACGGCAGTCAAATAGTATCTGAACAGTGGGAAGATAAACTTATTGTTTATCTCTATGATGCTGCGGGTTCGCCTATAGGTATGATGTACCGCACGACCTCTTATGCAGAGGGCGCATTCGATGTATTCTGGTTCGAGAAGAATCTGCAGGGCGATATTGTAGCGGTTTATAATAGCGCAGGAACCAAGGTAGCTACTTACAACTATTCGGACGCTTGGGGCAACCATACGGCATCTTATACCAATGGCGGGGCCTCTACCGGCGCAGCATACAATCCCTTCAGATATAGAGGTTACTATTACGACACCGACCTTGGAATGTACTATTTGCAGTCCAGATATTATGATTCTAAGATTTGTAGATTCATAAATGCGGATGGCGTTATGGCTAATGTAGGAGGAAATATTCTCGGAAATAACTTATATGTGTATTGTTTTAACAATCCTGTGAATTTAATTGATGGTTCTGGAAGTTGGCCTAAATGGGTAACGGATACTATTAATTGGATTGAAGAAAACATTGTAAATCCTGTGTCGAATTTTATTTCGGGTATTTCTTATGACATTGAGAATTTCGATATAAACAACACGAAAGAATCTAATGTGTTTAGCTCATATTATTTTGCAGGATATAATGGTACGTTAGTAATCATAACACCATTTAAGGCTTCGTTTTCTTTTGGAATTATAGGATTGAGTCACAATCAAAAAAATACAACAGATCTTAATCATGAGTACGGCCATAGAATTCAATTAGAAGAAAGAGGTTGGGGTGGATATATAATGGACGTTGCATTACCTTCCTTGACCGCTAACATTCTATGGCGAATGGGAAAGCTTCCATTTGATTACTATGGTTCTCCGTGGGAGTCTGAAGCGGATGCAAAAGGTGGAGTTGTACGATATAGCGAAAACACTCCTCGGCCAGCCGGAAGCTATAACTCTTATTGGGATTTAATAAAATTATTCTTTTAATGTTTATAAACTACTTGGAGGTTCATATGAGTAAAAAGAAAATTTCCTTATTGCTTTCTCTTTGCGTGTTAGTAATATTCATCTTTTCTTCGTGTACTACTAAAGCAACATACAAATTCATTAACGAAAAGGAAAGTATCATTGGCATACATATTTCTACAATTCACTTTGATAATGAATCTATGACATTCTACACTAATGATGTGAAAAAAGTGGGTGATGTCGATACGTTTTTACAAGATTTTTCTGAAATCGATTGTTATGTTTGGTGGGGAGATCCTGTTGGGTTGTATCCTGAATTAGAAGGCGAGTATGTCATTAAGGTTTTGTATTCTGATGATGAATATGAGTTGATTCATTGGAACGGTCAAGCAAAGCATATACCAAACGAAGGTAATAAAAATTACATTGGAATTCGTGTATTTGATGAAAAACAATTTAATGAATTAATTGAGAAGTATCTGAATTAACACATGAACTACCAAGTGCAGTTCTCGATGATTTGAAAAAACGTTATCACAATTGGAGAATGTGGGATGAAGCGTAGTTCGTTTGTTGCTTTATAAAAAAACGAGAGCCCAACTTGATTGGGCTCTCAAGTGAAACAACTCCTAGTGGGGCGACTTACTGACGAGCTATAACGGCACTGCAATTACCTATGACCAGATAGGCAATCCTTTGACCTACTATAATGGAAGCGCTTACACCTTCACCTGGGAAGGCAGACGACTTGTTGAAGCGAATACAGCTACTAAGAAAATGCTCTTCACCTACAATGATGATGGCATTAGGACGAGCAAAACGGTAGATGGTGTGACTCATACCTATCAGCTTAATGGTAGTCAGATAGTATCCGAACAGTGGGGAGATAAGCTTCTGGTTTATCTCTACGATGCATCCGGCGCTCCTATTGGTATGATGTATCGAACTACAAGCTATGCTATCAACTCCTTTGATGTCTTCTGGTTTGAGAAAAATCTGCAAGGTAATATTGTAGCTGTTTACAATGGCGCAGGAACCAAGGTTGCAACATATACCTATAACGATGCATGGGGAAATCACAGCGTAAGTTATACCAATGGTGGTGGCTCAACAGGCGCACAGTATAATCCTTTCCGTTATAGAGGCTATTACTACGACACCGACCTCGGTATGTACTACCTGCAGTCAAGATACTATGATCCTAATACTTGTAGGTTTATAAACGCAGATGTTTATATTTCCACCGGATATGGCATTATTGGCAATAACATGTTTGCTTATTGCAACAACATTCCTACCTGTTATAGCGACCCTGAAGGCACTGATCTTACGTATACGTGCGATTATGGCGAGGGGTATACCCTTAACGGTTGGTTGTTAGAAGGCGGCAATGGCGTTGGAGGATATGGCGGTGGCGGTGGCGATTTTGGGCTTGGCACTGCATATTATAATTACGCCGTATATTCAAAAAACGCTGCACTTGATGCAGGTCTTGGTGGATATTACTATAGCGGCGGCGGCTCTATTGGCGGTTACACAGCACAGTTCGCTGTTGGTAAAGTTACTGTTACCGATAGTATGGCGACAACGAACAATACCCAATATATTACGCCTAAAGGCGGTGGCGGAATAACTTCCACCATCAACATCAAAGGCACCGAGGTGACTTTTGGACATGGTGGACGACATCTTTCAAACACTGATCTTTCTTTACAAGATATTAACAAATTTATTGCTAATGATGTTGTTACAAGACCATCCGTATATAAAAATATAGGAAAAGTTATAATATATATTAATGGTTATAATATAGAATATCATTACCGCACATTATCTGATAGTTGGATACATGTTGGCACATATTTTATTTCTAAGTGAGGATAATCATATGCTTGGTTATAGTGAATTGAGAGAAATTTATAAAGAAGCGGTTCAATTTTGTTTAAATAATCTTGAATTAATTGAGAATAAGGGAATCGACATTTCAAACATTTCTACAAAGAAGATAGAAGAAGCAGAAATAACTGTAGAAAACTCCCCTTATTTTTGTATTATAAAGTTTGATTATGAAGGTCTTACAGCATTTAAATTTGAAAAAACATTCGACATAGTAATTGTTCATAAATCAAACAATGAGGTTGAGAATGAATATCTTCCTGACACAGTAGTTAGTGCGCATTTTACTAAAAATCTGCTGGTCGAAATTGAAATTTACAACGTTGATTCAAGTGCAATAGATTGGGAAAACTTTTTAATAGGAGAAATTACTGTTATTGATTCGTTGACCTAATTTTAATAGAACATTCAGTGCTATAACAATAGTCGAAGAAGAATAACTTATTTTATACTTTCTTAAAATTTTCGTTGAAAGGCAGCAAATGCAATATTATTAATTAACCAAGAACAAGGCGAGTTCGTTTGAGCTTGTCTTGCGTGTTAGGAAGGTGTTCTTTCTATAAGAATGATTGTTTAAACCTTATTCAATAAAAAAGCCTGCACCAACTTGGTGCAGGCTGAGAATACCTCTCCGACGAAAATGACACCTCATATCTTATAGGCGGTTATACCAGCACTGTTAACGGAACTTCAAAAAATTACACCTACACCTATGACTCCAAGGGAAATATAACCTCGATAATTCAAGGTGAAAATGAAATAACCTACACTTATGTTTGTCAGATTTATGGAGACAAGAGTTATATGAAAGAATTAACGCTAAAATAGATTCAGCCACCACGGTTTCGTGGTGGCTGTTTTTTACTCAACTTTGTTTTCTTCTTTTGCTTGTCTGCGGGCTCTGATCTTTTTGTCGATGGCCTCGGCTATGGGGTAGTAGATAGGTATTGTCACAAATACGATCCAGGACGGATGCCAGTTGCCATGGTAAAGTCCGAGGTAGAGGTATACGAATGCAGTTAAAACCGGATATGCGAACTCGGTAAATCTTCTCTTGTATATAGCCTCAATCAGCGAGTAATAGAGCGGAACTGTTATAAAGATTATCCAGGAGTGAGCCCATCCACCAAAGCTGCCGGTAAATCCCAAAATAAGATATACGACAGCGCAGATAATAGGGTAGGGGATCTCAAGCCAGAATTTCATTTTGTTCTTGATCTTCTTTGAAACTTTCTCAACCTTAATAATAGGTTTTTTATCCTTAATTATAACGTGAGGGTCGATAGATATGTCAAAGTCGTCATCATCGTCATCATCGTCCTCGTCATCATCGTTGTTTTTCTTTGATGTCTGAATTTTTATTCCATTAAGACCGATTTTCACGGTTTCACCATCATCGTCCTCAACAACAATACAGGTAGGATCTATTTTCACCGTGCCGTTTTTGTGGCTGATTGTGATAGGGGATTCATCATCAGAAGCCTCAACTTCGGGTTCCGATTCTGCTTCGCCCTTCTCATCCTGCTGCTCCTTCTCGCCGAAAATCAATTCATCCAGCGATAGATCATATATTTTCGCAAGTGCGATAAGATTATCGGTATCCGGGCTTGCCTCGCTGCGCTCCCATTTTGATACAGCCTGTCGGGATACGCCCAGCTTTTCTGCCAGCTCCTCTTGGGATAGATTATGCTTTTTCCTTAATTCATAAAGCCTGTTAGCGGTTTCAATAGTCATAAATATTCCTTCTTTCGTTTGTTTTGTGACTAAAGTATATCACAAAGCATCTGTTTTGACCATACATTTTGGTTTTCAATTTTTAAAAAATGCGCAACCGTCGGTTGCATTTTCTATTATATCACACATTTTTCTTGTTTTCAACCTCAAATGTCAAATATAGTTAGCATTTTGCACAAAAGTTATTCGAACAAACAACGAATTTAAATCATAAAGTCATACTTGGCGCATTCCGGTGAACAATATATCTTTTGTAATCAAAATTGTAATCAAAATATATAAAAACTCTTGAATTTATCTTTGATATATGTTAAAATACTATATTATAATTATTAACTCCAACGGAGAAGAAAAAATGAAAAGAGAACTTATCAGACACATTTACGAAAGTCCCGAGAGCTTTGGCGGTAAGACCGTTACCGTCGGCGGATGGGTAAGAAACCTCAGAGATTCCAAGGCGTTTGGATTTATCGACCTGAATGACGGCTCCTATTTCAAGAGCGTACAGGTCGTTTTCGAGCGTGACAAAATAAATAATTATGACGAGATTGCAGGCCAGAACGTTGGCGCAGCCCTTGTTGTTACAGGCGTGCTTACACTTACTCCCGGCGCAAAGCAGCCCTTCGAGCTTAAGGCTGCCGAGATCGCAGTTGAGGGCACCTCTACTCCCGACTATCCTCTTCAGCCCAAGCGTCACACCGTTGAATTCCTTCGTGAGCAGGCTTATCTTCGTCCCAGAACAAATCTGTTCTCGGCTGTATTCAGAGTACGTAGCGAGGTTGCCTTCGCTATTCACGATTTCTTCCACAGCAGAGGCTTCGTATACGTTCACACTCCCCTTATCACCGGCTCGGATGCAGAGGGCGCAGGTGAGATGTTCAGAGTAACCACTCTCGATCTTGATAATCCTCCTCGCAACGAGGATGGTAGCATCGACTTCAGCCGGGACTTCTTCGGCAAGAGCGCAAACCTTACCGTTTCCGGTCAGCTTGAGGGCGAGACCTATGCTATGGCATTCGGTAATATCTATACCTTCGGTCCCACCTTCCGCGCAGAGAACTCCAACACCGCGCGTCATGCGGCTGAGTTCTGGATGATCGAGCCCGAGATCGCATTTGCAGATCTTAACGACGACATGCAGCTTGCCTGGGATATGATCAAGCACATTATAGGTCACGTTATGGATAACTGCCAGGCGGAGCTTACCTTCTTCAACCAGTTTGTTGATAAGGGTCTTCTTGAGCGCCTTACCGCGCTTCGCAACGCAGACTATGCAAAGGTAACCTACACCGAGGCTATTGAGGTTCTTACTAAGGCAAAGGCTGACTTCAAGTTCCCTGTATACTGGGGTGTTGACCTTCAGACCGAGCACGAGAGATATCTTACCGAGCAGGTTTATAAGAAGCCCATATTCCTTATCGACTATCCCAAGGACATCAAGGCATTCTATATGCGTCTTAACGACGATGGCAAGACCGTTGCCGCTATGGACCTTCTTGTTCCCGATGTCGGCGAGATTATCGGCGGATCTCAGCGTGAGGAAAGACTTGACGTTCTTAAGAGCCGCATGGCAGAGCTTAACCTGTCCGAGGAGGACTACTGGTGGTATCTCAACCTTCGTAAGTACGGCGGTACAAAGCACGCTGGCTTCGGTCTCGGCTTTGAGAGAATCATTATGTACCTCACCGGCGTTTCGAATATAAGGGATGTAATACCTTATCCTCGTACAGTAGGTAACGCAGAATATTAATACGTTATTCCTTTCTCGCTGCGGCTCGGTCACCTTCGGGGGAAAACAACGCACTGTGTTGTTTTCTAACACCCTCAGGCCGCTACGCTACCCAGAACAGTAGGCAACGCAGAATATTAATAAAAGCATAACGAAAAGAGTGAACAAGATTTTCTCGTTCACTCTTTTTTTGCGTTATTTTGCAACAAATCGCCACTTTCGTTCACGATCAGCCTTGGTCGCATAATCAATGCCGATTCGAGCAGTACGTGCGATCTTCGGCTTCTTTTCGCCGCTATCCTCGATCCAGATGCCGCTATCCTCGCACAAGGGCAGGGCGTTGTCGGCGGTAGTGATATTCAAAAATTTTGTAGCACGTCCGGGACCAACCGCTCCCTCGACGCCTCTTATCAACACTGCCTCGGGGTGATCCTTAGCCCCTGTTACAATATTAAGCAGCGAGTGTATTCCGTAGCAAAGATAGACGTAGGTAACACCGCCCGCCTCATACATGACCTTAGTACGCTCGGTCCTGCCCTTGTGGGCGTGGCAGGCGGTGTCCTCCTCGCCAAAGTAACATTCCGTTTCAACTATCCTCGCACGAATAACGCCATCTTCGGTGCGACGGCAAAGATATTTTCCGATCAAATCGGGCGCCAGCTCGGTGGCAGGGCGCTCAAAGTATTTCCTGTCAAGCATCATTTTTTGCAGTCCTCTACACGAACGACCGTCAGCGTATCTCCGTCAACCTTAAAGAAGATCTCATAGTCGGCAAATCGCATACCATACTCTCTATCGGGATCATTCTGATATGACGGTCTCGGATCTTGCTCAAGTATCTGAATAAGCGATTTTTGCTTTGAAATATGCACTTTTGACAATAATTCTTTACAAAAAACCACATTCAAGGCATATTCACGCACAGGATCGGCAAAGCCTCCTACGGCGTCGGGGTGGCTGTCCGAGTAGGCAAGATAAGGCTTGATATCGTATATTGGCGTGCCGTCAAGAAGATCTGCGCCGCTGACAATAAGCACCGTGCCTTCATCCCGGCTGACCTCGATTCTCTCAAGCTTCACCGATGAGAGTCCGATGGGATTAGGCCTGTAGGGAGATCTGGTGGCAAAAACGCCCACACGCTTGTTTCCTCCAAGCCTTGGCGGTCTGACTGTAGGCGACCAATCCTCACGCACAGCCTCCGAGAATTGCCAAATCAACCACAGATGCGAATATCCCTCGATCCCACGGAGTGCTTCGGGATTTCTGTACTCCTGCTCAAAGACGATTCTCGACGTTAGCTCGCCCGACAGTCCGCTTTGCCTTGGAATTCCGAATTTTTCCTTAAAATCATTATGTATTCTGGCAATTATTTTCATAAAACCCGCCATCCTTATCTTACTTATCTCTATTATACCACCCGAAAGCTTCACTTTCAATACTAAAAAACAAAAATTGACTTTCGTACATTTTCTCTCGAAAAAAAGCGGTAAAAAACTTGACAAAATACCTCGAAAATGGTAAAATGAAGCGTTATGAAAACGGAGAAGAAAAATGGATAAGAAAAGAGAATTATTTGAAAAAACACCCGTGCCCAAGGCGCTTGCAACGCTGGCAATTCCTACAATAATCAGCCAGCTTATTTCTATGATATACAACCTTGCCGATACCTTTTATATCGGTATGTCCGAGGATCCCTCGCAGACCTATGCGTCCTCGATCGCATTCACCCTTGTATTTATGATGAACTGTCTGCCGAACCTGTTTGGCGTAGGCGCGGGAAGCCTTATTTCGAGACTTCTCGGCGAGAAGAAGGATAAGGATGCGGGCGGAGTTGCCTCCTTTGCTTTTTATTGCACGCTTATCTTTACTGCGATCTATTCACTCGGCGTGCTTATATTTATGGATCCCCTGCTTTATCTTATCGGCGCAACCTCAAGCTCGCTGATTTATGCCCGCCAATACGCGTTCTGGGTAGTAACCATCGGCGGTATCCCCGCAACCCTTTCTATGACTATGTCCCACCTGCTTCGAAGCGAGGGATATGCAAGTAAGGCAAGCTTCGGCCTTGGTCTTGGCGGCGTAATGAACATCATTCTCGACCCGATATTTATGTTCCTTATCTTTAAGCAGGGCGACGGCAACGGCGTTAAGGGCGCAGCCATAGCTACGATGCTCTCTAACGTTATCACGCTTATATACTACATCGCTATCTATCTGAAGATACGTAAGAACACCGTTCTTTCGCTTAATCCCAAAAAGGCGCTCATCACAAAGCATCTGGTTAAATCCATTCTTGCAGTCGGTATTCCCTCGGCGCTTGGCTCCTTCCTTGCCTGTATGTCGAATATCGTTATCAACAAGCTTGCCTCGGGTTACAGCCATCTTTACGGCGACGTTCCGGGTGCGGCGATCAATATTGCGAAGAAGATAGATATGCTTCCTATGAACGTCGGCTTTGGTCTCTGCCAGGGTATGATGCCGCTTGTAGCATACAACTTCGCCTCTGGCGATCACAAGCGCATGCGCTCCTTCTCAAGAGCCACCCGAACTGCCGCAATGGTATTCGCGGGTTTATGCGTACTGTTATTTGAAATCCTGGCTCCCCACATAACAGCCATATTCAATCCCGAGCCCAAAACGGTAGAGATGTCCACAGACTTCCTTCAGATCCTCTGCCTTTCCGTACCCTTTATGCTCTTTAATCTGCAGATATCCTTCACCTTCCAGGCGATGGGAATGGGCAAGCAGTCGCTTATCCTCTCCTCTCTCCGTCAGGGCGTGGTTAATATCCCTCTGCTGTTCCTTATGAACCATTTCTTTGGCCTTTACGGTATCGTTTGGACGCAGCTTATATCGGACATTATCACAGGAGTAATCTCCTATCTCGTTTACCGCCACTCCTTAAAGAAGCTTATGTCGGAGAGCAAAACTCTGCTTGAAGATGTATAAAAAATCACATAACATCAAACAGGGCGTTCGCTTTAAACGCCCTGTTTTTTTGCTTTTACACGCCAAAATGCAAACAAACATTGTCAAAATACGGCAAAACCAACCCCGTTTACACCCTTTTTGAGTAAAAACACCGGTTTTTGTTTTGCATCATCCCTTTGGCAGATCCCGACCGTTTTCTTGCTTTTTTCGGATGTGCTTTTTCGGATTCACTGTGCGATTTTTGAAAAAAGCTCTGACACATCAAAATATACTTTGTTTATTTTGCACAAAATATTAAATTTTCTTTATGGAATCTACTAATTGACACTTATTCACAAGTTGTGATAAAATATTTTCGTAATTATATTTATAAATATATAGCCGAAAGGCAAGAAAGGAATTTTTATGAAACTAAAAGCAAAAATTCTTACTTTAGTTCTCGCACTTGCGATGCTGTTCTCCGTAATGGTAATAGCAACAATCCCCGCCAGTGCGGAAACAACACGAACCATTTATTTGAAGCCAAGTTCTAACTGGCTTGAAGCAAATGCATGGTTCCAGGCTTGGACTTGGGGCGGCTCGGAAGCAGACGCCTGGGTAACGTTTACTGATTCTAACTATGATGGAATATTTGAGACAACAATTCCATCTGGCAGAACTGGTATGAAAATTCTTAGAAAGGGACCGGAACAAGCGGCGAATTCTTGGACAAGTTGGGCAGCGACTGACGATATTTCCATCACTGCTGACAATAACTGCGTAAGCAACTCTGGGTGGTCTGTTGATTTTAGTTGGAGCAGTATATCTACTCCCGATTCTGGTTACGTATTTTCCGTAGTTGGTGCAGAGGGCCTTACCGGTGCTGATTGGAATGTTTCAATCAACGATATGACTCTTAAGAACGGTACCGTTTACGAGAAAACTTTTACTGGTATTGCTAATGGCACTTATGAATTTAAGATTGCAGCACATCACGCTTGGACATATTCTTGGGGTGATGGTTCCAATAATGCATCCGTAACCGTTGATAACGGTCACGCAGAGAGTGATGTAACTATCACATTTGATGAATCTACAAAGGAAATTACTGCTACCGTTACTCCTACACATACTTGGAATGACGGCGTTGTAACCACCGATCCTAAGTGTGAGAGTGAGGGTGTTAAGACCTATACTTGTACTACAACCGGTTGTGGCGCAACATATACTGAAGATGTTGATGCCATCGGTCACGATATGAAGGAAACCACCGCAGCGGTTGCTCCCGGTTGCGAATCCGTAGGATATACCGCAATTAAAACTTGTGCCAATGGCTGTGGCAAGACCGAAGGCGGCGAAGAAGTTGACGCAACAGGTCACTCTTGGTCCAATGGTGTATGTTCTACGTGCTCTACTGCTTGTGAGCACTCTTACACCGACGGTGAATGTACCGTTTGCGGCGAAGCTGAACCTGTTAGCATTATTTTATCTGTTCCTGACGGAGTAGATGCGGTTGAAATGGGCGACGGCAACATTCTTCCCACTGCAGGCGCACCCGATGGTTACACCTTCGTAGGTTGGTCTGAGTCAACCATAGACAAAACAACTACCAAGCCTAATATTCTTGAGGCAGGCAGTGTTTACTCCGGTAGTGCAGCCGTGCTTTATGCGCTTTACACTCGCACTGAGACTACTCCCGGCACTTCAATATTCAAAAAGGTTACTGGAAATCTTTCAGATGTTGGTAAGTATCTTATAGTATGTGAAGGCTACAACGTTGCTTTCAACGGCGGTCAAACAAAACTTGATCAAACAAAAAATTACGTTGAAGTAGTTATAACTGACAGCACTATTGAGCCTAATGATACCAACAAGGCTGCCGTGTTTACGATTACTAAATCCGACTCGTCTTATACTATAAAATCTGCAAGTGGATATTATATTGGTCATACCGCTAATGCTAACAAGCTTTCTTATAGTGAGACAACACAATACTCAAATTCCATTGTCATAAACGATGATGGAACTGCGACTATAATTTGTGAGGGCGGAGCATATCTTAGGTATAATGCAGGTGATAGTGACCTTCGTTTTAGATATTACAAGAGTAGCACTTATACTAAACAACAACCGATTTCTCTCTATGAACTAGTAGAAACAGCTGGTAGCTCCACAACTTACTATCTTACATTAAGTGATAGTGATAGTGATGGTGATTGCGACCACAGTTATAATTCTATTGTAACTCCTCCTACATGTACTGCTGACGGTTATACCACGCACACTTGTTCCAAGTGCGGTGATAGCTACACCGATAATGAGGTAGCAGCAACCGGCGTTCACACCTACGTTGATGGCGTATGTTCTGTTTGTAGTGCTGAAGAGCCTGTTAGCTTTGAAGGTAAATATTATATTGCTACAAAGCGTTCTAGCGGCAATTATTATTGGATGACAAGCGACCTTGGTACTGCTAGCACCAAGCGTTACACAGCTGTTGACAGTGGCTTGACATCTCTTCCTGACGAAATAACCTCTACTAAAACGGGATATGTATTCGAATTAATAAAAAATGATGACGGTACATATAGCATTTATGCCGTAGATAATGAAATGTATCTTGGTTGGTCAAGCGGAAATTCCGGCAAATTGGTTGATGAGAGTTCAGCACTGAAATTTACCGTTGACTTTAATAGCGAAAGCCAAACATATAATATTCACTTTACTGGTGATGAGGAAAGATACCTTTCGCTTAACGGAACGACGGGTAATGACTATTTTGCTTTTTATACAGGAACACAGCGTCAGGATCTTGTCCTTGTTCCGGTTGGTTCTTGTAAACATACCAACACAACAACTACAACCGTAGATGCTACCTGTGCTGTTGCCGGTTCCACAACCGTTACTTGTGTCGATTGCAGCGCAACTGTAAGCACAGAAGAAATTCCCGCAACCGGTGCTCACAACTACTTTGACGGTGCTTGTTCTGTTTGTAAAGCAAAGCAAGTTTCAGCTAGCGAGTATATTCACAACTTCACCGAAAGTGGAACGACCTCCACATTCTATACTATTTCTGGTAATACTGCAAGCAAGGGTGATGTAACTTATGATGGTAAAACATTAACAACCTGCCTTAAGATAGAATCCACTACGAGTATTTCATTTGAAGCTCCCTATGCCGGCACACTTACCCTTGTTTTTGGTGGTAGCACATCTGCTTCCGGTAAAGCTATTAAAATTGATGGAACATCAGTAGATATTGATAGCACTCAGGTTCTAACCGTTGATGTTGCGGCAGGCAGTCACACCATTACAAAGGATGATGTCATATTCCTCTATTACATGGTATATGCATATACTCCCAATTGTACTCACGTTGATACCAACAGCAATTGCGTGTGTGATTCTTGCGGTGCAACCGTTCACAATTACGGCGAAGGTGTAGTAACTACTCCTGCTACCTGTGAAGTCGCAGGCGTTAAGACCTACACTTGTACTTGTGGTGATAGCTACACCGAAGAAATCCCTGCAACCGGTGTTCACGGTGGCGACGAATGTACTTGTACACTTGTTAAGCTGTATAATGGAGCAGGTTGGGAAAGTGCATATTGCCATTCTTGGAATAGCAGCACTGGTAATAGTACCGCTTGGCCCGGTCAGAAGATGACTCTCCACACCGACGGTTATTACTATGCTTACGTTTCTGCGGCTCATAACATGGTTATCTACAACAATGGCAATGGCGAACAGACAGGCAACCTTACTCTTGAAGGAAACGAAGTTCATTACAACCTTGTAATCGCAGGTGACTTTAACAGTTGGGAAACCAAGCCTTTCTCCGTTATTGAAGGCGTTGCAACATATACAATTATTCTCGAACAGGGAGAATATAAATTTAAACTTATTGAAAACGGCACTTGGCTTGGAAATGGTGGAACTATCAATAAGGTAACAAATACCGGTTGGGAAATGACCTCCGATGCAGGCGATTGCGTGCTCAATGCTACCGATCCCGGTAAATATACCTTTACATTTGATTTCACTACCAATAAGCTTTCGGTTTCCTGGGAGTGCGTTCACGTCTACGGCACACTCATTGAAGCGAAGGCTGCGACCTGTATTGTAGAGGGTAAGGCAGCACATTATAAGTGCTCCGTTTGTGAAGCTCTCTTTGACAGTGAGAAGAACGCAACCACTGAGCAGGAGCTTGTAATTGGTATGATCGACCACACTTACGGCACACTCATTGAAGCGAAGGCTGCGACCTGTATCGCAGAGGGTAAGAAAGCACATTATCAGTGCTCCGTTTGTGAAGCTCTCTTTGATGAAAGCAAAAACGCAACCACCGAGCAGGATCTTGTAATTGGTACGATTGCCCATAGCTTCGAAAACACTCTTAGCAACTCGGTTAATGCTGATGGTACTCCTTATCACTACTACGCTTGCAAAACAGAAGGTTGTACTGCAGAAAAGGATGCTGCCATTTGTGATGATAATATCGACGATGGCGACCACAAGTGCGATGAGTGTGATAGAGCGGACATAAGCAATCATACTTATCCTAATAATGGCGCCTGGACAAAGGTTGACGATGATCAGCATTGTCGTAAATGCTCCGATTGCGATGCTGTAGAAAATGCAGCTCACGTATACGGCGAAGGTGCTGTAACCGCTCCTACCTGTATTGCAGACGGTTACACAAAATACACCTGTGATTGTGGACATAGCTACAAAGATAATGTAGTTGGTGCAACCGGTCACCAGAACACAACTACTACAACCGTAGATGCTACTTGTACCGTTGACGGTTCTACAACAGTTACTTGTAACGATTGCAAAGCAACCGTAAGCACCACTACTATCCCTGCAACCGGTCACCAGAACACAACTACTACAACCGTAGATGCTACTTGTACCGTT
>CAZUJY010000012.1:3148-7040 GCA_964620565.1 uncultured Ruminococcus sp. | reverse complement strand
GACGGTTCTACAACAGTTACTTGTAACGATTGCAAAGCAACCGTAAGCACTACTGTTATCCCCGCAACCGGTCATAATTACGAAGCCGCATGGACTCAGCATCCCACTGAAAACAAGCATTATAACGCTTGTAAAAACGGTTGTGGTTCTATGGGTAATCTGGCAGAGTGCTACGAAGTGGACTCTGTAGACCACAAGTGCGATGATTGTGGCAGAATAATCTCTGATCACGAATATAGCTCAAGAATTACTACTCCTGCAACCTGTACTTCTGCAGGTGAGAAAACCTATACTTGTGCCTGCGGTGATAATTACAAAGAGGAAATTTCCGCAAAGGGTCACGCATACGGCGAGGTTGAATACGTTTGGAGCGCTGATAACACATCCTGTACCGCTACAAAGGTTTGCGCTAACGACAACGCTCACGTAGTTACCGAAACAGTAACAGCTTCTTATGAGCGTACAGTAGAACCTAAGTGTGAAACAACAGGTACAGATGTTTATACTGCAACATTCAGTTCTGAACTTGGTGGAGTAATAACTAATACCGTAACCGTTGATGCTCTCGGTCACGACTACGGCGATGCAACCTGTACCGAGCCTGCCACCTGTATAAACTGTGGTGATATATCTGAGGAGGCAATCGGCCACGAGTACGACGAGAACTATAAGTGTACTCGTTGCGGCAGCATTCTTGTAGCACAGATCGGCGCAAATAAATATGAAACCCTTCAGGAAGCTCTTGATGCAGCACAGAGCGGTGATACCGTAAAACTTCTTAATGACGTTAAACTTTCCGAGTATGCGGATATTTACACCGCAAACAACGGCGAGGTCGCTCGCTCCATTACTCTTGATCTTGCAGGTCATAGCATTACTCCCGCAAACGACTACAACTACAATACAGGATATCCTCTTGTATTCGTAGGTATCAATCAGACTCTTAGCATCGAAGACAGTGTTGGCGGAGGCGTTATTTCTGCTGATTCTAAGGTAACCGTTGGTGTATACGGCATGCTTTATATCACCGATGGTACTATCAAAAACACCGGTACCGGCGAAGACGACATTGCAGTTTCCACATATCACTGGGATCATAATGACGCCGGATTCGACGGTATAGCAATTGGAGATGGCGCTATTACAGGCGGTGAGGTTATCGGTTCTGTATTTGTAGACTATGAATCCAAATTTGCAATTTCCGGCGGTGAGATTGATCTTGTAAAAAGCTACGGCGAGACCACCATTTCCGGCGGTGAGATTGATCTTGTAGAAAGCTACGGCGAGACCACCATTTCCGGCGGTCAGTTTAACACCGCATTCGAGCTTGACCTTCTTGCTCCCGGCAAGGCACTTGCATACAACGGCGAAAATTATGTGATTGTTGACGCTGTTGCAGAGATCAACGGCATCGGATATGCAACACTTCAGGAAGCTCTTGATGTAGCACAGAGCGGTGATACCGTAAAACTTCTTTGCGACGTTAAGCTCTCCAAGTATGCGGATATTTACACCGCAAACAACGGCGAGGTTGCTCGCTCCATTACTCTTGATCTTGCAGGTCATAGCATTACTCCCGCAAACGACTACAACTACAATACAGGATATCCTCTTGTATTCGTAGGTATCAATCAGACTCTTAGCATCGAAGACAGTGTTGGCGGAGGCGTTATTTCTGCTGATTCTAAGGTAACCGTTGGTGTATACGGCATACTTAATGTTCAGAGTGGTAAGATCATAAACAACGGCACTACTGAAGATGACGTTGCAATTGATATTTACTATTGGAACAACGATCAGCCCAGCTTCGAGGGCGAGGCATTCGGAACAGGAAACATCTCCGGTGGAAAAGTTGAAGGTTCTGTATATGTAGATGCTAATACAGTGCTTACGATTTCCGGCGGTGAGATTGATCTTGTAGAAAGCTACGGATCTACTATTATATCCGGCACTGCTGATATTGCTGCAGTAAAGGTTTGTGGCGGCAGTGTAACCGTTTCTACTTCTGTTGAAAACATTGATGCAGAGGCGAGAATCAGCAATGTTTACTACGCAACTCTTCAGGATGCAGTTAACGTAGGCGGAACGATCACTCTTCTCAGAGACGTTGAGCTCAGCGATCCTCTTAAGATTGATACTTCTGTAACCATTGATGCTACCGGCATGAACATTGTTTCTACCGCAATCAATGCAATTCAGATTACCGCAAACGGAACCGAAGCAAACTATGTTGTAATTACCATTAATGTAAACAGCATCACTAACACTAACAGCACAGCACCCAAGTCTGCTGTTATCACTATTACAAACAGCACTTACGTAGAATTGAACGTAAATGCTACCTTCATTGCAGCTGCAGAGCGTGCCAGAACAGGCTCCTCCGCTACTGTAAATAAGAAGTACATTCTTTCTTCTGCTAATGTTTCTAACGTTAGCGCAACCATCAACTCCGAGCTTGTTCTTGCGAACAGCGAGGTATTCAACGGTGATCCCGAAGGCATCAGCGCACTCTTCAAGGCTGATTATGCTGACGAGCTTGCTCTCAGAGGTTACGTAACCCAGGCAGCAGACGAGGGTATGGTTGAGGTTATCGACAGCGTTCCTTACTACATCGGTTCTAATGGCAACTGGTGGCTTGGCGACGTTGACACAGGCGTACCCGCAACAGGACCTCAGGGTCCTCAGGGTGAACCCGGTGTTGGAATTGATAGCATTACTCTTAATGAGTCCAAGAGCACAGCCGAATATAGCATTTACACTGTAACACTTACCAGCGGTGCGACCTATGACATTACCGTAAATCACGGTAAAGACGGTGAAGACGGTGATGACGCAAACGTTAAGTTTGAGATCAGAGAGGATGGAATTCTCTACGTATCCTACGACGGTGGCACAAGCTATGAGCCGCTTGACAAGGTAGTAGGCGAAGACGGTATCAGCATTACCGGTGTAGAGCTTAGCGGCAGAGATCTTATTGTAAGATTCAGCAATGGCACATACACTACACTTGAAAACGTAGTTGGCGCAGACGGTAAGACTCCCGAGTTCAAGATTGAAGACGGAAAGATCAGCTACTCTTACGACGGAACCACCTGGTCCGAGCCCGTAAACATTAAGGGTGAGCAGGGTGAGACAGGAGCAGCAGGAACTATCGTTAATATTGAAACCTCCGATCTGACAGACGACGAAGGTAAAAAGATCGGAACACTTGTAACCATCTATCTTGACAATAACGAATACAAGTCCTTTGAGATCCTCGACGGTAAGGACGGCAAGGATGCAAGCGTACTCTTCGACATCGATGAAGCAACCGGCAACCTTCTCGTATCCTATGACGGCGGAGAGCATTGGAGCGATCTTGGTAAGGTAGTAGGCGAAAACGGCGCAGCAGGCAAGGGAATTGCAAGCATCGTGATCGATGAAAACAACTATCTTGTAATCACTTACACCAATGGCGATGAAGAGAGCTTTGGTCCTATCAAGGGCGCAGACGGAAGCGACGGCGACAACGCATACGTAGAGTTCAAGGTAGAGAACGGTTACATTTATGTACGTTACACCGAGAACGGCGAATGGGGTGAGCCTCTTGCATACATCAAGGGCGAGCCTGGTAAGGATGCGAACGTTAAGTTTGAGGTAAGAGATGACGGTTACCTCTGGGTATCCTATGACGACGGCGAGAACTTCACAAAGCTTGACAAGGTAGTAGGCGACGACGGTGCAGACGGCAAGGGTATTGAAAGCATCGTGATCGATGAAAACGGTTATCTTGTAATCACCTACACCAAGGGAGAGCCCGAGAAGTTTGGTCCTATTAAGGGCGCAGACGGAAGCGATGGCGACAACGCATACGTAGAGTTCAAGGTAGAGAACGGTTACATTTATGTACGTT
>CAZUJY010000012.1:0-3048 GCA_964620565.1 uncultured Ruminococcus sp. | reverse complement strand
ACACCGAGAACGGCGAATGGGGCGAGCCTCTTGCATACATCAAGGGACAGGATGCAGTTAAGCCTGTATTCAAGGTAGAAAATGGTGTTCTTTACGTATCCTACGATGGCAAGGACGTTGAGGACGAAAGCAAGACTTGGGAAGAACTTGGCGAGGTACAGGGACCTCAGGGCGAAACCGGTTCTACCGGCGCTTCCGGAGCCGACGGTAACGACGGCCAGGACGGCCTTGGAATCAAGGAGATCGTAATTGAGGACGATGGCGACCTTGCGATCACCTACACCGATGACAAGGTAGTAACTATCGGTAACATAATGGGCAAGCCCGGTCTTAACGGTATGGACGGTGTAACACCCAAGTTCAAGATCGAGGAGAACATCCTTTGCGTATCCTACGACGAGGGTAAGACCTGGACAGAGCTTGTATACGTTAAGGGTGACACAGGCGAGACCGGTCCCGAAGGACCTCAGGGCGAAACCGGTGAGGACGGTAACGATAACAATAAAGTGGTTATCATCTGCATTGGTATCGCAACCCTTTGCCTTATCACTACGATCGTGGCTGTTACCACAAAGAGATCCCGCAGACCTTGGTGGATCCTTTGCTAATAGACCTAAATAATTAATCGGCTGAAAGGCTGTGGCGGACTCGGATAATCCGAGTCCGCCTTTATTTTATTTCCTTACATTATTATATATATAAAGCAGTCTGTTGTATTTTGCCACACGCTCTCCACGGCAGGGCGCACCGGTTTTAATAAACTCCGCCTCGGTCGCTACCGCAATATCGGCAATAGAGGTATCGGTGGTCTCTCCCGATCTGTGGGAAATAATATATTTATACCCATTATCCCTTGCCATTTTGATAACGCTTAGAGCTTCGGAAAGGCTGCCGATCTGATTTGGCTTTATAAGAATTGCGTTTCCGGCCCCTCGCTCAATTCCCATTTTCAGTCTTTCGGTATTGGTAACGAAGAGATCGTCGCCAACCAGCATACACCTGTCACCAAGACGTTCGGTCAGCATTTTCCACCCGTCAAAATCATCCTCCGAAAGCCCGTCCTCAATAGAAATAATAGGATATCTCCCACATAGCTTAGCGTAGTATTCGATAAGCTGCTCACGGCTCATCCTTGCTTTTCTTTTCGGCAACATATATTCTCCGCCCTCATACCATTCGCTGGAGGCCACGTCAAGAGCAATACCAACCTTATCGGTGCTGTAACCGCTTTCGCTGATGGCGCATGTCAGCAGCTCTATCGCCTCTTCATCGGTACTGAGATCGGGGGCAAATCCGCCCTCGTCACCAACGGCGGTGGACAGCCCTCTTTGGCGCAGGAGTCTGCCGAGAGTATGATATATTTCGCTGCCGGCTCTTATGGCCTCGGGCAGCTTAAGCCCGTGGGGAACAATCATAAACTCCTGAATGTCAATATTGTTTGATGCGTGAGCGCCGCCGTTCAGCAGGTTGAACATCGGTGTCGGCATTTTATATTTATCGGTGAGCGAAAGGTATTCATACAGCTCAAGTCTCTCTGATATTGCAGCCGCATGGGCGATAGCAAGCGAGACCGACAGAATTGCATTTGCGCCAAGCCTTGATTTGTTTTTTGTTCCGTCAAGCTCCAGCATTACTCGGTCGATTTTTTCCTGATCTCCCGCATCCTCGCCCAACAGGGCAGGGCGGATAATCTCGTTTACATTCTGTGTGGCAAGCATTACTCCGCGGCCACCGTACCTCGACTTATCCCCATCGCGAAGCTCGTGCGCCTCGTGTATTCCCGTGGATGCGCCCGATGGTACACTAGCGACTCCAACCACCCCCGATTTAAGCGTAACTCTCGCCTCAACGGTGGGATTTGCTCTTGAATCAAGGATTTCTCTTGCATAAATTTCCGTAATTTTCTTTTCCATAGTCTTCCGCTCTTTCTCCGTTTTTTAGATATTTTTAACCAAAATTTAAGTAAAAATTCGTAAATACTGCCGCACTAAATATTAACAAACTGTTAATTCGAGCGAATAAAGGTTGCAAATATGTACTTAAAATGATAAAATACCCCTTGTTGATGTAAAAAAATACACACTTTTACAAATTGGCAAGGAGACACTATGAAGTATCATATACTCTATAACCCGTTGGCAGGCCACGGTTCCCACGATGAAAAGCTCGGCGCATTGAAGTCTCATCTTGAGGGTGAGATTGTCGAGCATTATATGACCGAGATCGAATGTACCAAGAGCTTTATTTCCTCTCTCGACCCCGAGGATAAGATCGTTATTTCGGGCGGCGACGGCACGCTGAATAAATTCATAAATGCGGTTGATACAGATAATATTGACAATGAAATTTACTACTACGCTTCGGGAAGCGGAAACGACTTCCTTCACGATGTAGGTAAGGAAAAGGGATGTGCTCCCTTCAGGATCAATCATTACCTGAAGAATCTTCCCACCGTAACGGTAAAGGGTAAGACCTATCGCTTCCTTAACGGTATAGGCTACGGTATTGACGGCTATTGCTGTGAGATCGGCGACATCAAGAAGGAGGCAGGCAAGAAGGTTAATTACACCGCCATTGCTATCAAGGGTCTGATCTATGATTACAAGCCCAGAAATGCAACCGTAAACGTTGACGGCAAGGAGTTTAAGATCAATAAGGTTTGGATCGCTCCCACTATGCTTGGCCGTTTCTACGGCGGCGGTATGATGCCTACACCCGACCAGGACAGACTTGGCGACGGGCTTGTTAGCTTTATGGGCTTCGGCGGCTCGGGCAAGATCAAGACTCTCACCATCTTCCCATCCTTCTTCGAGGGCGGACATCTTAAGCATAAGAAGTACGTTAATCTTTATAAGGGTAAGGAAATTACCGTTACCTTTGATAAGCCCTGCGCTCTGCAGATCGACGGCGAAACTATTCTCGACGTTACAAGCTATACCGTTCACGCAAACGTGAATGCTTACGCAAAGAAATAGATAACAAAAGCGGATGCAAAAATGAAGTGAACCCAAAAGTTTAGACAAAAATTAAATATTAAATTGTTTGCGA
>CAZUJY010000011.1:0-25300 GCA_964620565.1 uncultured Ruminococcus sp. | reverse complement strand
TGGATGAGGTGCCTTCGGGTCGCAAAGCGACGCTTCTCGCCTAAATCTGACTATCCCCAAAAAGAGGCTGTCTCAAATTTGCATTTGAGACAGCCCCTTTTATTTTCCTACAAAGTATACGTATTCCTCGGGGTGTGAGTAAATATCGCATCCATTGTCAAGATAGAATTGCATATTTTTCTGTACAAGAAAAACGTTTTCAGAGTGTAAGATCATGCTGTCAATATCATCATAGCACTCTTCAATATATATTTTATCCTTATACTTCTTTCCGTGATCACCGAGAATAAGATGATCTGTAAAGGGCAGATATTTTTTTAACGTATTTGCGGTATTACCGGTCAGAAGTCCCGATGAAATATATGTATAGACCTCATCCCATTTTGCAACCGCAAAGGCGTTCATAGAGGTTTTTCCATAAGGCTCGGAGTATAGGATGTTTATGTGGTAGTCACCAACGTAAACCGTTTCATATATTCTGAAAACAACAACCTTCGTCCTATGATCTTCTACGGATTTCTGAAGAATTTTAAGGATAGCCTCCTCGTCGTCATTTCTGGGCTCGGGTATGTAAATCTCACCTACAGATACGTTATACAGCAGAGTTTCAACGTCATCGTCAATGCTCCAGGAATAATGAGTCAGATAGTATTTATCAAGATAAGTAACGTTTGTTTCCTCTAGAAAATCCACTGCCGAATATGCTGTGTTTTGGCTATATTGGGCAGAATTTATAAGGCAGACTTCGTTTTTAGATCTGATAAGCATCTGATCGCATCTGTAATCCGAATGAAAGGCTACCGTTTCCGTATACCCTTGCTTTACCGTGAGTCCGGTTGGCAATACGGTGACAAGAATATATAAGCAGAGCAATATTTTCAGCGCACGCTTCGGCTTTTTAAGCTTAAGAACAAGGAAGAGATAAAAGCAGAGTGTGTAGATAATTATTGCTATTACCGCAACCTCGAAATTAGAGGAAACGTAGGCTATATTAATTGATGAAAATACACCTGCAAGATAGCTCATAAGACTGCACAGCGGATTTATTAGCCAGCCAACAGGAATCAGCCATCCGATCAGCATCATAATACAGCCAAGATACATAATTATCTCGGCAAGGAATGAAAAGATAATGGTTGTGATCGGTGCAAGCAGCGAAAAACCGCCAAAGGCGGTGGTAGAAACCGCAAGAGTAGCGCTGATTGCAAACACGGATGCAAGGATAGCCAGAACAAAATATCTGAGAATTGCCGCCTTCTTTGTTTTTGGCTTTTCAAGACCTGCGGTAAACTCGCTGAATGCGATAATACCAAAGGTTGCCAGCGCCGATAACCATAAAGAAATATCCATAATTGCATGCGGCTCAAACAAACATATTACCAGTACCGCAACCGACAGAGAAGTCAGTGAATCGTGGGATCTTCCCAAAAGATAGAGAAGGGATGATATTATAAGCATCACGCCCGCTCTTACAACCGAAACAGAAAATCCTGTCAAAGCCATATATAGAAAGACAAATACGGCTGTGACCAGAACACGTGTTTTCTTTTTAATCTTAAAGAGCGTAAGCAGCTTACCGATTCCCATAGATAAAATAGCAAGATGCATACCGCTGAGAGCCAATATATGTGAAATGCCTATTCTTCTGAAATCAAGCCTTAGCTGATCGGGGAGGTAATCACGCTCGCCCAGCAACAGGGCAGAAACGATAGCACCGCCATCCTTGCTTGATAGAAGCATAGTGTATCTTGTGAGATACTCCCTTATACGATTAAATCTCAAAGAGAGGCTACCATCGGTATATTCTAATATCTCAAGCTCCTCGACGTCGCTTGCATATGCGTTAATGCCCTTGGAAACATTATTTGTATAGCTTTCGTCCGAGAAGCCGTCGAGATTTGCCTTGAATTTAATTCTGGTACCCTCAATTACGCCCTTTGCTTCGCTCTTGGTAGGGTAGGCATAAAAGCAATAGCTCGAATCCTTGCCGTTTATACTTTCAGCTCTAACAAACAGCCTGGAGGTGTAAGAGGATGTCTCGGTTACCGCCTCGACTGTACCTACGATCTCAACCTGACCGTCATATAAATCGTATGCCTTGAAGTATAGGTCAAAATAGAGAAACGACAGTATTCCCGCAAGCAAGATTGCTCCTGCGCTCAGCCGCATAATGATCTGCTTGTACTTGTCTTTTCTCAAAATAAAGGACAAAATAAAGAGCAGAATTGCTACGGCAGGTACGAGAATACGTAATAGCCTATTTTCAAAGCTAAAAAACAGAAAGCCGCAGAGCCCGATACACAGTATCAGACAAAGCGGCCTTTTTTCAAATATGTTCATAGGTCAATCCCTATTTTTTTCAGATGGGAAACGAAGTGCGGCACCCTTGGGAATAACGAAATTAAATGCTCCGGGTATAACGGTAAATTCCACCGTTTTTGCCTTGCTGACCTCACCGTCAATACATATAGGCTGAGGCTCTTCAAATTCCATTCTGAAATGATTGGTCTGCTTATATCTGACGATTTTCTGGGCTAATTTGTTTTCAAGGAAGGTTCCGTCCTTATAGCATCCGACGAGTCTGAGGAAAATAAAGCGGGAAACCTTATCGATTATACATACGTCAAGAAGTCCGTCGTTAAGGCTTGCCTTGGGAGCGGACTTGAATCCACCGCCACAGAACTTGCCGTTACCGATCGCAGTAAGCGTAAGCTGCTTATCAATAACCTCTCCGTCATCAAAGATAACCCGCATTTTAGTACCGAATTTCTTGAAGAAAAATCCGACGACCACGCCGAGAACGTATGAGATTCCGGGAGAGATAAACTTGTACTTACGGAACTTGTCTGCTTCGATTACAACCGAGCAGTCAAATCCGATGTTTATCATATTAACGCAGTAATCGTCATTGCACTTAATAAGGTCAAAGGTCTGTACATCGCCGTCTATCTGTGCATTAATATCGGAAAAAAGCCTTCTCTTTGTAAAGTTCCTTACAAAGTCGTTGCCCGAGCCGTTGGGAATAACACCAAACTCGATATTAGGGTTAGCGGGAGCGCTGTTTGCGATCTCGTTGATTGTTCCGTCACCGCCGATACAAATAAACCTCTGACGCTCATCAGGGTATTCCTTGATCATAGAGCGAACGTAGGTTATAGAGTTCTTTGGTCTGGTGGTGTAATATATATGATAGCTAAGCTGCCTTTTAGCGCATGCTTCGACTATTTCTTGCTCCATCTTTACCTGCTGCGGACTTCTGCCCGACTTGGGGTTAAGGATAAAGTGATAAATCATGGATAATAGATCCTCCGTCGACATTATCTTACCCTATATTATATCAAATATAGCGAATTTTGTCAAGTAATCTTTACCAGCGATAAAACAGCGATAAAACATAGTCAAAGATTACTTCTTTCTCTGATTCTTACAGCTTGAAACTATGAAGTCATGATAAGCCTTTGCAGCCTGCTCGGTTTTGTTGGAGCCAAACTCGTAGTAATGCTTGCCAACAAGGTCGCGTGGAAGATAATCCTGCTTAACGTAATCGTTTTCAAAATCATGAGGATACACGTAGCCCTCAAAGCTAGGGCTCTGTAAATGCTTCGGAACGCTTTGGCCAAGGCCCTTAGCAATATCCTCGCTTGCTGCGTGATATGCAAGATATGATGTGTTCGACTTGGGCGCTGTTGCAAGGATAGTCACAATGTTTGCCAGCGGTATTGCCGCCTCTGGTAATCCCAGCGATCTTGCGCTCTCAGTACAGGCATAAGCAAGTGATGCCGCCTGAGGATATGCACAGCCTATATCCTCGTTTGCGATAACGAGAATTCTTCTGCAGGCAGAGAGCAGATCGCCTGAAGCAAGGATCTTTGCAAGATAAAATATAGCCGCATCGGGATCCGAGCCACGAATGGACTTCTGCAAGCAGGAGAGCAGGTCATAGTGAACGTCACCGTTTCTGTCATAGTGTCCAACGACAGAGGGGAGCAGCGCCGTTACAGCCTCGTGAGTAATTGCGTCATCAGAGATATAAAATGCGTTCTCAAGCACGCCGATACTCATACGCACGTCACCTGCGCAGGCACGTGCAACGGTAAGCATAACCGTCTCGTCCGCACTCTTTTTGGTATCAAAATCCTTATTAAGAAGCTCCAACGCTCGATAGAGCGAGGGAATACAGTCCTCGGGTGTTACGGATTTAAACTCAAATACCGAGGATCTTGAGAGCAGAGCATTATAAACATAATAGTATGGATTCTCTGTTGTGGATGCGATAAGAGTGATCTTACCGTTTTCCATAAATTCAAGAAGCGACTGCTGCTGCTTTTTATTGAAATATTGTATCTCGTCAAGATAGAGAAGTGTACCGTTTTCGCTGAAAATATTATCGGTAGATGAGATAACGTCCTTTACGTCGGAAAGAGATGCGCTTGTTGCGTTAAGCTTGTAGAGCTGCATACCAGACATCTCGGCGATAATATTTGCAACGGTTGTCTTTCCCGTACCGGGAGGGCCGAAAAAGATCATATTAGGTATTCTGTTATTTTCAGTAAGGCGGCGAAGAATACCCGTCTTTCCAACCAGATGTGCCTGACCGGCAATCTCATCAAAGCTGGTAGGGCGCATTCTGTCAGCCAATGGTTTTTGTGCCATAACTCTAATGCCTTTCTATATGCATTTTATGATATTGTAGATTCGGAAACACTGAATCGTCTGTCGATCTCCGCCTTCAGCTCACGGTGTGCGCTCTTCTCAAGATTTGGGTCGGAGCCCACTATGGATTTTGCAACCTGAAAGGCCTTGGTAAGCAGATCGGAGCTGTCGCACATTGAAGCAAACCTGAACTCGAATCCGCCGCTCTGCCTTAAATTATTATCCGAAACCGAAGAGAAGAAGTCGCCGGGGCCTCTGAGAACAAGATCCTTTTCTGCTATCTCAAAGCCGTCGTAAGTGGTTCTCATTACCTCAAGGCGTTCTCTGGATTTTGGTGAATTGATGTCAGAAACAAGAACGCAATAGGACTTTCTCTGACCTCGTCCCACACGTCCACGAAGCTGATGAAGCTGGGAAAGGCCGAAGCGCTCTGCGTTTTCAACTATCATAAGACAGGCGTTTGGAACGTTTACGCCGACCTCAATAACGGTGGTGGATACCAGAACCTTCGTTTCTCCACGGGCAAAGCGGGACATAATCTCGTCCTTTTCTGCCGATTTCATTCTACCGTGAAGAACCTCGACGGAAATATCGGGCAGGGCGTTTTTCAGCTCCTCAGAAAATTCAACAGCGCTCTTCAGGTTAAGCGAGTTTTCATTTATTACCTCACCGGTATTGTAGTCGATAATATAAGCATCCTCCTCGTTTTTCTCGATAGAAGGACATACAACGTAGCATTGACCACCGAGGGCAACCTGTTTTCTAATAAAATCATTGAGCCTTAACCGGTATCCTTCGTTGACGACAAAGGTCTCAACCCTCTGTCTGCCCTTGGGCATCTCGGTAATTCTTGAAATATCAAGATCTCCGTACATGGTGAGGGCAAGAGTACGGGGGATAGGAGTTGCGCTCATAACAAGAAGGTGAGCTTTTTCGGATTTTTCTTTAAGCTTGGCTCTCTGACCTACACCAAAGCGGTGCTGCTCGTCGGTGATAACAAGTCCCAGCTTATTAAATTCAACGTTATCGGAGATAAGTGCGTGTGTTCCGACAACAACGTCCACCTCACCAATCGATAAAGCTTCCTTTATCCTACGCTTTTCTTTTGCTGTGGTAGACCCTAAGAGAAGCTCAACTCTGATTCCGAGCTTGCCGAGAAGAGCGGAAAGCTCTGCATAATGCTGTCTTGCAAGTATTTCGGTGGGAACCATAAGGGCTGTCTGATAGCCGGATTTTGCGGTAATGTAAGCCGAGACGGTTGCGCATACGGTTTTACCGCAGCCTACGTCACCGACAATGATCCTTGCCATGGGAGAAACAACGCCGTCCTTGCCGATAACACAGTCACGGTAAACGTCGTTGATAGCCTGCTTTTGCGAGGCTGTAAGCTCATAGGGAAGTAGGTCAGTAAGAGGTGTAAGAGAGCAGGGGGAGAGCTTTATTCCCTCGCCACGAGTTCTCTGTGAAGCTGATAGAGAAATGCCGATTCCAAAGTAAAGCATCTCATCAAAGGCAAGTCGTCTTTGTGCCTTGAATAGAGCCTGATCACTCTCTGGGAAATGGGCGTTTTTGATCGCATAGGTGAGAGTGGGCAGAGAATTGTCAAGCCTTATATTATCGGGAATTGGGTCGATAATATCGGGCAGAATGTCATTTATTGCCGATTTGATAAGCTTATCTATCTGCTTTGAGGATATGCCGTCGGTAAGGGGATAGATCGGTACGAAGTCGGCGAGCGGAAGCCCCTCAACGTAGGGCTCGTATTTGGGATTAGCCATCTGAAGACGGTTCTTCTGCAATCCGACCTTGCCCCAAAATCTGAAGGTGGATCCGATATGAAAAACATCCTTAACGTAGGGACTGTTGAAGAAGGTGATGTCCACCGATCCGCTCTCGTCAAAGGCGCGGAATTTGGATATGGTAAGCCCTTGGCGTATCTTCGCGGTTTTAACCTCGGTTGCAACCGTCAGAAGGTATGCGTTAGGTTTTTCGCTGTCATATTCCGAAAGGGGAAGCATATTACCACGCTTTTCGTAAGCGCGTGGGAAGTAATAGATGAGATCGCCAACGGTGTGTATATCCAGCTTTCCCAGCTGAGCAGCACGTGTTTTGCCTACGCCGCTTAGCTCTATCACAGGCGTTTGTGCAGTTAATCTACCCATTTTTGCTTCTCCCTTCAAAAGAATAAATTTTCACAAACACATTTTACAACATTTTCACTCTATTTGCAATACAAAAACGAAAAAAATCCACAAAAAACATCAATGTTCACACTAATTTAAAACAAAATAATAAAAAAATCTTTACAAAGTTATTATATTGTGCTATAATATAATGAAATAATTTATGAAATAATTTATTTGGAGCAAATATGGAAATTAAATTAAAGACTTCATTTTCAGAAAAGAAGACTCTTTTATTCATATTACTATCTGTTATCTGCGTATTCCTTGGACTTCTTTCCTGTGTTCTCGGTGAAATTGTTCTGCCCGTGCTTGTAGGAGCACTTGCAATGCTTTTTCTCCTTGATAAAATTTTGGTTAAGCCCTACGGAATTGTAGTTTCGATCATTCTTTTGGCAATCAATGCCGTCGGCGTGATTTTCCGGCTTACAGCATCATTCTTTGCACCCTGTGCAATAATTCTTGCGGCGATCATGGTTACTGCCTTCCGAAAAAGATCGGATAAGGCAAATACCTCTTATATAATGTCGCTCATCTGCGCAGCCTTCACGCTTCTTTCCTGTATTTTGCTTGGAATGATAGCGCAGGGCGAATATACCTTTGAGGCAGCAGAGGTCTTTTACACCGAGTTCTTTGAGGAGCTTCGTCAGGTTATTATAACCGCCTTCGATCAGGTTACAGAGATATATAATCAGGCAGGAATTGAGCTTGTGGACAATGCGGGAGAGGTCGTTTTTGACGTTATGATGAAAATGATGATCTCCGCGCTTCTTATCGGCGCATTTGCGCTGGTTGGACTCGGAATGAAGTTCTTTAAGCTTGGCCTCCTTATCTGCCTTGACGATAAGAAGCCTCTTGAGGAGTGGCGCTTCAGTGTAAGCAGTATACTTGCATACGGCTATCTCTTCTCGGCTATTATTTCTGTATTTACCTCCACTGCCGACAGTCTGTTTGCGGTTACGGTAATGAATCTTGAAAGCATACTCTTCGTCGTATTTGCTTACGTTGGCTTCAATGCTGTCGTTTCGCTGCTTATGAAAAAGATGAAGCGTGTTTTTGCAATCTTGATCGTGATAGGCGTTATATTGACCTTCTCGACCTTTGCGACCCAGCTTCTTGCTGTGTTCGGAGCAATGTTTACCTTGAGAATTAACAGAATGAAAAAGGAGCAGGGGTCTTAAAGCATTATCAGAAAGACAACTCGCTTGACAAAAATAAGTCATAAGAAAGGAATTCCGCTTATGAAAAATGAAAAAGACAATCAGAACCTTCACGTTCCTTATGCGTCAAGGCAGGATATGATACTCTATGCCGCTCTTGGTGTGCTTGGTATAGGACTTGTGGCGGTGCTTTGTAAATTTGTGACGGTTATTGAGCCTGTATTTATCGCTCTTATCGTTGGTGCGCTTTATCTTGGCGCAGTTGCATATATAGGTATCAGAAGAGTAGCTAAGTCCAGAATATATCCTACAAAGAGCATTCACGGACTTCTTGCCGAGGAGGGAAGCGTTGTATTCAAGAATGCAAAGTCTCCCATTGTCATCTTTGATTTTCACGGTACTATTCTATGGTACAACGATGCAATGAGGGCTGCCATTGATTCGTACACTAATTATATCGGTGAGAAAATTTCCGAGCTGCTTTCCATCAACGTTGATGAGCTTGAGGATGGCGAGTGCAGAACAGACCTTTCCGGCAAGACCTATGCCGTTGAGGGCTTTGTTATCTCGAAGAAGAACAACGGTCTTTACCTTGCGCAGCTTTCCGACGTTACCGCTCTCAGCGCACTTGAAAAAAAGTATTATGACGAGCGTGTAGCAGTTGCATATATCGCTATCGATAACGTGGAGGACGTGCTTCAGTACGTTCACGAAAAGCTTTCTGATGCAGTTGTAAGCATTGAGGATAAGCTTAAGGCGTGGGCTGCATCGATGAACGGTGTTATCAAGTCCTACGATAACGATAAATACATCATGTTCTTTGATTCATCCTATCTTGATACCTGTATCGCAAATCGCTTTGATATTCTCGACAGCATTCGTGATGCAAGAGTAGGCGACGGTGTTTCCATAACCGTATCTATCGGTGTTTCTCGCAGAAAGGGTACGCTCCTTGAAAGAGAGCAGGATGCAAGAGATGCAATCGACCTTGCGCTCCAGCGAGGCGGTGACCAGGCGGTTTATAAATCGGAGAATGAAACGGTTTACTTCGGCGGACGTACAAAGACTGTTTACAAGCGCTCTAACGTTCGCTCCCGTGCATTTGCAAATCAGCTTACCGCTCTGATGTCCAGATCCGATAATGTTATCGTAATGGGACACAGATACGGTGACTTTGACTCTATCGGTGCATCCGTAGGTGTGGCAAGACTTGCTATGCTTTGCGGAATTAAGGCAAATATCGCAATCGACCTTACCGACAAGAACCTTCGTCCCTGTATTGAAATGATGCAGAAGACCGAGCTTTACTCTCAGGTATTTGTGGATAATGCAGGAGGCCTTGACCTCATCGGTCCTGATACCCTCGTTGTTCTTGTTGACCACAACGGTATATCCAGAGCCCAGTTCTCGGATATCGCATCCAAGTCGGGCAATATCGCAATTATTGACCACCACCGTAAGAATGATCAGCCCTCGGCGGCTGTTAAGCTGTCTTACATTGAGCCCTCCGCATCCTCTACCTGCGAGCTCGTTTCGGAGATGCTCGAGTGTGCGGTAAGCTCTCAGAATCTGCTTAAGCAGGAGGCTGATATTCTCCTTGCGGGTATTCTTCTTGATACCAAGCAGTTCACCAGAAATACAGGTACGCGTACCTTCGGCGCTGCACAGTATCTTCGTGGCGCAGGCGCCAACCCCACCGACGTATATAATCTCTTTAAGGCGGCGCCCGAGGATCTTTCCAAGGAGGCTCGCTTCCATACGTCAATTATTATGTACAAGAACCAGATCGCTCTTGCTTGCTGCGAGGGTGATACCGACGACAGCTACCGTGTCATCGCATCCAAGGCGGCTGATAAGATGCTTACTCTCCGTGGCGTAGCCGCTGCATTCACACTTGTTCGTATCGGTGAGCAGATCCACATTTCCGGACGTTCATCCGGCAAGGTAAACGTTCAGCTCATACTTGAAAAGCTTCGTGGCGGCGGACACTTTGACGTTGCCGGCGCACAGGTTGTTTCGGATTCTATTGACGAGGTTCTTGAAACGCTTAAGAAGAGCATTGACGAGTATCTTGAGCGCAATCCTATTTAGTTTAAAAAATATAAGCATATTGGAGAATATAAAATGAAGGTAATTTTACTCTGCGACGTTAAAGGGCAGGGAAAGAAGGATCAGATCATTAACGTATCCGACGGATACGCACGTAATTTCCTTTTCCCTCAGAAGAAGGCCGTTCCCGCCGATGCAAAGGCTACGAACGAGCTTAAGAATAAGGAGGAGTCCAAGCAGTTTAAGATCCAGGAGGACAGAAAGGCTGCTGCCGCTCTTGCCGAAAAGATAAACAATAAGGAGATCGAGATCATTATGGGTCACGGCGCAGACGGCAGACTCTATGGCTCGGTTACCGCAAAGGATATTGCCGAGGAGATTAATAAGAAGCTTGGTCTTGATGTAGATAAACGTAAGATCGTTCTTAAGGAGAATATCAAGGCTTACGGTAAGCATGACGTTACTCTTAAGATTCTTGCTGACATCAATGCGAAATTTGTCGTATACGTACACGATTAATTTATAATTCTGAAAGGATAAGACAAAATGGACAATACAAGCGGTTTAATCAGACAGGTGCCGGTTTCTGTTGAGGCAGAGCAGGCGCTTCTCGGATCTATAATTGTAAGTCCTGCGGCTTTTGACAAGGTCAGCGGAATGATCTCCGTCGAGGATTTCTACGTTGCCGAGCATCAGCATATATACAGCGCATTAATTAAGATGTATACCCAGAACAAGACTATTGATGTTATTACCCTTGTTAATACTCTTGTTGAGATGGGTGACCGTGATGAGGCAGGTGGAGTTCAGTATATCACGCTTCTTGCCGAGTCGGTTCCCACGGCGGCAAACGTTAAGGATTATGCCAGGATCGTAAAGGATAAATCCACTCTCAGAAAGCTTATCAAGACCTGCGATGAGATAAACGAGGATGCATACAGCGAAACCGACGTTCGCACCGTTATTGACAGTGCGGAGCAGAAGATCTTTGATCTTTCTCACAACAACGACTCCAAGGAGTTCAGGCATATCAGAGACGTTCTCCACAACGTGTATAGAGATCTTGAGATCCTTTCTGAGAGCAAGGGCGCTGTTTCCGGCGCAAAGACCGGCTTCTCTGGTATTGACAGAATGCTTGTACAGATGGGTAAGGGCGACCTTGTTATCGTTGGCGCTCGTCCCGGTATGGGTAAGACCTCCTTTGCGCTCAATATTGCTACTAACGTTGCAAAGTCCACCGGCAAGGCTGTTGCTATATTCTCCCTTGAGATGTCGGGAGAGCAGCTTGTTACCCGTATTCTATCAAGCGAGGCTATGATCGACTCCCATACCCTTCGTACAGGTAAGCTGGCGAACGAGGATTGGGATAATATTGCAGACGTTATTTCCTCTCTTTCGGGATGCGATATCTATATCGACGATACTTCGGCTATCAATACCAATGATATGAAGTCTAAGTTAAGAAGATTGCCTGAGCTTGGCCTTGTTGTTATCGACTATATCGGTCTTATGGAAACAACCTCCAAGAGCGATAACAGAGCACAGCAGGTTGGTGAGATCTCACGTAATCTTAAGATCATGGCTAAGGAGTTCGGCGTTCCCTTTATTTGCTGCGCACAGCTTAACCGTGGTACCGAATCCCGTCCCGGACAAGGAAAGCGTCCCACACTTGCCGATCTTCGTGACTCGGGTTCTATTGAGCAGGACGCAGATATCGTTCTCTTCCTTTACAGAGATGAGTATTATAAGGATATCAGCGGCGCTGATCCCGGTGCGGATGGATCCGATAGCGCCAATACAGCCGAGGTAATTATTGCAAAGAACAGACACGGCTCGGTTGGTAACGTTAAGATGGGCTGGATTGGTCAGTTCACTAAATTCCGTACTCTCGAGGATGATCATGGATCAAATTGATGCTTGCAGAGTTGAAAGGCTCTTTTCATCAGAAAACAGCAAACTGTACTTAGATATTGAAAAGACCGTAGAGTCCTTTGAAATGGGGAAGAAGATCGAGTCGGGTGTACTCGTCGGCTTGTCCGGCGGAGCAGATTCGGTTATGCTTCTTTGCTTTCTGCTGGAGTATAGAAAACGTCACGGGCTTGATTTTCCCATTCTTGCCGTTCATATAAATCACTGTATAAGAGGTGAGGAGGGGGATAGGGACGAGGAGTTTTCACGCTCGCTCTGCCAGGCGCTTTCGGTGGAATTCAAGGCGGAAAGAATTGACGTTCCTTCTCATGCAAAACGCTTTAATCTCGGCATTGAGGAAGCGGCACGCGATGTGAGATATTACGCTTTTAAGAGGATAATCTCAGGCAGAAATGATATTAATACAATTGTAGTCGCTCACAATATGAGTGATTCTGCGGAGACCGTTATATTTAACATTCTCCGTGGCAGCGGCGCCCGCGGCGCAAGCGGTATTCCTCCTATACGTGATAATATCATAAGGCCTTTGATCGGCGTATCAAAGAGTGATATTGTATCCGCTCTTAATGACGTCGGGATTCCTTTTGTCACTGACAGCACCAATCTCTCCGAGGACTACACACGTAATTATATCCGCAAGACTCTGATTCCTTCCTTTGAAAGAATTAACGGTGATCCCGAGAGGATAATCTGTCGCTTTGCCGATAATATGCGCTCGGATGATGATTTTATCAGATCCTGCGCCGAGGAGTTCCTTGAGTCTCACAGCGAGATCAGAAATACCGATCTGTTATCACTTCACGGCTCGGTTTACGTAAGAGTGCTTGCTATTATGGCATCAAGGGTATCCGCATCGGTTTCTAATCGCATTGCGGCGGATGTCCGTGATAATCTTACAAAGGATAATTTTTCCTATTCACTTATAGGCGCTACCTTCGTTTGCGAGCGTGGAGTATGTCGTGTCTTTCGCAACGTTGGTGACGCAGTGGATTATTGCTTTGCTATCAGCGAGGGAGTGAACGATCTTTCGCCGCTTAACGCACAGCTGGTGCTTTCTCGGGAAAAGATCGAAAAAACTTATTTAAATGTTTACAAAATATCAATACAAGCAAGCCTTTCATCTGCTATAATAAATGGTAGCTTGTATTTACGTCCTAAAAAGGACGGCGATACCGTCTATTACGGCGGTATGACGCATAAACTGAAAAAGCTGTTCTCTGACAGAAAGATCCCTCCGTCTAAGAGAAGGCTTATTCCTATCCTCTGTGATGACAGCGGGGTAGTTTGGGTTCCGGGCTTCGGAGTCCGTGATGACGGAGCTTGTAATGAAAATAAAGAAAATATTTTCGTATTACTTGGAATAATCCCTGATGAAGAGAAGGATAGTGACAGACTCTATTCCGGCTCTGAATTCAGGTCATAAAATTTTCTTAATTGAGAATAATATTATTTGTTACAGTAAGAAAGGCGTGGAAGACACTTAATGAAGGCAAATTTTAAAAATATAATTATTTTTGTTTTAGTAGTGGCTGTTATCATCGTCGCATCTTCCTTTATGATGAACAAAACTGATGAGGAAGATGAGTTCTTATACAGCGATCTTATAGATCTTTTTGAAAAGGATCTTGTGCGTGATTTCGTAATTGACGAAAATGGAACTATTACCCTTAACGCATTCGTTATGAAAGAGAACGAGGACGGTAGCTTCGACTTTGAGCTTGATGACAAGGGAGAAAAGAAGGTCAAGGAATATACCTACAGCTTCAGTATTGATATTCAGATTATTAAGGTGCTTGATATCGTTGATGCCAATATGGCTGACGGTGAGAGCAATCTTCAGAAATACGATATTGAGCCTATTCCCGAGACTCCCTGGTACCTGGTATATCTTCCTTATATAATTACCGGTCTTCTGTTTATCGGTCTTACCATATTCCTTATGCGTCAGACCTCGGGCGGCGGTGCAGGTAAGGCGGGAGGCTTTGCAAAATCTAAGGCAAAGCTTGTTACAGGGGAAAAGAATCAGGTTAAATTCGATGACGTTGCAGGCGCTGATGAAGAGAAGGCAGAGCTTGAGGAGGTCGTTGAATTCCTTAAGGATCCCGAGAAGTTTGTTAAGCTTGGCGCAAGAATCCCCAGAGGCGTTCTTCTCGTAGGCCCTCCCGGTACAGGTAAGACCCTGCTTGCAAAGGCTGTTGCCGGAGAGGCCGGCGTACCCTTCTTCTCGATTTCCGGTTCTGATTTCGTTGAAATGTACGTTGGTGTAGGTGCTTCCCGTGTAAGAGATCTCTTCGATAATGCAAGAAAGACTCCTGCATCTATAATTTTCATAGATGAGATAGACGCAGTAGGACGCCACAGAGGCGCAGGTCTTGGCGGCGGTCATGATGAGAGAGAGCAGACCTTAAACCAGCTCCTTGTTGAGATGGACGGCTTTGGCACTAACTCGGGCGTTATCGTTATGGCGGCTACAAACCGTCCCGACATCCTTGACCCCGCACTTCTTCGTCCCGGTCGTTTCGACAGACAGATCACCGTTAATTATCCCGATATGAAGGGCAGAGAGGCAATTCTCAAGGTTCACTGCCGTAATAAGCCCCTTGAGGAGACGGTTGATCTAAAAAAGATCGCACAGACTACAATTGGATTTACGGGCGCTGAGCTTGCAAACCTTATGAACGAGGCTGCTCTCCGCGCCGCAAAGAAGAACAAGGCTCTTATCGGTATGGTTGATATTGAGGAGTCATATATGAAGATACTTCTCGGTCCTCAGAAGAAGACCAAGGTTAGAACTGCCGCTGACAACAAGCTTTGCGCTTATCACGAGGCAGGTCACGCTGTTGCATCCTACTATTGTAAGCATACCAATCCCATTAAGCATATCACCATTATCCCCGCAGGTAATGCGGGCGGTGTGACCGTAAGTGTTCCCACAGAGGACAGAATGGGTATGACCAAGGGTCAGATGCTTGATGATATCGTTTACGGAATGGGTGGCCGTGTTGCAGAGCAGCTTATTCTCGACGACATTTCCACAGGCGCATCCGGCGACATCAAGCAGGCTACAAGCCGTGCCAGAGCAATGGTTACCAAGTACGGTATGAGCGAGCTTCTCGGCCCCGTGCTTTACGGTAACGCTCACGGATCGGATGAGGTATTCCTTGGCAGAGATTTCTCTTCCTCTCCCGACTATTCCGGCAAGACTGCTGCTCTTATCGATGAGGAGGTAAGACGTATTATCACCGAGTGCTATAAGCGCTGCGAGGATATTCTTACCGAGCATATTGATAAGCTTCATTTCGTTGCAGAGTTCCTTCTTAAGAATGAATCCATGGATGAGGAGCAGTTCAGAGCTGCTATGGAGATGGATAATCCCACCATCGAGTCCATTGAGGATATCGCCTTCCGCAAGCAGCAGAAGAGCGAGGAGGAGAATGATATTGCTCACGAGAACAACCGTAAGGCAGAGGAGGAAGAGCGCCTTCGCCGTGAAGAGCTTGCCAAGAGAATGGCAAGCGGCGAGGATCTTACCGATGACGTTTTAAGGGAGATCTTTGAGAAAAATCACACCGCAGGCTCGGATCATAACGATTCCGATAACCATAGTGACGGTCAATAATCAAATAAAGGGTAGTCCGAAAGGACTACCCTTATTTTTAGCTAAAAAGAAAACTGCCGTAAAATATACGGCAGTTTTTATATATTTAGATGCTGTGAATACCGTTCTTAGGATCAGCCTTGTCATCAAGGTTGTACTTCTGCTGCTTTCTCCAATCGAAGAAGTTGATAGCAACCTGCTCGAAGAGTGCGAGAGAAAGAAGGTCCTCGTCCTGCTCGCTGTAAGGAGCAACTCTCTGTCTGAGAGAATCAATCTCGGGAGCGATCTTGTCTGCGGGTCTGTAATCAATAATATCATCCTCGCCAATGATTTTTCTCTTGAAGGAGTCCTCGATGGGAGCAGGGCACTTGCCGTATTCACCACGAACCAAAGCCTTGAATTCCTTAGTAACACGGGAATATCTGCCTTCGTTTGCGAAGAGAACGTTGTTAACAGCCTGAGTGCCTACGATCTGGGATGTGGGTGTTACGAGGGGAGGATATCCAACCTCGCCTCGTACGTGCGCAACCTCCTCAAGAACAGCATCGAGCTTATCCGATTTACCGGCTGCCTTAAGCTGACTGATAAGGTTGGAAAGCATACCGCCCGGAACCTGATAACGAAGTGCGTTAACGTCAACCTTAAGCACCTTGGGATCGATAAGACCGTTTTCAAGATATTTCTCACGGATATTATTGAAGTGCTTGGCAACAATATCAAGCTTCGCAAGATCAAGACCGGTGTCGTAGGGAGTACCCTGGAGAGTAGCAACCAGCGACTCGGTGGGAGTGTGAGATGTACCCATTGCAAGGGGAGAAATCGCAGTATCAACACCGTCAACGCCTGCCTCGATAGCCTTAAGAAGGGTCATAGAGCCAAGACCTGCGGTGTAGTGGGTGTGAAGATGAACGGGAACAGAAACGCTGTTCTTTACGGTTTTGATGAGCTGATATGCCTCGTAGGGCTTAAGCAGTCCCGACATATCCTTGATGCAGATGGAGTTAGCACCCATCTCCTCAAGCTGCTTTGCATATCTTGCAAAGCCCTCGTTGGTATGGAAGGGAGATGTGGTATAGGAGATAGCCGCCTGAACGTGACCTTTCTCCTTGATAGCGGCCTTGATAGCAGTCTCAAGGTTTCTCGCATCATTGAGCGCATCAAAGATACGGATAATATCAATACCGTTTGCGATAGACTTCTGAACGAAGTATTCAACTACGTCGTCTGCATAATGACGGTAGCCGAGAATGTTCTGGCCGCGGAATAACATCTGAAGCTTTGTGTTCTTAACGTGATCCTTTATGGTACGGAGTCTTGCCCAGGGATCCTCGTGAAGGAAACGCAGACATGAATCGAAGGTAGCTCCGCCCCATGCCTCGAGAGAGTGATAGCCAACCTTGTCAAGATCGTCGAGAGCAGGGATCATCTCCTCGGTTGTCATACGGGTTGCAGCAAGCGACTGATGCGCATCTCGAAGGACGGTTTCGGTAATTAAAACTTTTGACATTGTTTAAAAATCCTTTCTTTGTTATCTTCAGCTTATCTGAAGAAGCTGAGGAATACACCTGCCGCAACGGCAGAGCCGATAACACCGGCAACGTTGGGGCCCATAGCATGCATGAGAAGGAAGTTGGAGGAATCATACTGGCGTCCTACGTCCTGAGCAACTCTTGCCGCCATAGGTACTGCAGAAACACCTGCAGAGCCGATAAGGGGATTTATCTTACCTCCGGTAAGCTTGCACATGATCTTACCTACAAGCAGACCGCCGCAGGTGGAGATGATGAAGGCAAGGAGACCGAGGCCAATTATGAACAGTGTTTGCCATCTTAAGAAGTTAGCGGCATTGGCTGTTGCACCAACCGAAACTCCGAGGAAGATGGTGATTATGTTGATAAGCTCGTTCTGTGCAGTCTTGGAAAGACGGTCGGTAACACCCGAAACGTTAAGCAGGTTACCTGCCATAAGGAAGCCTACGAGGGGGGCCGCATCTCTAACAATAAGACAAACGATGCCTGTAACCACGATGGGGAAGATGACCTTCTCGGTCTTGGATACGGGGCGGAGATTTGTCATCCGGATCTTTCTCTCCTGCTCGGTAGTCATGAGCCTCATGAAGGGAGGCTGAATGATAGGAATAAGCGCCATATAGGAATATGCCGCAATGGCGATCGCACCAAGCAGATGAGGAGCCAGCTCCTTTGTTACAAGGATCGCGGTAGGACCGTCGGCGCCGCCGATGATACCGATAGCTCCCGCCTCCATAGGAGTAAATCCAAGGAGAAGAGCAAGCATAAAGGCTACAAAAACACCGAGCTGTGCGCCTGCGCCCATAAGAAGCGACTTGGGATTAGCGATAAGGGGAGAGAAGTCGGTCATTGCACCTACGCCCATAAAGATAAGCGAGGGATAAATTCCAAGCTTAACTCCGAGATAGAGTATATCTATAAGTCCGCCGTTGTTAATAACCTCTTTAACTACGTGCGCCATTCTTATATGAACAACACCGTCGCTGACGTAGGCAGCATCGCCGAGATAGAAATCAAAGAGGGAATTGAAGTATGTTATAGCGTCCGAATCAAGTCCCTCAAGGTTAAAGATAAGAGAATCCTCTGTAACCGTATAAAGACCCGAAAGGCCGTTCGCTGAAAGTGTGCCGAGAAAATTGGTCATATGAGCTGCAAGGGTACCCTTAAGCTCGCTGTTTTCAACGGCAATATAATAATCGTCAAAGAAGAAGTCCAGGTGAATAAGCTCTGCACCGGGAAGGTTGGCAAGCAGCATACCAAATGCAATAGGCATAAGGAGCAGGGGCTCGAACTTTTTTGCAATAGCAAGATAGAATAATGCTCCGATAATTACGTACATTATCAAATATTGCAAAAGCGTCTTCCACCATTCCATTCCGGAGTCGCCAGAAAACATATGAGCTATGCCTGTCGTACCTAGGAAATTTGTGATAGCATCTAACATTTATTAGTACCTATGCTTTCCTTAAATTAGTTGAAGGATACGATAACGTCGTTTGCGGCAACGGTGGAGCCCTTCTGAACGTTTACAGAAGCGATAATACCGTCGCAGGGAGCGGGAATATCATTTTCCATCTTCATTGCCTCAAGCACGCAGATAACGTCACCCTTCTTTACAGACTGACCAACGCTAACCTTAACGTCGAGAATTGTACCGGGCATAGGAGCGGTAACCTTGTTCATACCGGCAACGCCCGCGGGAGCAGGCTTGGGAGCGGCAGGAGCGCTTGCGGGAGCTACGGGAGCGGAATATACGGGAGTATGGCTGAAGCTACCGCCAACCTCCTCAACAGTTACCTCATAGGTATTTCCGTTTACAGTAATGTTATATCTTTTCATTTTAAAACCCTTTCGTTACTTGTAATTTTATCAGACTTTTCTGAAGGATACTACTCTGAACTTCATACCCGAATTTTCGCTTTCAGCCATTGTAATAGCAGCGGCGATAACGGCGATTATCTCATCCTCGTCGGGCGCAGATCGATCATTGCTTTTCTCAACAGGACTTACAGCCTGGACTACGTTCTTTTTAGCCGACTTTTTAGCGGGAAGATCGTGAAAGACAAGCTTGAACAAATAGAGGAAAAGCCAAAGTAAACACAATACGGCGAATACCGTAACCATACCTATAAACAGAATTGAAAGTCCGAACAGAAGGGCTTCGCCGATCTGGGAGAACTCAAAATTCTCAAAATCAATTATAGGTCGGGAATAATCATTTATACCAAACATAATATCCTCCTATCAAAGGGGAAGAACCTTGCGGCGAGCAACCGCCGTAGCGTCACCCTTTGCGGAAAGCATAAGAAGTGCAGAGCAGATCCTTGCTCTCATTTCATTGATGCTGATAATATCGTCGATCTCTCCGCTTGCCGCCGCATTTGCAGGGGAGGAAACGGAGGTTTTCCACTGAGCGATAAGCTCCTCGCGTGTGGTCTCCTCGGTGATATATTTATCCCAGGCGAATGCCACGCCGCTTGCTGCGGTAAGAGCGCCGATCTCGGAATCCTCGGTGGCATAAACAAGATCTGCGCCGAGGGACTTGGAGCCGAGAAGCACGAATGCAGCTCCGATTGCGTGACCGTGAATAACGGTGATCTTAGGGCAGGTGGATCCTGCGTAAGCCATGGCAAGCTTTGCAAGCTCGGGAGCAAATACCTGCTCATTCTTCTTGTTGATAGCAAGACCGAGAGAGTCAACAATTGTAACTACGGGAATGGAGAAGCTGTCGCAGAGAGTAACGAACTTGGAGATCTTTCTTGCAGCAGCAGTATCGATTCTACCCTCATTCTGAGAATAGGAGGTAGCAACAACGCCGCATCTTACACCGCCGATGGTAGTAAATGCCGTGCTGACGGTGGGAGCGTAGTCGTGAGTAAGCTCAAGGAACATGCTGTTGTCGGCAATAATGGAAATGATAGAAAGCGCATCGCCGCCAAAATCAATATTGCCAAGCTTTCTGTTAAGGTTATCGGTGAATATCTCCGAGCTCTGAACTCCGACAGAGGAGTTGGAGGGCAGGAAGGAGATAAGGCTGATGATATATCCCATGCACTGCTGCTCTACGTCCTCGTATGCAACTATCGCATCCTGCGCATCCTTTTCACCGGTAAGGGCGGGGGAATTTACGTAAAGAGAAGCCTCGTCACGCTTAACTACAACGTCAAACATAGACGCAATAGCGGCACACGTGCCTATGCAGTTACCTGCGATATAAGCTATCTGAGGAATAATACCCGATGCCTTTGTGATAGCCGACATTATTCTTCCGTATGCGGCGAGTCCTGCGGTTCCCTCGAAAATATCGGTACCGTTGGAGTTGAAAATACCAACAACGGGTGCGCCGTTATCAAGAGCCATTTTATAAAGATCGGTAATTTTCTTTGCGTGACGTTCGTCGATGGCACCGCCCATTCTCGAGGCATCCTCAACAAAGGCGAAAACAAGCTTGCCGTCCACAGCGCCGTAGCCGCAGATAACGCCCTCAAGCTCGTTGGTCTTCTCGGTGGCTAAAAAGTCCGAGTAAGCACGCTTTGTATAAGCGCTGATCTCAACGAAGGTATCGGTATCGAAAAGCATTGCGATCTGAGTTCTCGCCTCAGCGCCCTCGCCGGCACGGAGTGACTCACGCAGCTGTGCAGCCGTAGGAAGACTGCAGAAGGTGGGTTTTGTGTATTTGTTCAAAGCGAATTCTTGATTTGCTCCGGAGCAAATCTCTCCTTCCTAAATATTCAAAAACAGGGTTATTTGAAAATATTTTATATTTTACCAAATATACTATACCACCAAATTACGATTTAGTCAATACTTTTTATTAAATAAGTAGTAAAAAAGAGCAGTGAGATAGACTCACTGCTCCCAAAATCAGCTATTCTGCTTGCTCTTTAATATAACGTCGGAGAGCGGATTATTGTCCATAGCCTCCTCCATGTTTTTGCTTACAAGATGTGTATAGATCTGTGTGGTATTAAGCTGCTCGTGGCCTAAAATGTCCTTCAACACACGAATATCCACCTTGCCGCTCTGATACATAAGCGTTGCCGCCGTATGACGAAGCTTATGAACCGAATATCCCTTTGAGCCAAGACCTGCAAGTCCCAGATACTTATTAACCATCCACTGTACCGTTTTAGGTGAAATTCTGGTCTGCCTTGCGCTTAGGAAGAAGGCGTGATCGGATGTGCGGATAAACCTCGGATCAAGTCTCTGTCTCATATAGGTCATAACTGCATCACGTGCCGCATTGTTAAGGAAAATGATCCTCTCCTTGCTGCCTTTACCCAGCACCTTTACGAAGGTTATCTCGGGGTCAAAGCTTTCAAGATTGAGTCCCACAAGCTCCGAAAGACGCATTCCTGTATTAAGGAACAGGGCAATAATTGAGTAGTCACGCTGCTTCGTTTTTGACTCTGTATCCGAGCTTACCGCTTCGAGAAGTCTTACCGCCTCATCTATGGTCAGATACTTTGATAAAGTCTTGCTTTTTTGTATTCCATCGATGTCTGCCGCAGGATTTCTATCGATATAATGCTTTTTGTTGTGTACGTGGCGGAAAAACGACTTGATCGCACTAAGCTTTCTGTTACGTGTAGAGGAGTTGTTTTTGCGCTCGTTTCTGGTGTAAGCGATGAAGTTGACAATAAGCTGAGTGTCTATCTCGCGAACGTCATCCATGGTAAGCTCACGTATGCTGATGCTCTCAAGCTCCTCAATAGGCAGATCCATATCGTCACGGGTCATAATGAAGTATCTGAAGAAGGTTCTCAGGTCCAAGAGATACTCACATATTGTCTTTTCGCTCTTGCCCTCGACGGCAGACAGATAGTTTGCGTAATCACGCAAAAAGCGTGGAAAGGTCTTAAATTCCGCATTATCGCTTTTTAAAGCTAACGTCGCCATAGCGCACCTCCTTTTTTCGAATCTTTCATTATACAAAATTTTATCACAAAAAAATGAACAAACTATTAACAAAAGCCATAATTTTTGATTTTCTTTGTAGCATAACAGGGAATAATAAATAGACAAGTACCATAATATTAGGTAAAGGAGTGATTAGATTATGAAAATATTCGTTTTAAATCTTACAGGCAGGCGTGCATCTCTTGCTCTTGTAAGCATTTCATTGGTTTTGATAATTGTGATTGCAGGTACTATCGGCGCTGTAACGCATATTTACGGCGATGACATTCTTGATAGTGCGGCAGATACTTTGCCTTATGAAAAGATAATAATCATTGATGCAGGTCACGGCGGCGAGGATTCGGGCGCTGTAGGTGTGAATGGAGTGCTCGAAAAGGATCTCAATCTGCAGCTAGCCCTTGAAATCGGCAGAATTTTTGAGGAAAAGGGTTATATCGTAGTTTACACAAGGACGGACGACAGACTTCTCTACACAGAGGAACAGAACATATACGGAATAAGAAAAATATCCGATCTTAAGAACAGAGTTAAGGTTGCGGAGCGTTATCCGGATTCGATTTTTATCAGTATACATATGAATTCCTTTGGTAGCAGCAAATATTCGGGTCTTCAAGTATATTATTCTGATAATAAAGATGAGAGCAGAGTCCTTGCAGATACTATTCAAAACAGAGTAGTCAGCGATATTCAAAAGGATAATAAGCGTGTCCCAAAGGCGGGAAGTGATATGTATATTCTTGATAATGTAAATAACACTGCGGTACTGATAGAATGCGGTTTTCTGACCAATGAAGCAGAATGTAAAAAACTTTCTGAAAAAGAATATCAAAAAGAATTGAGTTTTTCGATTGTTTGTGGTATTATAGAATATATAGAAGCAAGCAACAAGTAAAAATACATACAAAGGAAACTGAAAAAATGAAGGGTCCAAAGGTTATTTTTGTCTGCCGTGAGTGTGGCGCAACAAGTCTAAAGTGGCTGGGAAAGTGCCCCGAATGCGAATCATGGAACTCGTTTGACGAGGAGACGGTAGTCGAAAAAGCTCAAAAAAATGCAATAAATCGAGGCAGAATAGCTGAAGGAGTAAATAAAGCGGAAAAATTCTCCGAGCTTGAGCTTCCCAAATATATGCGTACAGGAACAGGTATGGGTGAGCTCGACAGAGTGCTAGGTGGCGGTCTTGTAGACAGCTCTGCCGTTCTTCTTTCGGGCGAGCCCGGTATCGGTAAATCAACTCTGCTTCTTCAGATCTGCTCCGAGCTTGGCAAGACCAGAAAGGTGCTGTATGTCTCCGGTGAGGAATCTAAAGGACAGCTGAAGCTTCGTGCAGAGCGACTTGGTATCAACGGTGACTCTATCTACCTGCTTACAGAGACAGATACCGATCTTATTCTTACCGAATGCGAGCGGCTTTCACCTGACGTTATAATTATAGACTCCGTTCAGACGCTTTCAAGTATGCGCTTTACCTCTGCTCCGGGTAGTATTACCCAGGTACGTGAGGGCGCAATGACGTTTATCAACTACGGTAAAACTGCAGGTGCGGCTGTCTTTCTTGTTGGTCACGTTAATAAGGAGGGCGGTATCTCCGGTCCTAAGATCCTTGAGCATATGGTTGACGCCGTGCTTTACTTTGAGGGCGAGCGAACAAATTCCTACAGAATAATCCGTGCGATCAAAAACCGTTACGGCTCCACCAATGAGATAGGAGTATTTGAGATGGGAGATAAAGGTCTTGTTGAGATCCCCAATCCCAGCGAGGTCGTAATGGCTGAGCGTCCAAAGAACACAAGCGGCTCCTGCGCAGGCTGTGTGATGCAGGGAACGAGACCTATCATTTCGGAGATTCAGTCTCTGGTTGCAAAATCGGTTTATGCTAACGGAAAGCGCACAGCGGATGGCTTTGATTACAACAGAATGTGTTTGCTTATCGCTGTTCTTGAAAAGAGAATGGGGCTTAAATTCTATGAAAATGACGTTTATCTTAACGTTGCAGGCGGAATTCAGCTTGACGAGCCCAGCGCAGATCTTTCGATAGCGATGGCACTTATCAGCGGTATCACCGACAAGGTAATTCCCGACGATCTTATTGCTTTTGGTGAGATCGGTCTTTCGGGAGAGGTAAGGGCAGTGTCGCACATAGATTACCGTGTCAAAGAGGCGGTAAGACTTGGCTTTACAAAGATAATACTTCCTAAGAAGAACATAACCAAGGGCCTTAAGGTGCCCGAGGGAGTAGAGCTTTGCGGAGTATCTAACATCTATCAGGTTCTGATTCACATGAAGACTCGTGAAAAGGAAACGACCTATTAAAAGTCAATTATTTAACAATAAACGGCGTGTTTTGTGATTGTTGCACAAAATGGCGCCGTTTTTTTCTACATTCATAGGGCAAATAGTTGATTTTCAAGCCTTGAAATGTTAAATAAAATATAGTATAATAAAATAAATGTTATGGCGATTTATCGCATTACAGCAAATTTATTACAAGGAGAACCTCTTTATGGAAAAGGTTTACACAAAAAGCATTCGTAACGTAGCACTCTTAGGACATAGCGGCGGCGGAAAAACTTCGCTTGCTGAGTCTATGCTCTATATTTCAAGACTTACCGACCGTCTCGGTAATGTTACCGACGGTAACACTATATGTGACTACGATCCCGAGGAAATTAAGAGAGGTTATTCGATTTCCGCTGCTTCGGCGCCCCTTCTTTGGAACGGTGCGAAGATCAATATTCTCGATACTCCCGGCTTCTTTGATTTTGAGGCTGAGGCAAGACAGTGCGTAAGAGCTGCCGATGCTGCTATCATCGTTGTTGACGGTAAGGCAGGCATCGAGGTTGGTACTGAGCTTGCATGGAAGCTTGCTACCGATGCAGGAATTCCCAAGGCATTCTTCATTAACCGCTTTGATGACGGTGAGGCAAGATTCCACAAGGTATTCGGCGCTATCCGTGAAAAATATGGCGTAAACGTTTGTCCCGTTCAGATTCCTATTATCGACGGTCCTAACGTAATCGGCTTTGCAAATCTCGTTGAGATGTGCGTTTACACCTTCGAGAAGTCTACCGGTGAGTACTCCCGCAGCTCCATTCCCGCTCAGTTCGCTGACATATGTGAGGAGTATCACGCAATGCTTCTTGAGGCTATTGCACAGACCAGCGACGATCTGATGGATAAGTTCTTCAACGAGGAGCCTATCTCCAGAGAGGAAGCTCTCGAGGCTATTCATAACGGTATTATCTCCGGTGATATCGTTCCCGTATTCTGCGGCGCAGC